>JBKPSU010000133.1:0-59144 GCA_046735135.1 Actinomycetota bacterium
TGGCAGGAAGCGCTGTCGATGGTCGACACCGACGCGGGTTCGGTGGTGATATCGGTGAACGGGCAGGTGCCCGACGGCGAAGACCTGTCATGGCTGTGGGACGTCAACTTCGAGCATTTCGTCGACCATCCCGTGGTGGCCGCGGGCGAGCGCGGAACGGATCTGGCGGTACGGCTCGGTTATGCGGGCGTCGAACACACGTTGGTGCACAACGCCGTTGAGGCCATCACGTCGTGTCGGCCGGGACATGTCGAGGTGGTGGCGAATTACACCGCGTTCCTGCAGCTGAACCGGACGTTCGGGCGGGGCGGCCGTGGCTGATTCGACGGTGCGGATCGGGTTGGTGCTGCCCGATGTGATGGGCACGTACGGCGACGGCGGCAATTCGGTGGTGCTGCGGCAACGGTTGCGGCTGCGGGGTTTTGACGCCGAGATCGTGGAGATCACGCTCGACGACCCGGTGCCCTCCACGCTGGACATGTACACGCTCGGCGGTGCCGAGGACTACGCGCAACGCCTCGCGACGCGGCACCTCATCCGGTACCCCGGCCTACAGGAGGCGGCGGCGAAAGGCGCGCCGGTGCTCGCGATCTGTGCGGCGATCCAGGTGCTCGGGCACTGGTATGAGACATCGGCGGGTGAGCGGGTCGACGGCGTCGGCCTTCTGGACCTGACGACGTCGCCGCAGCCGACGCGAACGATCGGCGAGGTGGTGTCGGACCCGTTGATAGACGGTATGACGGAGAAGCTGACCGGCTTCGAAAATCACCGCGGCGGAACGGTGTTGGGCGCCGAGGCCAAGCCATTGGCCCGGGTGACGAAGGGTGCGGGCAACAGGGCCGGTGACGGCATCGATGGAGCGGTGCAGGGCAGCGTCATCGCCACGTATCTGCATGGTCCGTGCCTGGCCCGCAACCCGCAGCTCGCCGATCATCTGCTGTCCCGCGTCGTCGGCGACCTGCCACCGCTCGAGCTGCCAGAGGTCGACCTGCTACGCCGCGAACGGCTCGCCGCACCCCGCCGCGCGTAGGGCGCCGCGAAACCCGAGTTTTGCAGACGTCTTCTCGCACTTTCCCTGCAAACTCGGATTTCCACACATGTCGGTGGCTGCGGGCACCATGCAGCCATGGGTGAGGTCATCTTGGGCGGCGAAGCCGTCGCGTCGGGGGTGGTGACACGTCACGAGCTCTCGCGCTGGTACAGAAATCTCTTTCGTGGTGTGTATGTCCGCAAGGGCTGCGATGTCTCGCTGCGGGATCGGGCGATAGGGGCATGGCTCGCTTCACGCCGCAAGGGCGTGGTCTCAGGCGTGGCCGCATCGGCCATGCACGGAGCGCCGTGGGTGGACCCGGATGTGCCCATCGAGCTCGCCGCGGCGAAATGCTCAGCGCAGGAGGGCCTGGTTCCCCGCACGGAGCGAGTGGCCGGCGACGAGATCACCCGCATCGCGGGCTTGCCCGTCACCACAAGGGTCCGCACCGCTTTCGACCTCGGCCGCCACCTCGACCGCCCGCAGGCTCTCGCTCGGTTGGACGCGCTCATGTGGAATCAAAGGTTCTCGATCGATGAGGTGCTGGCACTCGTCGAGCGGTATCCGCGGGCGAGGGGCGTACGGCAGCTTCGCGAGCTCCTTCCGCTCATTGACGGCGGCTCGGAGTCACCGCGCGAAAGCCGGATCCGGTTGATGTTGCACGACGCCGGATTTCCGCGTCCGGAGACGCAGATACCGGTGTTGGCGGGGACGACGCGACCGGTCGCATTTCTCGATATGGGCTGGCGGGACTTCATGATCGCGGTCGAATACGACGGCGATCATCACCGCAAGGATCGCAAGCAGTACGTCAAGGACATCGCCCGACTTCGAATGTTGGAGGCGATGGGTTGGATCGTCATTCGCGTGATAGCCGAAGACCGTCCCGAGGAGTGGCTGGCCAGGGTCGAGGCGGCACTGATCGACCGGGGCGGGAGTCTCGCCGCCTAGGTCAGCGCGCGACGGCCGGACAGCGCACGACCGAGCGTGAGCTCGTCGGCGAACTCGAGGTCGCCGCCCATCGGCAGGCCGGACGCGATGCGGGTCACGGTCAAACCGGGTATGTCGCGCAGCATCCGGACCAGGTAGGTCGCCGTCGCCTCGCCCTCGGTGTTCGGATCGGTCGCGATGATCACCTCGGCTATGTCGACGCCGTCGACGCGTTCGCCAATCCTGTTGAGCAGCTCACGGATTCGCAACTGCTCGGGTCCGACACCCGACAGCGGATCGAGCGCACCGCCCAAAACGTGATAGCGGCCGCGGAATTCGCGGGTCCGCTCGACGGCCTGGACATCTTTGGGCTCCTCGACGACACACACCAGCGACGCATCCCGGCGCGGGTCGGAGCAGATTCGGCAGCGGTCGTCGTCGGACACGTTGCCGCACACCGCACAGAACTTCACCCCGTCGCGGACCTTCCCCAGCACCGCTGTCAGCCGGTCGATGTCCGGCGGCTCCACCGACAGCAGGTGAAACGCGATGCGCTGCGCACTCTTCGGACCGATACCGGGCAGCTTGCCCAGCTCGTCGATCAGATCCTGGACGGGGCCCTCGAACAACTACAGCCCCGGTATTCCCAGCTCGCCCATCCCGCCGGCCAGCGGCCCGAGCCGGTCCTGCGCGAGCATGGTCACTTGACGCGCCGCGTCGGTCAACGCACCGACGATGAGATCCTGCAGTGTCTCGACGTCGTCTGGGTCGACGACCTTCGGGTCGATCGACACGCCGACCACCTCGCCGCTGCCCTTCATGGTGACCTGAACGAGGCCGCCACCGGCCTGCCCGTGCACCTCGGCGTTGGCCAGCTGCTCCTGGGCTTCCATCAGCTTCTGCTGCACCTGCTGCGCCTGCGCGAGGAGTGCCGACATGTCGGGCTGGCCTTCGGGTTGCATGACGGTCCCCTTGCGTATTGGTCTCGACTTGGTTTCGCTCGCATGCGTGCGGCGGGTCGGCCTTCCAAGCGTAGACGCACGCGGGCTACCTTGACGCCGTGCACGTGTCAGCGACCCTGCGTGTCGGCGCGACCGCGGCTGCCTGCCTAATCGTCGCCGCGTCGACGATCGCCAGCCCGGCTTCCGCCGCGCCCGCCAACATCGCAGGCATGATCGTCTTCCTCGACCCCGGCCACAACGGCGCCAATGACAGCTCGATCAGCCGCCAGGTGCCGACCGGCCGCGGCGGCACCAAGAATTGCCAGGAAAGCGGCACCTCGACCGACAACGGCTATCCCGAGCACACCTTCAACTGGGACACCGTGCTGCGGATCCGCCAGTCGCTGACCGCGCTGGGTGTGCGCACTGCGATGTCGCGCGGCAACGACACCGGCCTGGGCCCGTGCGTCGACGAACGCGCGGAGATGGCCAACTCGCTGAAGCCCAACGCCGTCGTCAGCATCCACGCCGACGGCGGCCCGCCGACCGGGCGCGGATTCCACGTCAACTACTCGTCGCCGCCGCTCAACCAGGTGCAGGCAGGCCCGTCGGTTCAGTTCGCCCAGGTCATGCGGGACCAACTCCAGGCGTCAGGGCTGGTCCCGGCGACCTACATCGGCTCTGGCGGCCTGTATCCCCGCGCCGATCTGACCGGGCTGAACCTGGCGCAGTACCCGTCGATCCTCGTCGAGCTGGGCAATATGAAGAACCCGGCCGACGTCGGCCTGATCACCACCGAAGAGGGCAGGCAGAAGTACGCCGACGCCGTGGTGCGCGGTATCGCAGGATTCCTCGGCGCGCAGCAGCGCTAGCTGCTTTCGACGGCCTTCTTGAGGTTGTCCAAGACCTCGGCCTGAATCTTCTTCAGCGCCAATGGCGCAAACGTCTTCTCGAAAAAGCCACCGATGCCGCCTGCGCCCTGCCACGACGTCTTGAGCGTGACGGACGAGCCGGATCCGGCGGGTGCGACGGTCCAGTTGGTAACCATCGACGAGTTGGCGTCCTTCTCGATCACCGTGTGCCCGGCCACGTCGACGTCGGCCTTGACATCGCGGACCCGCGACTTGGTGGCCTGCAACTTCCACCTCGCGACGGTGCCTGCACCGTGTCCGCCCTGGAGCACCTGGTAGTCGCGGTAGTGCGACGACAGGATCTTCGGGCGGACCGACTGGTAATCGGCGACGGCCGCCAACACTTTCTCCGGTGGGGCGTCGACCAGAATGCTGCTGGACGCGCTGACCTGTCCCATTACGTGATACTCCCCTCATCGTTGTGCGGTCGCATCGGCTGCAGCCGCGGACTAGCGTATATCCGTGTTTGTTCCGGCAATCGAGGCACGTGCTGCTCACGCCACGGGCGTGCAGCGGCTACTTGCCAGCTACCGCGCCATCCCGCCGAAGGCCACGGTCCGCCTGGCCAAACCGACGTCGAACCTGTTCCGCACCCGTGCGAAGAGCAACGTAAAGGGTCTGGACACCTCGGGTCTGACCGGGGTCATCTCCGTCGATCCGGAGGCGCGGACGGCCGACGTCGCGGGCATGTGCACCTATGAGGACCTAGTCGCCGCGACGCTGCCCTACGGGCTGTCGCCGCTCGTCGTCCCGCAGCTGAAGACCATCACCCTCGGCGGTGCGGTCACCGGCCTCGGCATCGAGTCGACGTCGTTCCGCAACGGCCTGCCGCACGAGTCGGTCATCGAGATGGACATTCTCACCGGCACAGGCGAAGTGGTCACCGCATCTCACGAGCAGAACGCCGACCTCTACCGGGCGTTCGCGAATTCGTATGGCACGCTGGGCTATTCGGTCAGGCTGAAGATCGAGCTGGAACCCGTCAAGCCGTTCGTCGCGCTGAGACACCTGCGCTTCCACTCTCTGCAGGAGCTGGTCGCGGCGATGGACCGGATCATCGAGACCGGCGGCATCGACGGCACCCCCGTCGACTATCTCGACGGCGTCGTGTTCAGCGCGGATGAAAGCTACCTGTGTATCGGCGTAAAAACCGCTACCCCGGGCCCGGTCAGCGATTACACCGGCCAACGCATCTACTACCGGTCCATCCAGCACGACGGCGCGGAGAAGCACGACCGGCTGACCATTCACGACTACCTGTGGCGGTGGGACACCGACTGGTTCTGGTGCTCACGGGCATTCGGCGCGCAGAACCCGAAGATCAGGCGGTGGTGGCCGCGGCGCTACCGGCGCAGCAGCTTCTATTGGAAGCTCATCGCCTACGACCAGCGGTTCAACATCGCCGACCGCATCGAGAAGCGCAACGGGCGGCCACCCCTGGAACGCGTCGTCCAGGACGTCGAGGTGCCCATCGGCCGATGCGCCGAGTTCCTCGGCTGGTTCCTGGACAACGTCCCAATCGAGCCGATCTGGCTGTGCCCCTTACGACTGCGCGACCACGCCGGCTGGCCGCTGTACCCGATTGCACCGCATCACACGTATGTCAACGTCGGCTTCTGGTCGTCGGTCCCGGTCGGTGCTGAGGAAGGGCACACGAACAAGCTGATAGAACGCAAGGTCAGCGAGCTGGACGGACACAAGTCGCTCTACTCCGACGCGTTTTATTCTCGGGATGAGTTCGACGAACTCTATGGCGGGGAAGCCTATAAAACCGTGAAGAAGACCTACGACCCCGATTCACGGTTGCTCGACCTGTACGCGAAGGCGGTGCAAAGACGATGACGACATACAAAGAGCATGAGATGGGCGCGCCGCCCAGGAAGCTGACGCTGGCCGAGATCCTCGAGATCTTCGCGGCGGGAGGTCAACTGCCGCTCAAATTCAGCGCGTACGACGGAAGTACCGCCGGACCCGAGGACGCCGCGCTGGGCCTGGACCTCCTGACGCCGCGCGGCACGACATACCTCGCGACGGCGCCGGGTGAGCTCGGGCTGGCACGGGCCTACGTCTCCGGTGACGTCGAACCTCACGGTGTGCATCCGGGCGATCCATACGAGCTACTGCGCGCGCTCGCCGAGAAGATGGACTTCAAGCGCCCGCCTGCGCGGGTTCTTGCCAACATCGTGCGCTCCATCGGCATCGAGCACCTCAAGCCGATCGCGCCGCCGCCGCAGGAGGCGTTGCCGCGCTGGCGGCGCATCGCAGAGGGATTGCGGCACAGTAAGACTCGTGACGCCGAGGCGATTCACCACCACTACGACGTTTCGAATACGTTCTACGAGTGGGTGCTCGGCCCGTCGATGACCTACACCTGCGCGTGCTATCCGCATTCCGACGCCACGCTGGAGGAGGCGCAGGAGAACAAGTACCGCTTGGTGTTCGACAAGCTGCAGCTGAAGCCCGGCGACCGGCTACTGGACGTGGGCTGCGGCTGGGGCGGCATGGTTCGCTACGCCGCGCGACACGGCGTCAGGGCGATCGGTGTCACGCTGTCCCGGGAGCAGGCGGCGTGGGCGCAAAAGGCCATCGCCGAACAAGGCCTCGCCGACCTGGCCGAAGTGCGGCACGGCGACTATCGCGACATCTCCGAAACCGGTTTCGACGCGGTGTCGTCGATCGGGCTGACCGAGCACATCGGCGTGCACAACTACGCGTCGTACTTCGGCTTCCTGAAGGCGAAGATGCGCACCGGCGCGCTGCTGCTGAACCACTGCATCACCCGCCCGGATAACCGCCCCATGTCGACTGGTGGTTTCATCGACCGCTACGTCTTCCCCGACGGCGAGCTGACGGGTTCCGGCCGCATCATCACCGAGGCCCAGGACGTAGGCCTCGAAGTGGTGCACGATGAGAACCTGCGCCACCACTACGCATTGACGTTGCGCGACTGGTGCGCCAACCTCGTCGAGCACTGGGACGAAGCGGTCGAGGAGGTCGGGCTGCCGACCGCGAAGGTGTGGGGCCTGTACATGGCCGGCTCCCGGCTGGGCTTCGAGACCAATGTCGTGCAGCTGCACCAGGTGCTCGCGGTGAAGCTCGACGACAATGGCAAAGACGGCGGCCTTCCCCTGCGGCCGTGGTGGACGCCCTAGCGTCGATCAGAACTTCTCCACCCTGAAGGCTTCATCGCGCACACCGGCTTCCGTGGTGAGGATGAGTCCGCGCCCACGCGCGTAATACTTGTTCTCGGCAGGCGCGGTGGGGTCCAGAAAGTCTGCGTCTTTGGTCACCAGAAGATCGCCGAGAGGCCCTGTCAGCGGGGAACTTTCGCTGCCGGTCAGGCTGAGAACTTCGCCGGTGTCCTCGGCGACACCCTTCGCGAACTCCTGGCGGTACTGATCGCCGACGTGTGGATGGGCCGGCATGACGATTCCGGGTAGAGCTCCGTTCACGCCAGCCTCGAATGATCCTGTCGTGACGGTAGATCCGTCCTGGAATTCCTGGGTGTCCTCGCCGAAATACCAGACATTGCCGTCGCGGTCTTGGGCATACCAGTCAAACGTGTCTTCGGTTCTGATGCCGTCGACGCTGACCGTGTCGTGGACGACCACGGTCTTGACGCCCATGATCGTCTTCGTGTCGCGGGTGACCTCGGTCGTCGTCGTTTGGAGACCATCGGGCGTGCGGGCCTGGTAGATCGTCCGGGTGCCCGGAACCATCGGCAGAAAGGAGTTGTCGATCGTCGTCGAGAACGCCGCGGGATCAATCTTCGGCGAATAGGGATCAGTGATCTTCATCGGCGCCGTAGACGACGGCGCCGCCGAGGTGCTGGGACCCGGGGCGGGCGCAGGACTTGCGCCACATGCCGCCATCGACGACACGAGTGACGACGCCAAGCCGATCATTGCGAGCCTGGTTGCCATGCTCACGCATATGATTCTCCGCCTGTTTGGCCGAAAGAGCGCTGAATTACTTTCCTAGCCGCCGTCGATGCGGCGGGCGCCCAGTTCGTTCTGCAGTAGCTCGAGCGCGGCCTCTTCGGGGTCCCGCCGCGGGATGTCGGAGTTTTCGTTGCCGGCCTCGGCCAGCATGCGCTCCTCTTCGTCGCGCTGGACCTGGGTGAATTCGGCACCCGCCGCCGCGGGTGCGGGCGCTTCGGCGCCGGACCCGACCTCGTAGCGCACTTTCAGCCCGACGCCGAGTGCATCCTTGAGCGCTTCCTCGACGACCTCGGTGTTGCGCTGCTCGTTGAGGCGTTTGGCCAGTGGCGCCGACTCGTGGTTGAGCACGAGCGTCTTGCCGTCGACGACGCGGACGACCGCGCCGGCCAGCATCACTGCAAGGGAGCGGCTGCGTTCGCGCACCTTGTCCAGCACCGTGGACCACTGCCTGCGTATTGCTGCGGCGTCGGGCTCCCCCGGGGCAGTCGCGGCGGGCGCCTCGACCACCGGGTCGGCCGGCGGCCGCACCGGCGGAGGTGACGGCGGCGGGGCGGGCGCGGCCGGTTCGGGCTTGATCGTCGGAGCCGAGACGGGCTCGGGCGCCGGGGCGGGCTCGTCCGGCGGCGACGGGGTGGCCTTGTTCTTGCGCACGAATTTCTTGGCAGGCTTCGTCGCTCCCGTGGCAAGCGCGGCAGTAGCGCCGTCGGAGGGAATCGACATGTCCAGACGCGTCTCGATGCGTTCCAGCCGCTGCAGCAGGGCCGACTCGGTGTCGCTGGCCGACGGCAGCAGCAGCCGCGCGCACACCACCTCGAGCAGGAGCCGTGGCGCGGTGGCGCCGCGCATCTCGCCGAGGCCCGCGTGTACCACCTCGGCGTAGCGCGTCAGCGTGCCCGCGCCGATGCGGGCGGCCTGATCGCGCATCCGCTCCAGCACATCGCCCGGTGCATCGACCACACCGCGGGCGGCGGCGTCGGGCACAGCCTGCAGCACGATCAGGTCGCGGAAGCGCTCGAGCAGATCGATGGCGAACCGGCGCGGGTCGTGGCCCGCGTCGATCACCGCCTCGACGGCACCGAACAGGGCGGCGGCGTCCCCTGCGGCCAGCGCGTCGACGGCGTCGTCGATCAGCGCGACGTCGGTCGCACCCAGCAGGGCCAAGGCCCTCGGATAGGCGACCCGGTTATCGTCCGCGCCCGCGAGCAACTGGTCGAGCACCGAAAGGGTGTCTCGCGGCGAGCCGCCGCCCGCGCGGATCACCAACGGATAAACCGTCTCGTCGACCTCCACGCCCTCCTGCTCGCAGATCCGTTCCAGCAGCGACCGCATCGTGCGCGGCGCCAGCAACCGGAACGGGTAGTGGTGGGTGCGCGAGCGGATGGTCGGCAGCACCTTCTCCGGTTCGGTCGTCGCGAACACGAAGATCAGGTGATCGGGCGGTTCCTCGACGATCTTCAGCAGCGCGTTGAACCCGGCCGTGGTCACCATGTGTGCTTCGTCGACGATGAAGATGCGGTATCTCGACTGCGCAGGCGCGTAGAACGCACGGTCGCGAAGCTCGCGGGTGTCGTCGACGCCGCCGTGGCTTGCCGCGTCGAGCTCGACGACGTCGACGCTGCCCGGACCATTGGGGGCCAGCGCCACGCACGAGTCGCACACCCCGCACGGCGTCGCCGTCGGGCCCTGCTCGCAGTTCAGCGAGCGGGCCAGGATCCGCGCCGACGACGTCTTACCGCAGCCGCGCGGGCCGGAGAAGAGATACGCGTGGTTGATGCGACCGGCCGACAGCGCCGTGGACAGCGGCTCGGTGACGTGCTCCTGGCCGACTACGTCGGCGAAGGTTGCCGGTCGGTACTTGCGGTAGAGCGCCACGCTCAGCAGGCTACCGAGCCGCAAGGACACGCGGACAGGCCGCCATCGACCGCGCGATTGTGAAATTGGCGACGGTCTCGCGCGATATGCGCCGTCAGATTCACAATCGACAGCGACCTGTGGATATCCGCCTTCCTGACGCCCAATTCGTCGGCTTCTGCGCGCACCCTACGGATCATGATCGAACTGCCATGGCCGTTCATCGGCACCGAGGCTTTGTCGACGCGGGCCGTCTCCGAGCGCGTCATGCGCCGCGATTACCGGCCTGTTTATCCGAACGTCTATGTGCCGCGGGATGTCGCACTGTCGGCGCGAGAGCGCGCGCAGGCTGCGTGGCTGTGGTCCAAGCGCCGCGGCGTCGTCGCGGGCCTGTCAGCGGCGGCGATGCACGGGACCAAGTGGATCGATTCCTCAGAGCCTGCAGAATTGATTCACGACAACCGCAGGCCTCCAACGAATCTCGTCGTCAGGACCGAAACGGTGCTGCCGGATGAGATCGTCGAGCTCGGCGACATGCGGGTGACGACACCCGTCCGCACGGCGTTTGACCTCGCACGTCATATCGAATCTCAGACGAACGCGGTGCAACGTCTCGACGCGCTTGCCAACGCCTGCAATTTCAAGCTGCCCGATGTCGAGGCGCTCATCGCAGCTCACCCGGCGGCCCGCGGCATCATACAGCTGCGAAGCGTGCTTCCACTGGTGGACGACGGGGCGGAATCCCCGCAGGAAACTTTCGCTCGGCTGGTGTTGATCGACGCGGGTCTGCCCCCTCCTCGAACGCAATTTCGCGTCTTCGACGAGTTCGGGCAATTCGTCGCGCGCGTCGATATGGCTTACGACGAGGTGCAGCTCGGCATCGAATACGACGGTCCGCAGCATTGGACGGATCCAGCAGTGCGGCAACGCGATATCGACAGGCAGTTCAATCTGGCCGAGCTCGGTTGGCTGATCATCCGGGTCAGCAGGGACCTGTTGCGCTACCGGCGCGCCGCCTACGTGGCACGGGTGCAAAGCGCGTTGCGCTCACGCGGTTTTTGTTGTGAGTCTGACGGCGGTTTCGGCCGATTCGTGTCGTCAGATTCACAAACGGCGTCAGTCCTTGAGTAGGGCTTCGGTCGCCGCAAGCAGCGCGCAGGTGGCCAGGCCGTCGATGGCCTCTCTCAGATCGGGCAGCGACGGAAATGTCGGCGCGATCCGAATGTTCTTGTCCTCCGGATCTTTTCGATATGGGAACGATGCACCCGCCTCGGTGACGGCGATGCCCGCATCCTTGGCCAGCGACACGGTGCGCTTGGCGGTGCCGGGCCATACGTCGAGGTTGACGAAGTAGCCGCCCTTCGGATCGGTCCACGACGCGATCTTCGACTCTCCGAGCCGGTCGTCGAGAATGTCCTGCACGAGCGCGAACTTCGGCGCGAGCACCTGCTGGTGGCGTTGCATCTGCAGCCGCACCCCGTCGGCGTCCTTGAAGAACCGCAGATGTCGCAGCTGATTGACCTTGTCGGGGCCGATCGACTTCTTGCCCAAATGCTGCAGATACCAGGCGATGTTGGCCAGCGAGCCGCCGAAGAAGCTGACGCCCGCGCCCGCGAAGGTGATCTTCGAGGTGGACGCGAACACGTATGGCCGGTTCTGGTTGCCCGCCGCCGCCGCCAAGCCGAGCACGTCGATCTGCTGCACCGTGTCGTGGGTGAGCGTGTGCACGGCATAGGCGTTGTCCCAAAACAGCCGAAAATCCGGTGCAGCCGTGTGCATTTGAACCAGCCGCCGCACCTTCTCCCATGCGAAGGTGACACCGGTCGGGTTGGAGAAGACTGGCACGCACCACATGCCCTTGACCGCCGGGTCGGCGGCGACGAGCTCCTCGATGAGGTCGACGTCGGGACCGTCCTCGAGCATCGGGATGTTGATCATCTCGATGCCGAGGCTCCCGGTGATCGAGAAGTGCCTGTCGTAGCCCGGCGCTGGGCACAGGAACTTGACGGAAGGTTCCCGCACCCAGGGCTTCGGTGAATCCACGCCGCCGTGCAGAAGCGAGAAGACCACGACGTCGTGCATCAGCTCCAGGCTGGCGTTGTTCCCCGCGACCAGGTTCTGCACCGGGATGCCGAGCAGCTCGCCGAAGATGGCGCGCAGCTCGGGAAGGCCGTGCAGGCCGCCGTAGTTGCGGGTGTCTGTGCCCTCCCCGTCGCGATAGTTGTCCCCCGGCAGGGACAGCAGCCCGTTGGACAGGTCGAGTTGCGCCGGCGACGGCTTCCCGCGGGTCAGGTCGAGTTTGAGCTGCTTGGCCTGCAGATCGGCGTAGTTGGTCTTCTGCGACTCGTGCTGCGCCTGTAGTTCCTCACGGCCGAGCGAGTGAAACGACACGATGCGTCCTCAATGTCGACAAAAAGGGGGACCCCGCGCACCCGACAGAGCCCATTGACCCTTGCTGCCTTCCGGCCCTGGGGGAGTTCACAGGATAGACGCCGCGCGGGGTCCACAGCGAGTCTAATACGTGGTCGTCCGGCGGCCCGACCGGCCGCTCAGCCTGGTCGGTTACCATGACCGGCGGAGGATTCGCCTAGTGGCCTATGGCGCTCGCCTGGAACGCGGGTTGGGTTAATAGCCCTCGCGGGTTCAAATCCCGCATCCTCCGCACTCGGTCCGAGGTGCGACCAGTGGGCAATTCGAGCTGGTCGCTCCTTGGCCCAGAAAATCTGAGGAGGAGCATGAGCCGCAAAGTTGCGGTGTTCTGGCACGCGTCGTTTTCGATCGCCGCCGGCGTCTTGTACTTCTTCTTCGTTCTGCCGCGCTGGCCCGAATTGACCGGAGACGTCGGCCACCCGCTGGGCACGGCCATGCGGATCGTCGCGGGGGCCCTGATCGGCCTGGCCGCGCTTCCCGTCGTGTTCACGCTGCTGCGCACCCGCAGACCCGAGCTCGGCACCCCGCAGCTGGCGCTGTCGCTGCGGACCTCCTCGATAGCGCTTCACGTGGTGGCCGGTGTGCTCATCATCGGAACGGCGATCAGCGAGATCTGGCTCAGCCTGGACACGGCCGGGCGCTGGCTGTTCGGCATCTACGGTGCCGCCGCGGCGATCGCCCTTCTCGGTATTGGCGCGTTCTATCTGGCCTTCGTGGCCGAACTTCCGCCGCCACCCCCGAAGCCGCTGAAGCCCAAGAAGGAGAAGAAGCGTCGCGGTCGTCGGCGCGGGAAGGCCGACGAAGCGCAGGCCGATGCGGAATCCGCGGAGGAGACCGAGGAAGCCGCTGCCGACGACGGCGAAAGCACGTCCGAAGACAGCGATGCGCCGTCGGAGGCCGAGGAATCGACGGAATCCGAAGAACAGCCCGCGGAAGTCACTGCCGACGCAGCCGCCGGGCCCGCCGACGACACCGCCGAAGAGTCCGAATCCGGCGACGTCGCCTCCGACGAGGTCAGCGGGGCTGAGGAGACCAACGGGCGGCTGCGGAACCGGCGTTCGCCGGGAAAGATCTCGCTGCGCAAGGGCAGGCGCCCGCGCGGGGGCGTCGCTGTCGAGGATTAGCGTCACATCGACACGGGAACAAGTCATTGCCACGATGTAATGAGAATCCGTTCCCAGCCGAAAGTCCCCATATGGCCCGCTTGCCCTTTTATCGCCTGCTGATCGCGCTCGCCACCGCTGTGGCGCTGGTAGTGCCGATCCGCCCGGCGATCGCAGCTGCGGCGCCGCTGGACACCGCGATCGCGGCAGTCGAACCGGCCGTCGTCCAGATCGACACGACCATCGACTACCAGCACGCCGTCGGCGCGGGCACCGGCTTCCTGCTCAACCCCAACGGCGAGGTGCTCACCAACTTTCACGTCGTGCAGGGCGCGGACTCCATCACCGCCCACAATGTCGGCACCGGCCAGGGCTTCCCTGCGGACCTGATCGGCTACGACCGCACCCACGACATCGCCCTGCTGCAGCTGCGCGGCGCAGGCGGGCTGCCGACCGCCCCGCTGGGCAATTCAGGGTCCGTCACGATCGGGGAACCGGCGGTCTCGATCGGCAACGCGAACCCCGGTGGCCCGCCCACCCGCGAGGCGGGCAACATCTCGAGTCTCGACAGGACGATCGACGCCAAGGACGCGCTGACGGGTAGTTCGGACCAGCTGACCGGCTTGATCGAAATCGCAGCGCCTGTCCGTGCGGGCGACTCGGGCGGTCCGCTGGTCAACGGCGCCGGGCAGGTCATCGGCGTCATCACGGCGGCGACGGTGAACTACCGGTTCGCCCCCGGTGGGAAGGGTTTCGCGATCCCGATCAACCAGGCACTCGGCATCGCCGACCAGATCCGGTCGCGGGTGCCGTCCGACACTGTGCACGTCGGGCCGCCGACGCTTCTCGGCGTCGGTGTCGCCGTCAACGATCAGGATGCGAACGTGCCCGGCGTGGTCATTCGCGAGGCGCTGCGCGGCGGCCCAGCCGCACAAGCCGGCCTCGTCGAGGGCGATGTCCTCACCAGCATCGACGGTCAATCGCTGGATTCCGCGAACACACTCACCGCTGTGCTCGACCGGCACTATCCGGGTGATGTCCTCAACCTGACGTGGCTCGATCGCAGCGGCCAACAGCGGACCGGGAAAGCGACGCTGACGCCAGGGTCTTAGCCCTATGCTGAGCGAGTGCCAAACACCTCCCCCTATCGAGTCGTCCAGTGGACGACGGGCAACGTCGGAAAGAGTTCCGTCGAAGCGATCGCCAAGAACCCGAACTACGAACTGGTCGGCTGCTATGCCTGGTCGAAGGACAAGGACGGCGTCGACGTCGGCGAGCTGGTCGGTATAGAACCGCTCGGCGTCAAGGCCACCAATGATGTCGACGCGCTGCTGGCGCTGAAGCCCGACTGCGTCGTCTACAACCCGATGTGGATCGACGTCGACGAACTGGTGCGCATCCTGTCCGCGGGAGTGAACGTCGTGACATCGGCGTCGTTCATCACCGGCCACAACCTCGGCGCCGGGCGTGACCGCATCGAAGACGCGTGCAGGCAAGGCAATTCGACGATGTTCGGCTCCGGGGTGAGCCCCGGCTTCGCGGACCTGCTTGCCATCGTCGCAGCATCGGCGTGCGACCGGGTCGACAAGGTGATCGTCGCCGAATCCGCCGACACGACGCTGTACGACTCACCCGACACCGAACGACCGGCGGGCTTCGGCGTGCCGATCGACGACCCCGACCTACAGCCGATGGCGGCGAAGGGCACCGCGGTGTTCGAGGAGGCCGTCCACCTGGTGGCCCAGTCGCTGGGCGTCGAACTCGACGAGGTGGTGTGCGAGACCGAGTACGCGCAGACCACCGAGGACCTCGAGATGGCCTCGTGGACGATCAAGGCCGGTCACGTGGCGGGTGTCTTCGCCAGCTGGCAGGGCCGGGTCGGCGGCAAGACCGTCGTGGACCTCAACGTGCGGTGGCGCAAGGGTCAGACGCTGGAGCCGGACTGGAAGCTCGACGGCGACGGCTGGAAGATCACAATCGAGGGACGTCCGACCGTCAACATGCAGGTTGGCTTCCTGCCGCCGCCGGACATGATCGAGAACATGAAGTCGATCGAGGATCTCTTCGTCATCGGCCACATCATGACGGCGCTACCGCCGATCCACGCGATTCCCGCGGTCGTCGCCGCGGCGCCCGGGATCGCGACCTACAACGATCTGCCGCTACCCCAGGCGCGCGGCGTGGTGCCGACCGGCGGCTAGATGCAGGCTCCGCCCTGGACGAAGCCGAACGGCCCCTGGACTCCGACACACGCGTCGATGGGATCCCAGTTCCTGGGGCCGCGGCCGTCGTCCCACCACCAGTCGTCGTGACCGTGGCCGTGGCCGCGCCCCGGTCCGTCCTGGGCGAACAACTGCGGTCCGAGGCTGGCCGGCGATACCGGGGCTGCATTCGCGATACCCGCACTAACACCCATCGCGCCCAGAGCCAGTCCGGCTGAGATGAAAGTTCCTGCTGCAACTGCTTTGAGATCTATCACATGAATCCTCTCGGCAAATTGTTTCCTGCGGTGCACGGCGCCGAATACCGCTTGGCGCGCCCCGTCGGCCAAAGAGGTTGCTATTTCACTACTTACGGCGTCCGGCAATCACTATAACGGTGGTCGCAAGCGGACGCGAAGCCAGTCCTCAGGCTTACGCGCACGTGGATTTGCTGATGCCTAGCGCCGACCTGCTACCCGCCTTTTCGGTGCGTCGCTGGTGTGTTGGGACCCGCGGAACGTCGCGCCGTAGCGCGGCACCGTCATCGCGCCACTTTTCCGCGCAGCGGTGATGGCATTGCGTAGCGGCCGCGCCAGCCCAGCGAACGATCCCATGTCGAACACCATCGCCGTCAGCAACCGATTGTGCACGAAGGCGAACGCGCTGCCGGTCGACGGATCCGCCCAGCCGAGCGTGCCGCCCAGACCGACGTGACCGAACCCCTTGAGCAAACCGGGGATTGGCGATTCGTGGTAGCCGAGGTGAAACGGCATCGGCACCAGCATGTTCAGGTCGGGCCGCCGTTTCGGCTTGCCGACCAGTCCGTCCGTCAGCTCCGGCGAGAGAAACACCTCGCCGTCGATAACGCCGCCGTTGGCCATCGCTGCGTACATCTTGGCCAAGCCCCTGCCGGTCACCACTCCGTTGGCCGCAGGCACCTCACCGTCCAGGAACGGGATATCGCCCTGCACAAAGGATCTGATGCCGGGAAAGTACATCGTGCCGAAGGCTCCCGAGAACGGCAGGCCCGCGACCTTGGGGGCGACGAAGTCGAATACTGGGTTGGGCCGGGCGTTTTGGGGGATGAGGATGTCGGCTACTTTGGTCGGCGATCCGGCGGGCGGGCGGCCGAGGTGCACGCCGTCGGTGTTCAGCGGACGCGCGACCTCGTTGCGGATCAGCTCGCGCATGCCCATGCCCGTCACCGCGCGGCACAGGCCGGAAACCAGCCACCCGAAGGTCAGCGCGTGATACGCCGGATATCCCCGCAAGTGGTCGGCCGGCGCTGCGGCCAACCGCTCCTCCATCAGCAGGTGATCCAACAGATCGTCCTTCGTCACACCCTTCAGATGCGACAGACCCGAACGGTGGCGCAACACGTCGCGCACGGTGATGTCGGACTTCGCGTTGGCACCGAATTCCGGCCAGTACTCGGCGACCGGGGTGTCGTAATCCAGCAGCCCACGATCGACGAGGCGATGGACCACCGTGGCTGTCACCCCCTTCGTCGCGGAGAACACCATTGCAGCGGTGTTGGCCGTCCACGGCACCTGTCCATCGCGGTCCGCCCAGCCGGTCCAGACGTCGACGACGGGCTTGCCGTCGATATAGACGGCAAGCGCGCCACCGCCGAACCGGCGGCCGGGAAACAGCCTGCCGAAAATGCGCACGACGTCCGCGAAGCGTGGATCGGCGGCTCCGAGCACGCCGCGTGGCAGGCCCTCTTCGGCGCGAAGGAGCGACGTCGCCGTCATCTCACCTGCCCTGATCGACCGCGTCGAACACCTCTAGCGAGTGTTCGAAGGGTGCAGGCGTGATGCCGACTTGAGCCCCGAAGGGATGGTCGAGGCAATAGATGACGAACAGCAGCAGTCCGAGCAGAAGGGCGACAGCGCCGGACAGGATGATGTGTCCCCCGGTGCTGTCCAGCCGTAGGAACGCCGACAGTGCGACGAGCAGAACGCCGCCGAACATGAGGCCGAACCAGAGCAGCCACGGGATTCGCGGCTCGGCGTCCAACACCCGGGTGTTCCGCTCCGATGCCAGAACCGTCAGCTGGCCCAGAAACTCGCCGTTGATCGCCGACGGCCCGGCGTTGGGATCCTGGCGACCGAGTACCCGATACATGTCCGTGATCGCTGTGCGCGCGATGTCGCTGGTGCCTGCACCCTCGTTCTGCTCCTGCTTCCGCCATTCGGGGCCCTGCACCGCCGTCGTGTACTTGCGCAGTAGAACGCGGATCTCCTGCTGCTCCTGGGCCGGCATCGCCACGGTCTGGCGGTACATCGTCGCCAGTGTCGACGCCTCGTTGGCGACGTTGACCTCCGCCGACGAGAACTGCTCCCAGGCGACGACGACTGTAAAGCCGAGAAGCGCGCCGTACACCAAGGCGACCGTGGTCAGGAACGGCGACAACGTGGAGTTGTGTTCCGGGCCAACCGAACTGGGGATAACGCGGTTCGCCACCAGAATGGCTCCGATGGCGAGCATCGCCGATGCCAGAATGACCAGTGCGAACAGCAGCCATACGTTCACGGCGCCGACCCCACGATCTGTGTAACCAGGGCCTGGAACCTTGCACCCGGCGGACCGTCGATGGCCACATCCTGCAGCACCCGGGCCTGGTCACCATGGACCGTGAAATCTCCGACCTGCGGTTTGTCTCCACCGATCACCTGGTACGTCACCTTGATCTCCTTGTCCGGCAACGGGTGCCGGCCAACGTATCTCGGGTCGATGCGGTACTTGTACACGCATCCCGCGGGACCGGTGCAGTTCTGATCCGTGACTACTACTCCGACCTGAAACTCAGCCGGGGTGGGCATTCGCGGTGCCGGCGGAGGCGGCTGCGACGCGACGGGCGGAGCCTGTTTGCCCGCGGTGATCACCCCGATGGTGATGCCGAGCCCGGTGGCGACCACCGCGAAGACGGCCAGTGCCGCGATCAACCGTCGGGCATTCATCGATCCTCCCTTTGCGCCGTTGGAACCACCATGACGCAACGCCTCCACTCCCACACCGATTTTGGTGGTAATCCGTCGTCCACGAGAGGATCGTTGAAGAGGTGATGCAGCCGATGTGCGTCGCGGCGTTGCCGTTGGCAGTCTGCGCCGTGTTCATCGGCTGCGCACCTGCCGCGGGCGCCGACCCGGTGTGGCCATCGGCGGGCAGCGAGCCGGCCAGCGACACGATCGAAGACCTTGAGGCGCAGGGCTACAACGTCGAGATCAATTGGGTCGCCGGGCACAGCAATCGTCCATTGTCGGAATGCCGGGTGCCGGCTATCCACAACCCGAATCGGTCTGGAGAGCCACCTCCAACGTTCACCACCGTCTACGTCGATGTTTCCTGCCCTGGCGATTCCGACGATGATTTCGGATTCCTGTTCGGATTCGGGTTCTGAGATTTGATTTGAAGTAGTCGCATACTTACGCAGTCGTCCATTACTGCAGTAATTCTTGATGGCATGCATGAGCAGCTGGCGGGCTACATAGCGGGGCCCGTCAACGCGGAGGACCTGGCCGTCGCCCCTGGCGGGGAGTGGGTCCTGACATCCGGAATGACGGGCCCAACCGCACCGCTCGGCAGGTTGTACGCCATCCGCGTCGAGGACGGCGCCTGCAGCGAGATCTTCCCGTACGGCGCGTCCCGGGCCCTGGATCACCAGCGATTCGCAGCTCAGCCAGACCTCAACCCGCTGAAGTTCAGGCCGCACGGCATCGACGTGACATTACGACCCGACGGCCGCACGGAACTCTACGTCGTGAACCACGGTGGCTTCGAGTCGGTGGAGGTGTTCGAGGTTCACCTCGACGGTCCCCGCCCCAGTTTGAGATGGCTTGGCGGAGTTAGGCTTCCGGGCAGCACCGCAGGCAACGACATCGCCGCCACCCGCGACGGCTTCGTCGTCAGCACGACAGGAGACCCAGACGGCCTCAGCGCGGTCAGCGTCGAGCAGGCGATGGCGGGCGAGGACACCGGCGGTGTGCTGGAGTGGTCACCCGGCGGCTGGGTCACCCTGCGCGGCACACAGATCAACACGGCCAACGGTGTGGCCGTGTCGCCCGACGGCGAGTGCGTCTACATCGGCGGCTGGAACTCACGGTGCATCAGGAGGGTTCGCCGCAATTGCGCGGACCCCGACACCAAGACCGTCGCGGTGAGCGTGATGGTCGACAACCTCACGTGGTCGGCGTCCGGACGGTTGCTCGCCGCGGGCACCTACGGCACCAGCATGCAGGACTTCCTGGCGGGCCATTTCGGCCCAAATCCCCGCCTTGGCATTCCTTCGCGAGTGCTTGGAGTGGACCCGGACACGCTCGCCGTGGAGGAACTCATCGATTACGGACCCAACACTTTCGGTGCCGCGACCACCGCCCTGCAGGTCGGCCGCGAGATCTGGGTGGGCACAGCGCGCGATCAGGGCCTTGCCCGATTCCGGTTCCCGACGACCCGTGGCTAGGCGCCAGCATGTCGCAGTGCCCTCGAGATGCGTCATTGCCTAGATGTGCTTATGTTGTGCCCGTGACCGTTTCTGACGTCGAAGCCGCCAGAGTCGCCGACACCCAGCAGGCTGCGTATTTCCGAGCAGAGCTCGAGGCGCAGCGTCGGACGCTGCTGACCGGTATCGGGAAGCGCCGCGCCCTCACAAGCAGGCCGGGCGATGCCGGCCGCCGGCAACGCGCGTCGTTGGCCAGCGCAGAGGCCGAAGTTCGTTATCTCACTCGGTTGATCGACCGGCTCGACCGTCGCTTCGCCGTCGACTCCGATCAAAGCGGGGCTGGCCGCTGACGGGGTTTCCCTCATCATCCCAGTTCGCCGCAACCTTCTTGCTGGCTGCACGCGTGGCGGCTCGCCCGGCATCTTCGGGGTGCCATCATGCTCTTGGCCATGCTCCAGCGTAAATGCAGCTCTCGAGCTTCTGCCATGCAGGGAGTTGTCGGGCGAGAACTCGCCTGCATAGCTCGGCGCATAGCCACCCCCGTGCGGGGTGAGAGCCGCTCCCCTGGGGTTCCGCGGCCAGAGGGTCGCTGCGGGACCTACAGAAACGGCACGATCACGCGCAACGATGTCCTGAAAACCCGTGACAATCTTCGCGATTCGTGCGCGGTCCTCGACCGGTATCCGACCGACATGAGTCCAAAGCCGTTGACACAGGACGGAGAGAATCCGGCGGAATTACGACGAAGTACCGCATAGACACCGCACATATCTTGCCACATAAGCGATGGCTAGCTGGAAGACTGTGTGGGAGAGCCGCTGGCAAGGATTGATGGGGAGTTGCGCCATGACGGTGACAGAAGCGATCACTGAAAGTGTCAGCGAGGCAGTCGAATCGATTGAACTGCCCGCAGTTCCCCACCGATTCCCCCTCGAACCGCGTTGTCGTGTCTGCTGAAATGACCAGCTGCTCATTACTCAGCGGCATGATGGCTATTTCGCCTCTTTGTTCGGCTAGCCCTCGTCGCGCCTGTCACCCCGCGGTTCGAGGGCGTCCCAGTGGTCCCAGGTTTCGCCGGGCCGGATTATGCGTCGGCGCAGCTCCAGCAGCAGCTCCTCGGTGGAGGTCCGGGAAAGCGCCTCGGTGGAGAAGGAGTCGTATTGCGGTTCGGTTCTGTCGCGGCGCAGCTTGACGACCAGGTCTCTGGGTTCTCCGCCCGCCAGGATGGTGTCGATGCTTCCCGGTGCCCAGGACAGCTTGTTTTCCAGCATGGCGTAGGTGCCCGGGCTGGCCCTGCGGATCCCGTTTTCGATGTCAGATAGGGTGCGCACGGTGAGCCGCAGGCTGTCGGCGAAGTCGGTGCGGTTGCGGTAGCCCAGCGCGACGCGGCGGCTCACGATGTGGTGGCCGAGCCGTTCCAGGTACACGAAGGCATCATGACGCACCAGGAGTGGAAATATCGAGCTGCTACATGAAATTGTTGCCGTTTGGCGCAGAGATAGTGGCAACTACTTCTGGGATAGCCCGGCCAGATCGGCCCTGACCTGGGTGATCGTCTGCCAAATCAGCTCCTCAACCTCTTTGTAATCCTGCGCAAACCGATCCGCCTGGCCATGGTCCAGGTAGATCCGTTCGATGCAGTGGATGGCGACGCTGCCCGCCGTCACCACATACACCCTCGCCATCGCGTCGCCCGTCCTGTTGGCTGGGCCTCAGTCTCCCTCCATGCGCAGGCCATCGGCTCCGATCAATCGAATCGGCATCCTCGGCAAGTGGGGTGTGGCGGTCAGGTGTGAGCGAAATCACGCGGATATGATTTCCGTAATCATGATACTGTTGCCTCTCTATTCCGGCAGTTGCTGGTGGCGACCGATCCGGCATAAGGCTTCCCGGTCAGATACACCGGGCGGAGAAAGGATTAGGGGCCGTGAAGCGTCCTCTTCAGTTGGTAGGAACCGGTCTGGTGGCCGGTGGGCTGTTGCTCGTTGCCCCGGCAGGTATGGCGCTGGCCGACCCCGGTTTCGGGATCTCTGTCGGAGGGAGCGACCAGCTCGGCTTCGGCGACGCGGAGGCAAAGTCGACGGTGGGCAGCCTCGCAGTCGCCTGGAACGGCGGCAGCGCTGACGCCAGCGGGGCAACCGACAACATCGTCGTCGCCGGAGAAGACAGCACGGCGAGTGCCGGGAAGGGCAGCACCAACTTCGTCTACGCGGACAGCCGCAGCGAGGCCACTGTAAAGAACGGGTCCAACAACGTCGTCTTCGCCGTCGTCGACTCCGTCGCCGAAGTCGGAGACGGCCATGACAACCACATGGTGGCCGCCGTCGGGTCCACGCTGAATGTGCAGGACCAGACGAGCACTGTCAACGCAGTGGCGCTGTGCGGAGGTAGCGCGAAGATCAACGCGCAGAGCGACCGCATCGTCGTTGGCTGCCTGGGTCAGTAGCGCGGAAATGGTAGTGACAATGGACATTCGGAGGATTGTGGTCGGCTCGGCGCTGGCCGCTGGAGTTGGTGTGGCGGGGATGCTCGGAGCGGGCACGGCCAGTGCCGCGCCGGGTATCTCCTACGACGGCGGCCCCGGTGACCCGATAGGAATCGGCGACAACTCGGCCACCGGTGCGCAGGCCAATGCATCCAACGACAACCAGGCGTTGGCGATCAGCGTGTTCCGACCTGCCACGGCCACGGCGGATGGGCAGAACAGGTCCGGGAACAAGGTGTTCGCACTCGACGGCACGGCGGGGTTCCAAACCAACTACACGAACCAGGCTCCCGACGACCATAACAACCAGGTGGTGGCGATTTACGGCACCGCTACGGTGCACGGTGAGTGGACCAATGTGCTCGCCGTCGGCAGCAAGGTTTCGAACAGACCCATCGCCACCTACCCGGGTGGCGGTCAGGATTACGCATATGGCGGGGCGTTGTCTTACTTTCCCGTCGTCGTGCCCAACACCGTGGTAGCCGTCTGCGGGCAGCGGCTCTCAGGAAGCCAAGACATCTTCGAGATGTCCGGAAACGTCACCTGCCTGTCGTAGGAGCCCGACTGCCCAGCGCGTACCCCCAGAACCGTCGGGCGCAAAACGACGGCTTAGTGCGCCGAGAGCGCAGAGCTGGTCCCACGCTGCCACTACTGGCAACTGGAATCAGACCACAAACCATAGGAGTGATCATCACGCAGACAGACGCGCACAACACCGATCGCGACGAGCGCCGTGCACTACTTGAACAGCGACGCGCAACCGTCGCACACCAATTGCGGCGTCTGGCAATCGAATTAACGGACCTCGACCGACAGCTTGACGACATCGAGCAGTCGGACGGCTGAGGCCCGCGTAGGTCTGAAGCGCCTGAGAAGACTTCACCGGCGGTAGTTGAAGCCGATCACGTCCGCGCGAATCAGCGCGAACAGACTCTGTGCCGGGGGTTATCGGGCGAGCAGCTGCCATGCTATCCGGGTCAGACCCTGTTTCCCTCATCGTCCCAGTTCGCCGCCACCTTCTTGCTGGGCTGCACCCGCGGCGGCTCACCCGGCATCTTCGGGTAGTTGGGTGGGTACGGCAGATCGCCGAGGCCCTCCTCCTCGTCCGCTTTGACCTTCTCCAGCAGCGGCTCGATCGACTGCGCGACGGCATCGAGGTCGGCCATCGCGTCGCCGCGCTTGGCCACCAGGTCTGGAACGGTGGCGATGGTGTAGTCGTCGGGATCGGCATCGCGTAGCTCGTCCCACGTCAACGGCATCGACACCGTCGCGATCGGGGTCTTGCGCGCCGAATACGCCGACGCGAAGGTGCGGTCACGTGCGTTCTGGTTGTAGTCGATGAAGAGCCGCTTGCCGCGCTCCTCCTTCCACCACGACGTGGTGACGGCTTCTGGCGCGCGCCGTTCCACCTCGCGGGCCAGCGCGATGCCCGCACGACGGACGTCGATGAAGTCCCAGTCGGGCTTGATGCGCAGATACACATGCACCCCGCGGCCGCCCGATGTCTTCGGGAAGCCGACCAGTCCGAGTTCGTCGAGCAACGGCTTGAGCACGTCGACGGCGATCGCGCTGGCCTCCTTGAATCCGGTGCCCGGCTGCGGATCGAGGTCGATTCGCAGCTCGTCAGGATGCTCGGTGTCCGCGCAGCGGACCTGCCACGGATGCAGAGTGACGGTGCCCATCTGGGCGGCCCACACGATTGCCGACGGATGAGTCACCTTGAGAGCGTCGGCCGTTCGACCCGATGGGAACGTCACAACGCACGTCTCCAGATAGTCCGGATGCTTTTGCGGCACCCGCTTCTGGTAGATCTCCTCACCCTCGATGCCGTCGGGGAACCGCTGCAGATGAGTGGGCCGGTCGCGAAGCGCGGTCAACATCGGCCCGTTCGCGACTGCCGCGTAGTACTGAACCAGCTTGCGTTTCGTGCCGTTCTTGCCCAGCTTCGGGAAGTACACCTTGTCCGGATTCGTGAATCGGACCTTGACGCCGTCGATGTCGAGTTCTTCTGCGGGCGTTGCCATCTCAGGACTCCAACACGTCGTAGAGGTCGTAGTTCACCGGTGCGTCGAGCTGGTCGAACCGACAACTCTGCGGTTCGCGATCCGGCCGCCAGCGACGGAACCTCACGGCGTGCCGGAAACGCTGACCGTGCGCCGTGTTTCCCTCCATCTGGTCATAGGCGACCTCGCACACCTTCTCCGGCCGCACGGGGATCCAGCGCTTGTCGGCCGCCGAGTTCCACCGGCTCGGCTCGCCGTCGACGGGTTCGTCGCCTTCGCGCAGAGGCTCGAGATCGGCGAGCAGCTTCAGTCGGTCCCTAGTAGTGAATGATGCTGCGCCGCCGACCATCTGGAGTTCACCATCGTCACGGTAGAGACCGAGCAGGATGGAGCCGACGCCTTCGCCGCTCTTGTGGATGCGGTAGCCGATGGCCACACAGTCGGCGTCGCGGGCATGCTTGACCTTGACCATCTCACGCTTGCCCGGCACGTACTTACCGTCGAGGCGCTTGGCGATCACACCGTCCAGACCGGCGCCTTCGAAGGTGGTCAGCCACTGCACACCCTGCTCGGGGTCCTCGGTGGTGCGGGTGACGTGGCACCACTGCTTCTCGTTCACCGCGTCGACGAGCGCCTCACGACGAATGCGGAACGGCTGGGTCAGCAACGACTTGTCGCCGACGGCCAACACGTCGAAGCCGATGAAGTGGGCAGGCGTGTCCTCGGCCAGCATCTTGATGCGGCTGGCGGCGGGGTGGATGCGCTGGCTCAACGATTCCCAATCGAGCCGAACACGGCCACCGATCTCCCGGGGAACGACGACCTCGCCGTCGAGCACGCAGCGCAGCGCCACCTCGTCACGCAGCGCGTCGAGCAACTCCGGAAAGTACCGGCCGAGATCCTTGCCGTTTCGGGACTGCAGCACAAGCTCGTCTCCGTCGCGAAACAGCAGCGCCCGGAAGCCGTCCCATTTCGGCTCGTAGGACCACACCCCCGCCTCGTCGGGCACCTTCGCCTGGGCTTTGGCCAGCATCGGCTCGATCGGTGGTTGCACGGGGAGATCCACGCTTTCCATACTCACGTAGACCGGCGATGCCGGGCAATGTCATCGGTCAAGGCGAGAATGGGCCGATGGATCTGCCCGTCATGCCGCCGGTGTCGCCGATGCTGTCCAAGTCGGTGCCGACGATCCCGTCCGGCGCCTCCTACGAGCCGAAGTGGGACGGTTTTCGGTCGATCTGTTTCCGCGACGGCGACGAGGTGGAACTGGGTAGCCGCAACGAGCGCCCGATGACCCGCTACTTCCCCGAACTGGTGGAAGCCGCCAGGGCGGAGCTGCCCGACCGGTGCGTGATCGACGGCGAGATCGTCATCGCCACCGAGGGCAGGCTGGATTTCGAGGCGCTTCAACTGCGGCTGCACCCGGCCGCATCGCGGATCCGGATGCTCGCCGGGCAGACACCGGCATCCTTCATCGCGTTCGATCTGCTCGCCCTCGGCGACGACGACTACACGCAGAGGCCGTTCAGCGAGCGCCGCGCCGCCCTCGTCGATGCGTTGGCCCTTTCCGGGCCGACGATCCACGTCACGCCGGCCACCACCGACATCGCGACCGCCGAGCGCTGGTTCTCCGAATTCGAGGGAGCGGGGCTCGACGGGATCGTCGCCAAACCGCTGACCATCACGTACCAGCCGGACAAGCGCATCATGTTCAAGGTCAAACACGAGCGCACCGCCGACTGCGTCGTCGCCGGCTACCGGTTGCACAAGTCCGGCGCCGACGCGATCGGCTCACTGATGCTCGGGCTCTACAAGGACGACGGCACGCTGGCATCCGTCGGCGTCATCGGCGCCTTTCCGATGGCCAAGCGTCGGGCCTTGTTGACGGAATTAGAACCGCTCATCACGTCGTTCGACGAACACCCGTGGAACTGGGCGGCACACTTCGCAGGCGAACGCGGGCCGCGCAAGAACGAAGGCTCGCGGTGGAACGCCGGCAAGGACTTGTCGTTCGTGCCGCTGAGACCCGACCGGGTAGTCGAAGTGCGCTACGACCACATGGAAGGCGAAAGGTTCCGCCACACTGCGCAATTCAACCGCTGGCGGCCCGACCGCGACCCGCGCTCGTGTACCTATGAGCAGCTCGACCAGCCGGTCACGTTCAGCCTCGGCGACATAGTTCCCGGGCTCACTCGAAGCTGACGTCGCTGAAATCGATTGCCACCATCAGCTGGTCGCGCAAGGCGCTCCCGTCAGCGCCGGCGCGGTAGGCCCTTCGTTTCTCCGGCATCTTGATGCCATCAGCTTCGACAATGCCGTGCATGTACTGCACCGCGGGAAATGCTCCCGCGACGTCGACGCGATAGTCGTGGCGGCGCAGCAGATGATCGTCGCCGAAGTAGAACTCCTGAACCGTTGAGTGACTGGCGATTTCGGGCGGAAATTCCGCTTGCAGGCCTGCCCAGGTTTGCCCGTCGTCCTCAACCGGAGCGATCTCGCGCACCGAAACGCCATTCATCGCCAGCAGAAACGGCGTGGTGAGGTAGGTCCACAGCGCATAGCCGTTGAAGTATGCGCGTTGAAGGGGGTCCCACGGCGTTTGGAACTCGTGCCCCGCGAAGGATTTCCGCGGCTCGAATATCTCGGAAATCACTGTGCCGTCAAACCTTTCGACTGCAACGCGGTCCACAGTGAACGCCGTCTTCTGATCATCGGCACCGAATGGCGTCAGCGACGCCCACTCGCGGTCCAGCGCCACTGTCATCCGCCTCGGCGTCGGGTCTTGAGGCTGGCCCTTGATGGCCCACAGCCCTCCCCCGGTGATGATCGTCGCTTGGACCTGATGGAACTGCCTCCAGTGGTCGAGGCCGCCGTGCGCGTCGAGCACCGCATCCAGCAGGTCACCCATCCGAATCTCCTTGGGGTCAGCCAACTACCGGCTGAGCACCGGCCATTGACCGCAGCTTCTCGAGCGCCTTGGCCGACTCACTGCCAGGTTCGGCGCGATACATGAGGATGTGGTCGCCTCCGGGATACGGTGCGATGAGCTTGTGTCGGCAGAGATAAAGATCGCCGACCTGCGGGTGACGAATGTGGTGGGTTCCCAAGCGATCCCCCACCTCCGCTCGACCCCACAGCTCGCGGAAACGTGGACTGGTGTCAGACAATTCAGCGATCAATGCCCGCATGCGAGGATCCAACGGACAATGGCCGCTGAGTTCCCGCAGCCCGTTCACCAGGATTTCCGTCGCCTCGTCCCAATCGACGTAGAACTCCCGTGCGGCCGGCTCGAACAAGCGCCAGCGCAGGAGGTTTTGTCCTGGTGTGAACTCCGGCGACAGCGCGCGAGCGAGCTGATTCGCCGCGACGACGTCACGGTATCTATTGGCCACGATGGCCGGCATCATGAACTGATCGATGACTTCGGCGAACGCGTGGGCCGCCGATTCTGTGTCGGAGGCGTCCCTTCCGGTCTGGGCGGTCAGGTCGTGTAGATACCGGGTGGCCGCGGCGTCCAATTGGAGTGCCCGCGCGAGCGCATCCACCACTTGTGCAGAGGGGTTCGTGACACGGCCCTGTTCGAGTCGCAGATAGTAGGCCGAGCTGATGCCTGCCAGTGTTGCCAATTCCTCACGCCGCAACCCCGCAACACGCCGCCGTGTGCCCGCAGAGAGCCCGACGTCTTCGGGACGAATCTGCTCACGCCTGGCGCGCAGGTAATCACCCAGCGCGCTGGCCTCTTGTGCCACCCATTGATCGTAAAACTGTCCTCGGCGATTCCACCTTTGATTGGGATTGGCTTCCGATCGGTTTGCCGGGATGCTGATCAACATGGCCGCGGGTTCTTTGGTCGGCAGGGAGCCGGAGAAACAGCGTCTGGCCACCCTGATCGACGGGGTCGTCGAGCATGGCGGCGTTCTCGTCCTGCACGGGGAAGCCGGGGTAGGCAAATCCGCGCTGCTGGCCGAGGCGGGCGCGCTCGCGGCCGCCGCGGGTATGCGGGTGCTCACCACAGTGGGCGTGGAAAGCGAGCAGCATCTGCCGTACGCGGGCCTGCACCAAATCGTCTTCCCGATCCGGTCTGGTATCGAAGCCCTCCCTGTGCCGCAGCGCAACGCGCTGCGGGCAGCCACGGGGATGACCGATCACGCCGTGCCAGACGTTTACCTGGTCGGGCTTGCCGTGCTGAACCTGCTGGCCGAGGTCGCCGCCGAGACACCGATCCTTCTCGTGGCCGAGGACGCGCACTGGCTCGACCAGGCCAGCGTCGACGTGCTGACGTTCGTCGCGCGCCGGCTGGACTCCGAACCGATGGTGCTGCTCGCCGCCGTCCGCGACGGGATTCTCTCGCAGATCAGCGACACCGCTCTGCCCTCCATGGCTGTCTCTGGCCTCTCCGATAACGCGGCGGCAACCCTGCTCGACTCTGTCGCTCCCGACCTCGGCTCGGCGGCACGCCGCAGGCTGCTCGACGAGGCATCCGGTAACCCCCTGGCCCTGACCGAGCTGCCCAAGTCCGTCCAGTCAGAAGCCGATGTACCCGTCGCCGGGCCGCTGCCGCTGACCGAGCGGCTCGAGCGGACGTTCACCGCCCGCCTTTCGCAGCTGCCGCCGGCCACCAAGGTGATCCTGCCGATAGCCGCGCTCAACGACAGCGCCGCGGTCGCCGAGACGCTCGCCGCGGCGACCTCGATCCTGGGTTCGGAAGCGGATGCGGCGATTCTGGCGCCCGCAGTCGCCGCGCAGCTGATCCAGCTGGATACCGGGGTGATCAGCTTCCGGCATCCGCTGATGCGCTCGGCGATCGTGCAGACACTAAGCCCCGAGGAGCGCAGGCAGGCGCATGCGGCGTTGGCCCTGGCGCTCGACGATCAGCCGGACCGTCGAGCCTGGCACCGGGCCGCCGCGAGCCCAGGTATCGATGAGGACATCGGATCCGAACTGGCCCAGGTTGCCGCGCGCGCTCAACGCCGCGGCGTGGTGACCGCCGCGATCGCCGCACTGCAGGAGGCCGCACGGCTGAGCGCCGACACGCTGCACCGGGCGGAACGGCTGTTGTTGGCCGCCGATCTGGCGGTGGAATCGGGACGCCGGGACGTCGTTCAGCGGGTGCTGGCAGAGGTGGAGACGCTGGAGCTCACCGGCCAACAGCAAGCGCGGGTCGCCTGGATCCGGGGCGGCTTCGACGACGGGATGCGTGATCACACGCAGGGCGCGCTCGACCTCGCGCGGCTCGCCCAGACTGTCGCCGCCGACGGGGACAACGCACTGGCTATACGCATCCTGTGGAGCGCGGCGCTGCGCTGCTTCTGGTCCGAGCCAGGTGCGAAGGCTCGGCACCACATCGAAGCGGTGGCGGACTCGCTGTTCACCGAACCCCACGACCCGCGGCTACTCGCCATCCTCGCGTATGCCGTGCCGATCGAGCGCGGCGCGACCGTTGTCGACGGACTCTCCCGCCCCGGCGGTCCGGCGGCCAGCGGACCGCTGGAAGAGCGATTCCTCGGCACCGCCGCGCTTTTGGTCGGCGCATTCGATCACGCGGCGCGGCTCAACGCCGCCTCGCTGAGCGGCCTTCGTGCCCAGGGTCGGCTCGCGCTGCTCGCCCGGGCCCGCGCCGCCGAGGCATGGAGTTCGGCCCGGCTTGGTGATCTCGGCGTCGCCATCCCCGCTGCCGAGGAAGCTCGTCGCCTGACCCAGGAGACCGACCAGCCGTTCGTGTTCGGCACCGTCTGCGCGTCCCAGGCCGAGATCGCCGCGCTGCGCGGTGAGCACGAGCAGGCGGATCTGCTGGCCGCGGAGGCCGAGCGGGCGGGGCTGGCCGTCGGCGCCCGTCCCATCTTGGCCACCGTGCAGACGGCCCGTGGCTTGTCCGCGCTCGGCCAGGGCCGATTCGCCGACGCGTTCGCCCAACTGCGCCGTATGCACGATCCCAACGATCCGGCGTTCCAGATGGCCCTGCGCTGCTACGCGTTACCCGAACTGGTCGACGCTGCCGTCCGCAGCGGGCAACCCGAAGCCGTCGCCGACATCATCGAGGAGAACGAGTGGTTCGCCCACACGACCTCATCCCCCGCCCTTGCCGTCGGTCTTCGCTACGCGCGCGCGGTGTTGGCCACCGGTGACGCCGCCGAGCCGCTGTACGAGGAGGCGCTGCGCGCCGCGCCCACTGGCTGGCCTTTCCAGCGCGCGTGGGCGCAGCTCGCGTACGGCGAGTGGCTTCGGCGCCAGCGCCGGACGGCGGACTCGCGGCCACATTTGCGCGCGGCCCGCGACGCCTTCGACGCGCTCGGAATCATCCCGTGGAGCGAGCGTGCCCGCGACGAACTGCGTGCAGCAGGCGAGGGCAGCCCGCGCCGCGGTCCGGACGCCCGCGACCAACTGACCGCCCACGAGCTGCACATCGCACAGCTCGCCGCTCAGGGCCTGACCAATCGCGAGATCGGCCAGCGCCTCTACCTGTCCCACCGCACCGTGAGCACCCACCTGCACCGGATCTTCCCCAAGCTAGGGGTGACCGCCCGGTCCGAGCTCAAGACCGTTCTGCACACCAGACCGCTGGCGGCGATGACGCATCCCAGTACCGCCTGATCTCCCCGAGCGCGCCCCGCTCCCAGGGAGTATGCGAATTACGGCAACGACGCCGCCATCAACGCAGTAGGCCCACCAAACCGACCGATTAAACTGGGCGCCAACGTGTTACCGCGCTCGCGAAGGCGGCGATCGGGAATGGTGCTGCCCTGTTGGCCGGCGATCCGTCGTCAGGCGGCGTCAAGGGCGTCATACGGTAACGAGATGATTGCTTGTGCAGTTGCTGCCGCATAGCAGGCGCCGATCAGCATGCCCAACTGTGCTCCTAGCCAGTGCATCACAGTCATCTGCTTCTCCTTCATTCCGTTCTAAGCGGATATCTCAAGGCTTCCGCAAGCCGCACTTCGCGTCGATGTTGGTGTGCACACCACCGGCATCCGTTTGCGGTGCGGCTAAACATCGACGACTGTCGGCCGGGTCTCGTGGGGCACCGTCGATGCCCTACAGGATGAATGACCTACACAAAGCATGGACGGTGCTGACATCATGGCCGGCACCGTCCACGCACTAGCGATTTTCCTCCGCTCAGGCTTTGAGCGCCTCTGCATCGGCTCGCGCGTAAATGGCATCGAGCGCCGCGTACTCGGCTTCATCGATCGCGTCGAGCGCGAAGTCGATCGCGTCGTATGCGTACGCCTCGGCCATGTCGGCGTCCCCTGCGGCGTTGTGTGCGTCGATCTGGTCTATCTTCTCCTGGGCGCGCGCCCGAACCTTCGCGACGTGGGCGTGCCACTTGTCACGAATCTCCTGCCACTCGGATGATGCGTTATCCCGTGCTGCATCCGCGTTGGTTTTCATGCGATCCGCCGCTGCGGTGACCCTGTCGCGTGCGGCTGCGACATCAGCTTCGAGCTGATCCCGCGTGCGCTCGCCGCCAGCTTCTACCTTGCCTGTGGCGGTCTTTGCGGTGTCCGAGATCTTCCCGAACTGTGCCTTGAGGTATGCGTCTGACATGAATGCTCCTTTGTCCGTCTAGATCGGACTATCTGCCCTACGTGCATCGTGCGTGATGGGTGTCCCGTCGTCAGTGTTCGACGGCATGCCGTGGACGGCACTCGACTGGTCACGGCGACAGTCGATTTCGGTAGTCGACAAGCGATAGCGCAAGGACCGGCGGCGGTGTCGTGAGGGACACCGATGGGCCCGCCAGGTTATCGCCGACAACATCGACACTTCTGCGACGCCGTCGAAGGATTGAAGGCCAGACGACAAACCAACACAGGTGCAGAGGGATGACGATGACCGAAACACACTCCCGCTCAGGGACGAACCCGGCCCGCGAAGCGGTCGACAGACCGCCGGTCGATGCTCAGTCATGTGCACGGTTTGAACGTGAGATCGCTCCACTGCGCGATCTGCTCTACCGCCATGCTTCTCGCATAACCCAGAATCACGCGGACGCTGACGACCTGGTGCAGGAAACCATGATGAAGGCCTACGTCCATTTCGATTCATTCCGGTCGGGCACCAACGTGAACGCCTGGCTGCTACGAATAATGACCAACACCTATATCAACGGGTATCGCCAGAAGCGACGTCAGCCAGTGCATTACTCCACCGATGAAATCACCGACCAGTATCTGACCGAGGCCAACGCACGTTTAAAGGCATCGGCATTGCATTCTGCTGAGGATCACGCGCTGGACTTGTTGCCGGACAACGACATCAAGGCCGCGATGCAGGCGCTCCCCGAGCAGTTTCGTGAAGCCGTGTACTACGCCGATGTGGAGGGACTTCGCTACAACGAAATCGCAGCGCTGATGAAGACACCGCGCGGAACCGTGATGTCACGGCTTTACCGCGGTCGGCGGCAACTGCGCACCTCGCTCGGTTCGGCCGTCGGCCACGTCGTTCCCGATGCACTACCGGCCACTGCGTGATCCGATGTCTGAAGTTCGGCATAGCTATCAGGATTCGGCGCAGCCCCGACGCGGCAGTGTGCGAGCACTACTTCTGCCTGCCTTCACACTGGCAGTGATCTCGGCCGCCGTGGGTGCGGCTGTTGCCGTGCTTGCGTTTCCGTCCGAAATCGTCAGTTACGCAAGCTCGGAGTCGAACGCTACCTCCTCGCTCGAACAAGTCGCCGCCAAGGTATTGCCCAGCCTGGTGACGTTGAAAACCGATTTGGGCGGCGGCGCACTTCAGGAGGGATCGGGCATCATCCTCACTCGCGATGGCCTGATCATGACCAATGCTCACGTCGTCGCGACGGCCGCCGATGCGCCGCAGGGGCCGTCGAGCACCACCGTCGCGTTCAACGACGGTCGCACTGCTCCGTTCAGGATGGTCGCCACCGATCCTGAAAGTGATATCGCGGTCGTGCGCGCCGAGGGGATGTCCGGGCTCACCGCGATCGCGTTCGGTTCCTCGGCCGACCTTCATGTCGGCCAGCAGGTGATCGCCGTGGGGTCTCCGCTGGACTTGTCAGGCACCATCACGGTTGGTGTCGTCAGTGCACTGAACCGCCCTGTGTTCGGTCTTGCCGCTGGCACCAACCAGGCGGCCGCATACGACGCTATCCAAACAGACGCTGCGCTTAATCCGGGCAATTCGGGCGGCGCACTGGTTGACACGAACGGCAAGCTCATTGGAATTAATTCGGCGATGGCCTCGATGGGCGGTCATGGCGGCGGCGCGGGTACACCGAGCGGTTCGATCGGGATTGGTTTCGCCATTCCCGTCGGTCATGCGGCGCGTATCGCCAACGAACTCTTCGCCACCGGAACGGCATCGCATGCTTGGCTGGGTGCGCAGGCAACCACCGAGAGCGACTGCGGCGGCGCGAGAATCATTGACGTGACAGGCGGTAGTCCGGCGACGGAAGCCGGGCTGCCTGACGGCGCGCCCGTCACAAAGGTCGATGACCAAGTCGTTCGAAACGCCGGCGCTCTATACGCAGCAGTGCAGTCACAGGCGCCGGGAACCAGGATGGCAGTGAGATTCCTCGATCCCGCGGGTGATCCCGAAATCATCTTCGTCACCCTCGGCTCCGACCACGGCCGCCCGTGAATTGAGTCCCCGACATAACCATGCCGTCGCGTGTTCGTCGCCACACCGTCGGTATCACTACCTTGTCCGCTCCAACAATGACGTTGGGCGATGCCAGCGCCAGAATGCCCGAAGGGGATCTACCTAATCGGGAGGACGCATGCCAAGCAGCACGATGCGGTCCGAATTGGTCGTCGGCGTCGACGGCTCTGCCGCGTCCAATGCCGCCGTTATTTGGGCGGCGCATGAAGCCACGATCCGCAACCTGTCGGTCACGCTGCTTTATGTTGTTCCCCCGACATTGATCAGCTCGACGGAGGCGCCGAACGACACGATCACCCAAGAGCAGGAAGCCAAGGCGCATCAGGTTCTCGATCGAGCACGCCTCATCGTCGACGAGCATAAGGGTGATGCACGGCCGAAGGTCCGCGCCGAAGTCCGTTACGCAGGTGTGCTTGAAGCGCTTGTCGATGCGTCGAGAGATGCGCAGATGATCGCAGTCGGCACCCGTGGGCTCGACGAGTTTGGTTCGCACATCCTCGGTTCAGTCAGCTCGGGGTTGCTCCATCACGCGCACTGCCCGGTGGCTGTCATTCACGATCGGGGTTTGGCTGGACGCGAAATCCGCGAGGATGCACCAGTTCTCCTGGGTATCGACGGCTCGCCCCTGTCCGAAGCGGCCACGGCATTGGCTTTTGACGAAGCCTCGCGTCGCCGCGTACCCCTGGTCGCGTTACATGCCTGGAGCGACGTCGGAGTGTTTCCCATCCTTGGTATGGATTGGCGGGAATACCGCGACGAAGGTGACGAGGTACTCGGGGAGCGGCTCGCCGGCTGGCAAGACATCTACCCCGACGTGCAAGTGCACCGGCGACTCGTCTGCGACGTTCCGGCCCGCTGGCTCATCAGCGAGTCTGAAAGCGCGCAACTTGTCGTAGTCGGAAGTCGGGGCCGCGGCGGCTTCGACGGCTTACATTTGGGTTCGGTGAGCTCAGCCGTCGCGCAGTCTGCACAGACCCCGGTCATAGTGGTCCGTAGCGGTGAGTGACATGGCGGTGAGAATCCAACCGCCAGGCTGAATTACGCGTTGGACAGCTCAGGCCTTGCGGTTCCCGCTGCCGCCATCGTAAACGAGGCTTCGGAGATCGCGATCCCAACCACGAGTACGCCGGCGGTTGAGGCCCAAACGGGCCAACCCGATCAACCCGGTCACGGTAAGGAGCACCGTTTGCCAGACCATCAAGGCTGCAACGACTGCGTCCACGCCGGCCTGCGATATCGGAGTGGGCGCGTCGACGCGGTTGCCATCACGGTCCAACCAAATCACCAGGGGATCGCCGGTTTTGACCGGACCGTGGATGGTGAGATGGTCGGCTTGTTCGATGCCGCCGACCCGCCATCGGGCATTCACGCTTGTCACCGCATTCCGGTCGATGCGGAGAACGGTTGTGCTGTCCTCGACGGCTGTACCGACCACGGTGTGCCGTGCCTGTGCCTCGGCGAGGTATACGCGGCTGCGCGCATCGTGCACGGCCGTGCCCAGCGCACCTGCACATGCGGTGGCGACCAGGACAACCAAGACTCCGAGCGCGACGAAAAACAGTTCCACGCGGTCGCTGCCGCGCACCAACGGGTTGCGACGGCGGTATGCACGTAACAGCCACCACACACGAACGTAGCCGGAACCTTTCATGACCACTGACCTCCCGAAATCATCTCGTCACAAGCTCGCGACCGAACTGGGTTCGGACTCGTGATGGGTGACGCCGGCTTGGTCGGGGCGCCCATCGATGCCAGTGACGGCGTGGCCTCCGACGTGCATCTGGAAGCCCATTGCGATGTCGGCGATGCCATGCACCAGTGCCGCAGCGGCGACCCACGCCACCAAGACCGCAACGGAGGCGGTCCACGACCCCGCGGCCCAAAACCCCAATCCCAGCTCGACGAATCCGCACATCAAGAGCAGCCACCATCCGGACAACATGTTGGCGGCGAAGGCCACGACGATGTCGAAGCAACCGCGCAAGACGAAGTAGAAACTGATGATGGCCGCGAGCGTGTCGAAGGTAGCGCCGAAGTTCGCGAAGGACACCACTCCCGCCAAGATCAACAGCGCCGCCAGGAGGCCGTGCACCATGCGCGAGCCGGTGGACGAGGACACCGCTGCGATCGTGATCTGAGTCGCAGCGGCGACGAGGCAATACACCCCGAAAAGTACGGCGACCGCTTCGACCGTGGTGTACTCGAACCGAAGAATCACGACCGACAGCACAATCCAGGCGATGCCGGTGATCACCAGCAGCAACCAGGTGGCGGTGTGGCGGCGGGTCTCGCTCATTGGCACTCCCAGATTTCGATTGATGACGTAAGCCAAGGGTGCTCCTGGTCCCAGGAAGTTGCGATGTGGTGCGAGACAACATCGCCAGTTCGATGCGGTGGCGACGAACACTGTCTCAGGTCTGCGATCGCAGAATCACCCGGGGTAGGCGTGGTAGCGACGGCTGACACATCGCGCTATCGTCGTATCAGGCTGAACCCCAATTTCTTCGCTGAGACAGGCCTCCACAGATACCAGTCGGCGCCTCGTCTTCGAGGGTTTCGCATCTGCCGGCCGACTATGGGCGATCAGAACGAACGCGAATTATGCAGCCCTACAAGCAGGGATAACGAGCAATGATCGCCTAGGCCCCTTTATGAGACTATGACGGTTTTTACGCGGAGTGGTCGAGCTCAGGGGGTGTTCCAACGGACCTTCGGTGCAATTCCTGTGTGAGCACATGGATTTGGCGAGTGAGCTCAGTATTGGTTTTCAGTTCCAGCTCCTGAGTCTGGAAGTCATGGTCGGCCTTGGCCTGCTGGAAAGCCGACTGCCGATTCTGGCCGATCATCACGAACGTCGACAAAAAGATGGCCTCCAACGACAGCACCAGAGTCAAGGTTGGCCAAGGGCTTCGTTCCAGGAACAGCATCCAGGCGACAAATAGTGTCGCGTGGATCCACACGAAGTTCATCGATCCCGCGAACGAGGTGATCCGGTCGGCAAGGCGCAACTGAAAGTCTTCCGTACGCCTTCTGGCTTCGGCGAGCACCGCGGGGTGGTGGATTTGTCCGCTCCGCAGAAGTCGGTGGGGAACCAGTTGCGGGCTCTGCCGGTGACCTGGCGGGTGTGTTGTCATTCTAAGTCCAATCTCTGAAAGCTGGCCGTCCAAGTCGAGGGCGCGCATCGGAAGTAGTTGTGGCTGAGGTTTATTGAAACGCTGGCCGGGTCGCCCTGGCAGAAGTGCCAGTAGACGACCCGGCTCACAATGGCCCGGTTAACCGTGGTCCGCCTGCAAGGCGGCACTACCGGATGATCATGCGGCGGCGGCGTGCGGCTGCTGCCCGCCAACCCCTGCGACCTTCTCGACCTTCTTTGCGTCGCTGCGCATGCCGAACCCGGAGATGACCTCGATCACGCCAAGCACGACCAGCCAGATGCCGGCCACGAACGCCAGCGTGAAGATCGAGTCGAACGGGTAAGCCAGCACGACAAACCCGGCAAGAACGCTAACGATGCCGAAGAAGATCGCCCACCCGCGGCCAGGCAACTGCTTATCGGCGATCGCGGTCGCGAGCGCCGTCACACCCCGGACAATGAATCCGACGCCGATCCAGATCGCCAGAAGCAGCACCGCATAGCCCTCACCGAAATGCTTGAACGCCAGGACCCCAAGGACTACCGATGCGACGCCGCTGATGACGCTCAAAAACCTGCTAGCCGCCGGGGCAGGAAAACTGAATCCCATTACCACCATCGCAACGCCCGATATCACAAGGTAAGCACCGAACACTCCGGACGTCACCAAGATCGACGGGCCCGGCCACACCAGGATCACGACGCCGAGGATGACCGCCAGAATGCCGGACACCACCGCCGATGACCAGATGCGATGTACGAATTGTGCAGCGGGACTAAATGTTTGACTCACTTTTCTCTCCTTTTTTGTGTGCTCACCGCGCGATTTGTAGATAGGCCTGAGCCGTCGCCCGAATGAGAATTTGATTGGTTGACAACTTCTACGATCGGCGATGCGGCCAACCCTGCGCTATCGCCCACGGATTGATGTTCAAGGCTCGGTCACATGTTCGGCTTCCTGCGAATTCGCGGTCATACTGTCTCCGATCTCTGCGAACTCATCACTTCGATCGTCGACGTGCTTTGCGGAGGTGTCGATGTCGCGGCGAACACCATCACGCGCCACCGAATGTCGTCACCGATACCGGCAATGCTCGGAGAAGCGCGTCTGCTTCTTCGACGCGGTGGCGCCCCAAGAGGTCGCGATCGTCCTCCGGAAGCACGGGTTCGCGCGCGATTCGTTGAATTCATATTGCTGGGCAAGCGGCCGCCATCAGTCCACACTCATCCAGCCAATGCGTGCGAGACGACCAACGGTGTGCGGTGTGACACCGGGAACGCCAAAGGCCTGTCTGCGACAACAGCGACACGACAAAAGGGTTGATCGACCATGTAATGGTTCGGCGTAAACCTGCGCCGTTACTGATATTTCGAAATCGAGACGTGAGGAGCGTCATGGAAACTCTACTTGAAAGCAGGCTCTGGAAGGTTGCAATGACCTGGGGACTGCTGTCCGCTGTGCTGGGTGGCCTGATTCTCGCCTGGCCCGGGACATCGATCCTCGTGGCGTCGACTCTATTCGGCGTCTATCTGTTGTTGTCCGGATTCGCGGGAGTGGCGATGGCGTTCATCTTGCCCGAATCCGCTGGCATGCGGGTGATGTCGTTCATCAGCGGCGTGCTGTCAGTCATCCTGGCGGTTTTCTGCTTCCATAACTTTGGTAACCCGTACCCGATTCTGCTGCTGTCGATTTGGATCGGTGTCAGTTTTATCGTCCAAGGCTTCGCGGTCGTGGCCGTCGCCATCAGTTACAAGGCGCTGCCCGGCCGCGGCTGGTACGGGGTTCTTGGTGTTCTGTCGGTGATCGCCGGCATTGTCATGCTCGTTTGGCCATGGGATTCGATCCTTGTACTCACCTTCTATACCGGCATTTGGCTGGTGGTGATGGGGATCGTCGAAATCGTGTGGGGATTCCAGATGCGCAAGGATTCCAAGACCTTGCGGGAGGTCGGCGATGTGGCGCGCTCGCACATTCACGAAGTCAAGAAAGCCAGCTGATCCGGTGACCATCAACCGCAACTGAGAAACGCAAATCGAGGCTGGCTTGGGCACTGATCGCCCAAGCCAGCCTCACGCACGCGTGCGGGTCGGTGCCGACAAGTGACCTGCCTGCACAACGATGCATCCGAAAGTGTCTTCAAACCGGCGCAAGACGTCCACGGGCAGAGTTCCGTCCGCCACTACACACACTCGTAGCGAAGTGAAGTCCTCGTCGGACCGGTGGGCCGCGTCCAGCAATGCCACGTACATCGCCGGCACGCCTTCGAACACCGTAATGCGTTCGGCTGCGATCGTTTCCAGCGCCGACGCCGGGTCAAATTCCGGGTCGAAGTTGGGCAACACGAGTGTTGACGCGGAGGACACGGCAGCAAGCAGACCGTATGTCATGCCCACACGCTCGATCATCGGCAGGCATCCCATTACGACGTCATTTCGGCCGAGGACAAGTCGACGGCCTGTCACGGCCTGGCTGTTGGCAAGCTCACCGTGGGTGAGCTGAATTGTGTGGGCACCGGTCGTCTCGTCGATAGGTAAAACAACGGCGCCGTCGCCCGCGGCCCGAATCACCGGGTCGGCGCGACCGACGAATCCTGCTGTCATCGAGGGGATCCCGTGGCTTCCGATCTCGACGGGTTGCACACCAGCAGTGACGGCGGCGACCGTGTTGGCGATCCGGTGTCGCGACGTGACAAACACCATTCTCGCGCCGGTGATCGTGAGGTAAAAGTCAACCGCCCGGGCATGCAGCTGCGGATTCAGCGGTACCACCACACCGCCGGCGTGCATGACACCGTAGAAAACCATTGCGAACTCGGGCCCGTTCGGCAGCATGACACCGACCCTCTCGCCCGGCTGCAGGCCACCGTCGGTGAGGTAGTCAGCGAACCGAGCAACATCGTTGGCCAGCGCCGAATAGGTAGTCGTCGCGGCATCGGACACCACTGCCCTGGTGTCGGGGTATTTGTTCGCGGACTCTGCCAGATACACACTCAAATTGGTCACTGCGACTCCCCACGTTGACGACTCGGGCTGCCCCATCATCGGACTGCAGGGTTGCGGTGTCGATAGACGTCGTGACATCACCGACGACCGACCGGTGTGCCGCCGGACAACGCCGCACCGAAATCCCGGCTCTACGCTCGACGGTGTACGCCAAAAGACGGGACGAGCAATGACGGATCTGATCGCGCACATCCGCGACGTCATCGATCAGCACGACGAGCGCAACGGTCACGCGGGTGGAGCACTCAGTTGCGGCTGTGGCGCGACGCATCTGTCCGACCACTCCAGCCACGTCGCGCAAGCGATCGTCAACCGGCTCCGATACGTCAGCGCAGCGTTCGATGAGGAACTGACCGTGCTCGAAGGCGCTGAATGACCTACTGGAACGGCTCCTGCCCACGGCAGCGCTCGCGGGCGATGACGTACACAAATACCGTCATCTGACGCTCGCGAGCGTTCGCCGACCGTTCCTACGCTTTTCCTGTCACCGCAGGAAGGAATTCGGTCATGAGGGCAAACAGCACAACCTGTCCCGGCGCGCAGGCACGACGAGGGACCGACAGCGAACCGCGCGTTCGTTGTCAATCCGGCGGGGTCCTGCTGCCGCTCGACCACCGCGCACTGCGCACTCGTCACCATCACGAGGAGGTCAGTCCAAATCCAGCCGCCAGCGAAGCGAGCGTTCGTCGCTTCGCCGAACTCGTCGCCACAACGGTGATGGCAGGGTTTCGCAACCAGCTGACCGACCTGTCGCGCGGTGACGAACCTCGGCTGCCCTTCTCCATCGAATCGCTGCTGGACGGACGAGCGGTCGACGACTGGACATTATGGGAGGCGGCCAACCAGCTCCGTCTGCCGACCAGCGGCCCCTTCGTCGTCATTGCCGCCGAAGTCCCGTCGATGGGCAGTGAAGCGCTGCCCGGCATCGAATCAAAGCTGCGCAGCCTTGACGCCTACTCAGCCTGGCGGCTGCTGCCGGACTTGCATGTAGGCATCGTGCACATCCACTCGCAGCCGCAACTGGACAAAGTCCTGGGGTTGGTGTCTCGGTTGGCCGATGCACCCGTCGGCGTGAGCGCCCTCTACGACGATCTCCGCGACACCCCACAAGCATTGCATTTCGCCAAGGTGATGTTGCGCAGCCGAAGCGACCGTACGTCACCGGTAGCGCTGTTCGACGGCTCCATCCTGGCCGCCGCAGCCGCAAGCGCGCCCGCCGTGATGGTCAAGTCGGCTCGCGCCGTTTTGAACGGTCTGGCCGATCTGCCTGACGAAGAGCGTGACACCTTGTTCGAGACATTCAGGGTGTGGCAGGACAACGAAGCATCAGCCGACAGCGCAGCCACAGTGCTCTTCTGCCACCCCAACACCGTGCGCCAACGACTACGGCGCATCGAAAAGCACACCGGCCGCTCACTGTCACGACCAAGAGACGTCGCCGAGCTGTGCTTAGCCCTGGAAGTCCACCACACACTCATCCAGCCAATGCGTGCGAGATGACCGCCGCACAGCGACGTGGAACGGCTCCCGCGAGACTGTCCTTGCCAATACCACCATTAATTGGGGCTGGCTACCGGTTCCGTTAGTGGGAATCAGCGGTGAATGCGATGCGCTTGATGGCGGCATAGACAAACACTTGTTTGAGAGGACAGCCTGATGGCCACCATTCGCTTTCACCAGACGACTACAGCGACACCAGAGCAGTTCATCGCCGGACTGACGGATTTCGGGCCGGGCCGATCGAAACTGTTCAAGAACAGCAGCGATGCCTATCTGAAGGTGCACAACCTGGGCCCGAACCGGGCCGATGTCACCGAGGGATCGGGCGGCGTCTGGGAACGCTTGTACTACAACTGGTCGGATCCGAATCACGTCCAGCTCAAGACAATTGACTCCAACCTTTTCGGCGGAGCCTCGGGCTACACCTACACCTTGACCCCGCAGGCCGACGGGACGACCGCAATTGACGTCGTCCTGGTACGCGAAGGCAAGAACTTCAAGGGACTGGTGGTCGCAGCGGTGCTCGGAACCGTGGGCAAGCGCTCTTTGACCAAGGCTTTCGCCAACAGCGTGAAGGCCATCGAGGCCCGCTCACAGCAATTGTATCTATAACAATATTTTGATCGTCATGGATCCCGCTCCATACGATAGAGACCACGACATCTATTACTCAGCAAAGTAGATGGGACTCCGGTCGTGACCTCCGCCGCAACGTTCGAGCTCGCCCACCAGCGGCTCGCGATGCCCCCGATTCGGGGACGTGCGGAGGAGCTGAAAGAGGTCGACGCAGCCGTCACGTCATTGGCGCACGGCCACGGTGGCGTGCTTGTCATCGAAGGTCCGGCCGGAATCGGAAAGAGCCGCCTGCTGACCGAGGTGTTGGCTCTGGCCGACAACGCCGGTGTCCGGACATTATTCGGCGAGGCTTTCGAACACCAGCGTGCGGTCCCGTTTTTCTCGCTCTTCATGGCGACAATGCGTTCCGACCCGCCGGTGGGAGACATCGACGTTCTGCGCGGTCTCGGTAGCTCGGCGGATTTGAGCTATTGGGTAGTGCACGATCTGCAGGACGCTATCCGTGCGGCGGCCGAGAAGACCCCGCTGGCGATAGTGCTTGAGGACATTCACTGGGCCGACGAAGGTACCTTGTTGGCGTTGCAATACTTGGCCACAGCGCAATTGGATGCGCCAGTGCTGTGGGTGCTGACCGTCAGGACCGGGGCGGGCGGCCCCGCTGTCACCGAGACCCTGCGGGTACTAAGCCGGACGGCGGCAACCTTCCTGCAGGTGACTGCGATGTCGACGGACGCGATCGCCGAGATGGTTCAGGATGCCGTGCGGGCGAAAGCCGACGAATCGTTGCTGAATCTGGCAGGCAGAGCACTTGGATATCCGCACATCGCCATGGAGCTCCTCGGTGGCCTCGAGGAAGAGGGCAGGCTTGATTTCATTGGCGGCCGAGTGGTTGCCACCGGAACAGATCTGCCGCAGCGTCTGAGCTCTTGTATGCGGCGCCGATTGGACCTGCTTTCTGACGATGCCGCAGAAGTGGTCCGAGTGGCCGCCGTTGTACCCGAACGGTTTACGGCAGGGTTGTTGGCCGCCATGTTGGAACGCCAGCCGGCGTCGATGATGTCGGCGCTGGCCGAGGCCGTGCGCGCCGGTCTGCTCGTCGAGGACGGTGAACAGCTGAGGTTCGGACACGACTTGGCGCGCGAGGCCACCCGAAAGTCGTTGCCGCAGTCGCTGCGCCGGGCGATGGAACGCCAGTCGGTGTCGATCCTGCTTAGTATGGGCGCCGCGCCCGCCGAGGTGGCCACGCAGCTGGCGCGCATCGCCGAGCCAGGGGACAAAGAAGCGATCAGCGCGCTGCGCCAGGCCGCGGAGACCGTCAGCCACACCGACGTAAGCGCGGCCGCGGACTTCAGCAAGCGGGCACTCGAGCTGATGGCCGCCGACGACTCCGTACACGGACGGGTGGTCGCCGAAACCGTCGTGCTCCTCAACCGGGCCAGGCGCTACAAAGAATCCGAAGAGCTGGCCGTTGCGGCCCTGGCGAAGGCATCGGCCGACGAGGAGGCCGAGATCCGCCTTCGACTGCCTGCCTTCACCAGGCACGGTTCGAAGCGTCGCGTCGAGGAAAACCGTCGGGCGCTCGAGCTTTGCGACGTCAACGACGTGACGCAGGCCCGGCATATGGCCCTGCTGGCCTACAACCTGATGTTGGACGACAAAAACGGCCAACATCGCGCCGCAGCCGACGAGGCGGCGGCGGCGGCCGAGGCGGTCGGTGACGTCGAGTCGAAGGCCATCGCCGACCTCACGCTCGCCTGCTTCGACGCTGCAGGGGGGTACGTCGGCCGCGCCGTGAACACCCTCAAAGAACTGTCCGCGCCGGGCCGCACGACTGATCTGCCCGTGGCGGACCTCCTATCCGGCGTGTTCCACGCGAACCTGTTGGCATCGGTTGGACGCCTCGACAAGGCTTCCGAACACGTCGTCCTCCGCGCAGAGCGGGCCCAGCAGGAACGCAATGCGATGGCAGTCGACGTCTGGGCCACGATCGAGAGCTTGATCCATCTGGCTGCGGGCCGGCTGGACGCCGCCCGCGCCGCCGTTGATGTTCTACCGCCGCCCGAGCAGGCGGGCGCACCGGAATTGGACATGATCCGCATGGCCGTCCTGGCCGACGTTGCATTGCGCACTGACGACCGAAAGCTGTTGCAACAGACGGTCGCTTACGCGCAGGATGCGTATCCAACCGGCTCCGCCATGGTGCGGCGGACAGCCGCGCACGTGCTGGCGATGGCGGCGTGGCACCGCGACGACCTCGACGATGCGGCACACTGGTTCGGCGGCGACGTCGGCCTGTTCGGCCCACCGCTCACACCCCACTCCCTCGATCAGGTGATCCTGGCCGCGCGGATCGCCGCCACAGGGCATGCCGACAGCCGCGCAGCCGTCCTGCGCACCATAGACACACTGCAGCGCGACGAGCCTGCGGTTCCGCTCTTCACCGCGGTCGCCCAATACGCCCGTGGAATCCTCGAAGCCGATGCTGAGAGGCTGATGGCCGCCGTGAACATGCTGACGTCGACGTCTCGGCCGCTGATCTATGCCGCGGCGGCGGAAGATGCCGGCCGACAACTCATCCTGGGCGGCCGCGCCGAAGAAGCGCGCGACCACCTCAACGCATCATTCGACGCGTACATCCGCCTCGGAGCGCTCGGCGATGCTCGCCGGGTGGGGCGAGAGTTGCGCCGACTGGGCGTTGAACGGCGCATTGTCAACCGAACACGGGCGAAAACGGGTTGGGACAGCCTCACCGATTCCGAGCTCAAGATCGTCAACATCATCGCGCGCGGCGCAAGTAATCGCGCGGTGGCGAATGAGCTACATCTCTCTCTTCACACGGTGAAAAACCACGTACACAACGCTTTTACCAAACTCGAGATCACCTCACGCGCGCAGTTGGCGCAAGCGATGCGCTGATCCGTTGTCGCGATCTGCGAAACGCAGCATCTCAACGAGTTGAAGCCGCAACAGCGAGACTTAGCAGTACCGTTTGACGATGCCTACGCCGATTCGAGGACGGGCAGCCGAGCTGAAGGTCATCGGCGAACTGGTGGAGGCAGTAGCGCAGGGCACTGGTGGTGTGCTGATCATCGAGGGCCCACCCGGCATCGGCAAGAGTCGGCTGCTGACCGAGGCAATGGCGCTCGCCGACAAGAGCAAAGTGCGGACCCTGTTCGGTGAGGCGTTCGAGTATCAGCAGTCGGTGCCCTTCTTCGCACTGTTCATGGCAACACTACGAGCCGATCCCCCAGTGGGAGATGTCGAGGCGCTGCGCCAGCTGGGCAGCTCGGCCGACTTGAGCTACTGGGTGGTGCACGATCTCGCCGATGCGATTCACACCGCTGCTGCACAGACCCCACTGGCAGTTGTGTTGGAGGACATCCACTGGGCCGATACCGGAACGCTCTTGGCGCTGCGGTCATTGACCACAACACGACCGGATGCGGCGGTGTTGTGGGTGCTCAGCACCAGGACCGGCGCCGGCGGGCCTGCCGTGCGGGACACCTTGACGGCGCTGCACCGCATGAACGCCTCTTGTTTACGACTGCCGGCGATAGCGCCGAGTGCGGTCGCCGACATGGTCCAGGATGCGGTGCGGGCCAAAGCAGACGAGTCGCTGTTGAACCTGGCCGTGAAGGCGCAGGGGAATCCGTTCCTGGTCATGGAACTGGTCGCAGGTCTGCACGAAGAGGGTCGGCTTGACGTCAGCGGCGGCCGCGCGGTGGCCGCCGGAGTGAACCTTCCGCGACGCCTGGGCGCGTCCATGCAGCAGCGGCTAGACCTGCTCTCCAACGACGCTTCAGAATTGGTGCGGGTGGCATCGATGCTGCCGAACCGGTTCTCGGCCGCCTTGCTGGCTGCGATGCTGGAACGCCAGCCGGCCTCATTGATGTCGGCACTCGCGGAGGCCATCAGTGCGGATCTGCTCGTCGACGACGGCAGTCAGCTTCGGTTCAGGCACGACTTGCTGCGGGAGGCCACGCGTCAGTCTTTGCCGCAATCGCTGCGCCGGGCGATGGAGCGCCAGTCGGCATCGATCATGCTGAGCATTGGCGCGGCGCCGGCCGAGGTCGCTACCCAATTGGCCCGCAGCGCAGACCCAGGCGACAAAGAGGCGATCGTCGCGCTGCGTCGAGCTGCGCAAGCCGTCAGACAGAGCGATGCGAGCGCGGCGGCGGACTTGAGCAAGCGCGCGCTCGAGCTCATGGCTACCGACGATCCCGAACACGGACGAGTGGTCGCCGAAACCGTTGGACTGCTCAACCGGGCTAGGCGCTACGAGGAATCCGAAGAGCTGGCATCTGCGGCGCTGGAAGGGGCGTCGGCCCAAGAGGAGGCCGAGATCCGCCTTCGAATGCCGGCGATCCCTGGCCACAGGTCGCAGCGGCGAGTGGAAGAGAATCGCCGAGCCCTTTCGCTGAGCAATATCAGCGACGTGACTCGGGCCCGGCACATGGCGATGCTCGCCTACAACCTCATGTTGGACGACGAGGATGGCCGCCACCGCGCAGCAGCCCACGAGGCTGCCGCCGCAGCGGAATCGACCGGTGATCTTCAGGCAAAGGTCACTTCCGATGTCGTACTTGCCTGTTTCGACTGTGCCGACGGGTACGCAGACCGCGCCGTTCGCAACCTGGCCGAGGTCTGCGCGCAGGGCCGCACGGGCGAATTCGTGGTGTCTCATTTGTTGGCGGCCAATCACTACGCAAACTTGTTGGCTGTAGTCGGCCGGCTGGACGAGGCTACCGAGCAGGTGATTGCCGGTGTGCAGCGCGCCAGACGCGAACGCGACGAAATGATGCTCGATGTCTGGGCCAGGATCGACGGCACGATCCATCTAGCCGCGGGACGTTTGAGTGCCGCCCGCGCCGCGGTGGAGTCCCTCGCACCACCCGAGCACACAGACCCGACCGAGTTCGATATGGTGCGCACGATCGTTCTGGTCGAGGTGGCGATCACCATCGATGACCGGAATTTGCTGCAGCAGATGCTCGCTCACATGCTCGACGCCCACTCGAATGGGTCATCCATGGTGCGACGGTCAGCCGCCTACGTTCTCGCGCTGGCGGCATGGAACCGCGGAGACCTCCATGACGCGATGCGCTGGTTCGGCGGCGAAATCCACCTGTTGGGCACGCCGGTCATGCCCCACGCCTTGGATCAGGTGATTTTGGCGGCGCGGGTCGCCGCGGCGGCGGGCGATGCCGGGGGCCGCGCGGGTGTACTGCGCGCCGTCGAGAAACTGCAGCGGGAGGAGCCTGCGGTCCCGTTGTTCAGCGCCGTCGCCGCATATGTCCGCGGGATTCTCGAGAGCGACGCGAACACAATGGTGACTGCCATTGATTTGCTTCGGTCGTCGCCGAGACCGCTGCTCTATGCCGCGGCGGCTGAAGACGCCGCCGTCCTACTCGTCGTCGCCGGTCGAGAGGCGGAAGCGCTTGATCACTTCAACACGGCATTCGACACCTTCACACGCCTCGAAGCAGTCGCCCATGCGCGCAGGGTGGGCCGCGCGATGCGCAAGCTGGGAGTCGAGCGCCGCATAGTCAGTCACCCGCGGGCCAAGACGGGTTGGGACAGCCTCACCGACGCGGAGCTCAAAGTGGTCAATCTCATCGCGCAGGGAGCGACCAACCGGGCGGTCGCGGAGCAACTACACGTGTCGCTTCACACCGTGAAAAACCACGTGCACAACGCATTCGCCAAACTCGGCATCAACTCACGAGGTCAGCTGGCACAGCTGACGCGCTGACGTGGAGGGGCGCACGATCAATGGGCCGGCCTAGCACTAGGCCCTCTCGGCGCTAAATATGAATCCTCGGCCCATGGTGCTGGGGTTCTCCACAGACGACCGTGGAAGTTGTCATCAACAAAGTGCTCGCCGAGAGCACTCCACGAACAAGAGAGAACACCATGACCGTGAAAGTTGAGTTGCCGTCACAGCCGCAGCCCTATCTGGAGTCGGGGCTGCTGCCCGCCGATTTCTACGCCTACGAACAGCTGCTGGCCGACGCGGAGCGCGAGAAGGTCGCCCGCATCCGTGAATTCTTCCGCACGGAAGCCCTGCCGGTCGTCGCCGACTATTGGGCGCGCGCCGAATTCCCGCACGAGCTGGTCAAGGGCTTCGCCCAGCTGGGCCTGCTGGACTGGGCCGACCCCGATTCGTCGGAGCCAGCGCCGAGTAACCTGATGACGGGCATCACCTCGATGGAGATGGCACATGCCGATCCGTCGCTCTCGGTGTTCTTCGGGGTGCATACGGGACTGGCGATGGGCTCCATCCTGACCTGTGGGTCCGAAGAGCAGAGGCGCCGCTGGCTGCCTGCGATGAGCCGCTTCGAGAAGATCGGCGCGTTCGCGCTGACCGAGCCGCACGGCGGCTCCGATGTGGCAGGCGGCATGGAGACCACCGCCCGTCGTGACGGTGACGAATGGGTGATCAACGGCGCCAAGCGCTGGATCGGAAATGCCACATTCGCCGACGTGGTCGTCGTGTGGGCCCGCGATGTCGAGACGAACCGCGTGCTGGGCTTCGTTGTGGAAAAGGGCACTCCCGGTTTCACCGCGACGAAGATCGAGAACAAGTTCGCGCTTCGCATCGTGCAGAACGCCGACATCGTGCTCGACGAGTGCCGGGTTCCTGAGGCCAATCGGCTGCAGAACGCGAACTCATTCCGGGACACCGCCGAAATCCTGCGCCGGACGCGTAGCGGTGTGGCCTGGCAGGCGGTAGGCGTCCAGTTCGCCGCCTACGAACTCGCACTGCAGTACGCCAAGGAGCGCACCCAGTTCGGCCGTCCCATCGGCAAGTTCCAGATGGTTCAGGACCTGTTGGTCAAGATGCTCGGCAACGCCACCGCGTGCGCCGGGATGATGGTGCGCCTGGCCCAGCTGCAGCACGACGGTGTCTACCGCGACGAGCAGTCCGCGCTGGCGAAGGCCTACTGCACGGTGCAGATGCGCGAAACAGTGCACTGGGCGCGAGAGTTGTTCGGCGGCAACGGCATTGTGCTCGACTACAACATCGGCCGGTTCGTCGCCGACTCCGAGGCTCTCTACTCGTATGAGGGCACCCGCGAGATGCAGACACTGATCGTCGCCAAGTCCGTCACCGGCCTGAGTGCGTTCGTTTAAGGAGTTGACGATGAATACAGATACAACGGATTCGGTGTTCGCCGGCCTGAAGGTCGTCGAGATCGCGAGCTTCATCGCCGCGCCGGCCGCAGCGACCATGCTGTCGGACTTCGGCGCCGACGTGATCAAGGTCGAGCCTCCAGGGCTGGGCGACCCGCAGCGACTGCTGAGCTCGGTGCCGCCGAGCCCGGCCGCGCCGGGAAACTACAGCTGGCACTTGGCCAATCGCAACAAGCGGGGCATGTCCGTCGACCTGAAGTCGGACGGCGGTACGGAGATCCTCAAGCGTCTTGTCCAGTGGGCCGACGTCGTGATCACCAACTTCCCGCACGGCACCCGCGAGGCCCTGCATCTGGGCTACGAAGAGGTATCGGGTTGGAACCCGCGGGTCATCTATGCCGACATCACCGGATTCGGGGATACCGGACCGGATGCCAGGCTGCCGGGGTTCGACCTGACGGCCTTCTGGTCACGCAGCGGGCTGCTCGCCGCAACGCGCGACGCCGGCGCCCCTCCGACGGCTCCCGTATGGGGCAGCGGCGATTACACCACCGCAACGGCGATCTATGCGGCAATCACCACCGCGCTGTATCACCGCGAACGCACAGGGCGGGGTGCCAATGTCGGCACGTCGCTGCTGGCGACGGGCGTGTGGGCGACCGGGACACTGGTGTCGGCGGCCTTGGCCGGCGGGAAGCCCTACGAGTTGCACGATCGCAATAAGCCGGTCAACGCGATGACCAATCCGTACCAGAGCGCTGACGACCGGTGGTTCATGCTCGCCGCCAAGCAGTCGGTGTGGCCGGCGGTGGCAAGGGCGATCGGGCGGTCAGATCTATTGGAGGATCCGCGCTTCAGCGACGCCAAGGCAATCGGCGCCAACGCCGGGGCATTGGCCAACGTGCTCGACACGGAGTTCAGGTCGAAACCATTGGCGCACTGGAAAGCGGCTCTCGACGAGGCTCGTATCCCCTATGGGGTCGTCCAGACTCCGGAGGAGGCGGCTGAGGATCCGCAGCTGCGGGCGGCCGAAATCGTCGTGCCGATCGAGGACGCGGCGGACCTGGAGTACACGGTCAACAACCCGATCACCCTTCGCGGGCTTGACCGGGTGCCTGCCCGGCGGGCACCAGAGCACGGCGAACACAACGACGAGGTCCTGGCACAGCTGGGGTTCAGCGTCGACGATATCGCGGCGCTGCGGGAAAAGAAGGTCATTCCCACTGCGCCAGAACAGGAGACAGCGAAATGACCACGACTGAAGTCTCGACGGAGCTGGTGCTCACCGAACGTCGCGACGGCGTTCTGACGATCACCATCAACCGGCCGGCACAAAAGAACGCCATCAGCCGTGAGGTCGCGGTGCAACTGGCGGCTGCGGTGGACGAGCTCGATGCAGATCCAACGCTGTCGGTGGGTGTGCTCACCGGCGCCGGTGGCACGTTCAGCGCCGGTATGGACCTGAAGGCATTCGCCAAGGGGGAAACCCCCATCCTTCCCGGTCGTGGATTCGGCGGCATCACCCAGGCCGTGGTGCGCAAGCCGCTCATCGCAGCGGTCGAAGGGTGGGCACTCGGTGGAGGCTTCGAAATGGCGCTGGCTTGCGACCTGATCGTCGCGGCCGACACCGCCAGATTCGGGTTGACCGAGGTGAAGCGGGGCCTCATCGCCGGTGAGGGCGGTGTCATCCGGCTGCCGCAACGTCTCCCCTATCACGTAGCCATGAAGGTGTTGTTGACCGGCGAGCCGATGTCGGCCGTCGATGCCAACCAGTACGGCCTCGTGAGTGAGTTGACCGCATCCGGCGCGGCGTTGGCTGCGGCGCAGGAGCTTGCTCGGCGGGTCGCCGTCAACGCACCGCTTGCGCTGGCGCGGGTCAAAGAGGTCGTGCGAGACGTGCAGGGCCTCAACGATTCTGATGCGTTTGCTGTTCAGGCCGAACACGCTTCAAGCCTGCTGACCAGCGAGGACGCACATGAAGGCGCAGTGGCCTTTGCCGAGAAACGTGCACCCGTCTGGCGCGGGCGCTGACCGACCAATCAAGTAAAGGAACACAATCATGAGTACACAGAAACCCGTGCAGCGCATAGCCATTGTCGGTACCGGCACCATCGGTGCGAGCTGGGCGACGCACTATCTCGCCAAGGGCTTCGACGTCACGGCCACCGACCCGGCGCCAGGCGCCGAGGCGGCGCTGCGGTCCTACGTCGAGGGCGCATGGGCGGGCGCGACGAAGCTGGGTCTGGTGCCCGGAGCGTCCCTGGATCGGCTTAAATTCACATCCGACATGCCGGCGGCGCTCGCTGACGCCGACTTTGTCCAGGAGAATGCTCCGGAACGTCCGGAGCTCAAGGTCAAGCTGTTCGCCGACATCGATGACGCCACTCCGCCCGACGCGATCATTGCCTCGAGCTCATCGGGAATCACGATGAGCGAGATACAGGTTCAGTGTCGGCGCCCGGAGCGGACCGTCATCGGCCACCCCTTCAACCCACCGCATGTGATCCCGTTGGTGGAGGTCGTGGGCGGGACGAAGACCGCTCCGGAAACCATCAGCGACACGATGGAGTTCTACCGGTCGGTCGGCAAGAAACCCATCCTTCTGAAGAAGGAACTCCCCGGCCATGTGGCCAACCGCCTGCAGTCGGCGCTCTACCGCGAGGTCGTCTATCTGATCGGTGAAGGCGTGCTCGACGTCGCCGACGCGGACGACGCCGTGTCATGGGGCCCGGGATTGCGCTGGGGCGTCATGGGTCCGAACCTGCTGTGGCATCTCGGCGGCGGCCAGGGCGGAATCCAGCACTTCATGGACACCCTGATGCCGCGGATGGCTGCCAACTGGCGAGGGCTGGGCAACCCGGAGTTCACTCCCGAGCTTGCGCAAACGATCGTCAACGGTGTGCTCGAAGAGGCGAACGGCAAGTCGATCGAGGAGCTCGAGGCGCAACGCGACGAGATGCTGTTCGGTCTGATCGCGGTGCGCGACAAGTAAGGAGACGACGATGTTGAGCGTGATGTACGGCGTGATGGCAATGATGCCAACCACATTTGCCGTCGCAGGTTACGTGCTCGTGTCACGTCATTGATCGGTGCGCAACACCGGCATCACGCCTAGCTCGTAACCCCGATTCAGATCAACCAGATCGAAAGGACAAGAACAATGACTCACTACACACCCAAGCTGTTCGTGCTCGAAATCAGCGGTGGCGGACGGCTCTTCTCCATCAACCCGGACGGGTCCGAAAAGACGGTGCTCGTCAGCGGAAGTCCCGTCCCCGATGGAGTGGCAGTCGACGTCGAAGCGGGCCACGTCTACTGGACCAACATGGGCAGACCACCGGTCAACGACGGCTCGATCGAACGTGCGGACCTCGACGGAAACAACCGCACCACAATCGTTCCCAGCGGGGGCACCTACACACCCAAGCAGCTTCACTTCGACGCGGCCGGCCACAAGCTGTACTGGTGTGACCGCGAAGGCATGCGTGTGATGCGCTGCGACCTCGACGGATCCAATGTCGAGACCCTGGTGCAGACCGGTCAGAGTGACGACGACCGCCGCGACGAGACCAACTGGTGCGTCGGTGTTGCCCTCGACCACGTCGGCGGACACCTGTATTGGACACAGAAGGGCCCAAGCGACGCCGGGCTTGGCAGGATTTTACGGGCTGGGATCGACGTCCCCGCAGGCGAATCCGCTGGCCGCCGAAGCGACGTCGAGGTGGTATTCAAGGATCTGCCCGAGCCGATCGACCTCGAAATCGACCACACCACCGGAATTCTGTACTGGACCGACCGAGGCGATCCGCCACACGGCAACACCGTCAACAGGGCCTCGCTGGACGGCATCGGCGACACCGAGCCGGAGATCGTAGCGACGCACCTGATGGAAGGCATCGGCATCGCACTGGATCCGGCTCACAACCGAATGTTCGTCACCGATCTCGGCGGCAATATTTACGCCGCAGCCCTGGACGGATCCGGCCACCGGCCGATCCGCGCTCTGCAAGGCAACCTCACCGGTATCGCCTATGTCGAGGTGCCCGATGGGGGTGCGGCATGACCAGACATCGTGTCGTCGTGGTCGGTTCCGGCTTCGGCGGGCTCACCGCGACCAAGGCGCTCAAGAACGCGCCGGTCGACGTCACGATGATCGCCCGAACACAGCACCATCTGTTCCAGGGGCTGCTGTACCAAGTCGCGACGGGCATCCTCTCCGAGGGCGAGATCGCACCGGCCACCAGGACGATTCTTCGCAATCAGCCCAACGTCGACGTCGTGTTGGGCGACGTCGTCGACGTCAACCTGGCCGACAGGTACGTGGTCTCAGAGCTGCTTGGGCAGCGATACCGGACCAGCTACGACAGTTTGATAATCGCGGCGGGAGCGAACCAATCCTATTTCGGCAACGATCATTTCGCCGAGTTCGCCCCCGGCATGAAGACCATCGACGATGCGCTCGAGGTGCGGGGCCGCATCCTCGGCGCGCTCGAGTTGGCCGAACGCACCAGTGATCCGGCCCGACGAGCGCAGCTGTTGACGTTCACCGTCGTCGGCGCCGGTCCAACAGGAGTGGAACTGGCGGGCCAAGTCGTCGAGCTGACTACGCAGACGATGAAGCGTGAATTCCGCCGCATCGACCCGAAGGAGGTGCGAGTGATCCTCCTCGACGCCCTGCCAACCGTCCTGACGGCGATGGGGCCCAAGCTCGGTACCAAGGCGCAGGACCGTCTGCAGCGGATCGGTGTGGACGTCCAACTCGGTGTCACCGTCATCGACGTCGACCGAGAAGGGTTGACGGTCAGGGATTCCGACGGCTCCACCCGCAGGATCGAATCGGCGTGCAAGGTGTGGTCGGCCGGAGTCGCGGCCAGCCCCCTTGGCAGGCTGATCGCCGAGCAGTCCGGTGCCGCGATCGACCGCGCCGGGAGGGTGGAAGTGCTTCCCGACCTGACGGTGCCTGGTCATTCGAACGTGTTCGTCATCGGTGACATGGCTTCGGTCCCAGGCGTTCCCGGCATGGCCCAAGGCGCCATCCAGGGTGGGAAGTATGCGGCTCGCGCGATCACGGCAGGCAGCCAAAGCGGCGACCGATCACCGTTCCGATACGTCGACCTGGGCTCGATGGCCACGGTGTCGCGCTTCTCAGCGGTCGTGAAGATCGGACCGCTGGAGTACGGCGGCTTCCTGGGCTGGGTCTCGTGGCTCGGGCTGCACTTGGCGCGCATGGTCGGGTTCAAAAGCAAGTTCACCACGTTCATTTCGTGGACGGTGACCTTCCTGACCACGAAGCGTGGCCAGCTCACGATCACCGGACAGCAGGTCTACGCGCGCACGCGCGCACCAATCGATTAGGAGAAAACCATGACGTTCAATGTTCCAACCAACTATCGGAACCGCCCGGTCGCCGTCATCGGGGCAGGCACCCTCGGTCGGCGCATCGCGTTGATGTTCGCGGCGCATGGCTCTGCGGTGAAAATCCATGATCTCGCCGAAGCACAACGGGACGCCGCCGTCGACTACGTGATGAACAACCTGCCCGTGATGTCCGACCAGCTCCCCGGCGTGGAGCCGGGCGCCGTATCGGCCGACACTGACATTGCCGAGGCAGTGCGCGACGCATGGCTCGTCGTCGAGGCGATTCCCGAACGGCTCGATCTGAAGAAGCAGGTCTTCGGCCAGCTCGACGAGTTGGCGGCCCCCGACGCCATCTTGGCCAGCAATTCGTCGTCCTACGCGAGCCGGCTGTTCCTGGACAAGGTGCACCACCCCGAGCGCGTGCTCAACATACATTTCTACATGCCGCCGAAGCAGGCTGCCGTCGACGTGATGTCGTGCGGCGAGACCGACCGCGACGTCATCGACTTCGTGATGAAGACGTTGCCGTTGTTCGGCCTTCATCCGTTCGAAGCACACAGGGAGAGTACCGGTTTCATCTTCAACCGAGTCTGGGCCGCAGTCAAGCGGGAGGCGCTCGAGGTCGTCGCCGAAGGCGTGTCCACGCCACAGGACGTCGACGCGATGTGGCAGGTCAACACTGGCTCCGGCGCAGGTCCCTTCCGGTTGATGGACCGAGTCGGCCTCGACGTCGTGTTGGACATCGAGGAGCACTATTGCGCCGAGCACCCGGAGTACCCGCAAGGGCCTCGCAAGGTGTTGCGTAGCTACGTGGAGCAAGGCCGGTTGGGCGTCAAGTCCGGCGCGGGCTTCTACGACGACTACCCGCACCCCGCCGCGCAGCGAATCGTTTCGCAGAGTCGGTCGCGAAGCTGAAAGAGGTTCACCGATGACCGTTCACGTGCCCGCATCCGTTGTTCGCTTCACCGCGGAGTGCGCACCACAGGCTGTGAGCCCGTCACCGTCGTGGCTTCAGGTGATCCAGGCGACCGGAAGCATTGGGACAGCCGTCGGAGTGCTCATCGCGCTGTACATCGCTGCCATTCGCGAACCCAGGAAGGCAGCGGACGAGCGCAGGCATCACGTCGCACAGATGAATGCTCTGCACCGCGCCGAACGCGAGCGGGTAGCGGCTCAGGCCCGAAAGGTCGTGCTCATGCATCAGAACACCGGTCTTCGGTGACTCATCGTGGACAGTCCTGGCCGAGTCGCTCGAGACCGTCAAACAGATGATCGCCGAGTACACGTTCTGATCTCACTGTGACGCAAGTCACGTTCTGTCATGTTCGGCCACCGTGCGGTGTCTTGAGGACATGACCGATCACATTGCAACACCAAAGGTTGTCGTCATCGGCGGCGGCTACGCAGGCACCATCGCGGCCAACCATCTGCGGATGCGCTCCGACATCGACATCACCCTCGTCAACCCACGCCCCAGGTTCGTGGAACGAATCCGGCTGCATACGTTCGTCGCCAGCGCTCGCGACATCACCGCGGACTACGGTTCGCTTCTCGGCAAGGGCGTACGACTGGTCGTCGACACCGCGGACTGCATCGACACGGCTTCGCGTCAGCTCCGGCTCGCGTCGGGTAACACACTGGATTACGACTACGTCATCTACGCGGTGGGCAGCACCGGTACGACGCCGACAGCGGTGTCGGGCGCAGCCGAATTCAGCTACCCCATCGCGGAACTGGAGCTCGCCGACCGGTTGCGAACAGCCATCGACAAGGTGGATTCTCACGCTCCGATCACCGTCGTCGGCGGTGGGCTCACCGGCATCGAAACGGCAGCCGAGCTTGCCGAGCAGGGCCGGACGGTCACACTGGTCTGCGGCGGCAGACTTGCGCCCACGTTCAGCGAGGCCGCCCGCCGGTCGATCGCCAAGTGGTTGACCAGAAATGGGGTCACCCTGCTCGAAGCCGACGTCGTAGCCGACGTACGCTCGGACGCAGTGGTATTCGCCGATGGCCGCGTTCGCCCCAATGCGGTGACCGTGTGGGCGGCCGGGTTCGGTGTACCGGAATTAGCCGCCCGCAGCGGATTACGCACGGATGACCTCGGCAGGCTGCTCACCGACGAGACGCTCACCAGCATCGACGACAACCGCGTCGTCGCCGCCGGTGACGCTGCGTCGCCATCGGGTGAGCCGCTGCGCATGAGCTGCTATGCCGCCGCACCGCTGGGCATCACCGCGGCCGACACCGTGCTGAGCCGCATCGCAGGAGCCGAGCCTGCTCCGTTCGATATGGCCTATGTCGGCGCGAGCGTGAGCCTGGGCCGACGGTCGGCCACCGGGCAGTTCACGCACAGAGACGATTCACCGCTGAGCTGGCACTTCGGCGGCCGCACAGCCGCGTTCATCAAAGAGGCGGCCTGCAGGGCCACGCTGTGGACGATCCGGCTGGAGGGACGGCGGCCCGGTACGACGGTGTGGCCCACGGGCGGCCCGCGCCCGGACTCATCGGTCAGCCGACGCCTGCGGGCTGCTTCATTCCCATGACCTTCCGTCGAGATCCGACTTTTGCAGAGGTCTTCTCGCACTTTCTCTGCCAAACGTTGGTTTCGACGCACCACTTGACCTCAACCGCTATTGAGGTTGCAGGCTGGTCGCATGCAACAAGTACTCACCGATCTGTGGCAGACCCGCACCGACTCGCCGTTTCCCGGGCTGACCACCCACGCCTTCCTGTGGACCGGCCGCAATGCGCTGTTCTATTCCACCGCAACCGATGCCGACTTCGCCGCCCTCGATGAGCTCGGCGGCGTCGCGGACCAGTACCTGTCGCACCGCGACGAGGCAGGGCCGATGCTCGCGAAGATCGCCGACCATTTCGACTCGACTCTGCACGCACCCGTCACCGAACTGCTCGAGATCGGACAGCACGCTCACGTCGACGTGCCGCTTGGGAGTCGCCATGTCGACGTCAACGGCATCGAAGTCGTTCCGACGCCGGGACATTCGCCGGGCAGCACGTGCTACTTGATCGACGGTGCCGATGGCAGGTACCTGTTCACCGGAGACACGATGGTGTTCGGCGATTCCAGCGCGTGGTGGGCCGGCTACATCCCGGGCATCAGCGACGCGGACGCGCTCGCGGCAAGCCTACGACTGCTACGCACCCTCGAGCCCGATGTGGTGATTTCCAGCGCCTACCAAGGCGACTCGGCGGTGCACCGCATCGAAGCCGGCCGGTGGGCAGACCACGTAGATCAGGCCATCGACGGCCTGACCGCCCACCTTCAGGAACGCCGCACGGGTTACGTGTAGATCGCGTCGCGCAGCCAGTCACCGTCGGTCAGATAGCGCCGGGCCAGGCGTGCGCTTCCGTCGGCGAAACCCTCGGTGAATTCGATTGCACTGTCGGCGTGGGCATGTGAGGCCACCCACGCCGTCAGCTGCAGGCGTCGCAGCAGTACGAACGACGGGATCATCGCCAGATGTTCGGCGGGAAGCTCGCGACTCTCACGATACCCGGTCAACCATCCCGCGATCATCGATTCGGCCTCGGGGGTGTCCTCGATGAACGACACCACGGCGCCTAGATCGGCCAGGTGCCACGACCAGCCGCAGTCGTCGAAGTCGATGACCGTGATCGGGCCCGCAGGCACCTCCGGGTCGATCATCAGGTTCGCCATCCGCAGATCGGCGTGTATCAAACCGAAACGATCCGGCGCACAACCGAATTGGGCCAGCCTGCGTTCCAGCTCCGACGCGGCCCGTTCGATTATCGCTTCGTCGGTATCGGTCAGTCCCGGCGCGTCCCGCCAGTTGCCCCATCGGCCTTGCGGCCCGATCATCGTGTCGGCATCCCAGGAAAACCGCGTGAAGTAGTCCGGCGCGGCCCAGTCCCGGACATGGTCGTGCATGACGGCGGTGATGCGCCCGAGCTGATCGAAGCCGACCGCCTCCGGCTTCTCCTCCGCCGTGCAACCGGGGACGAATGTGACGGCGTCGACGCTCAGCGGATGCTCGTTGCGAACGACGGTGACCACCTCGCTGCCGTCGTCCGCCGTGATCAGCTGCGGGGTCACCACATCGGTCTGCTCACGCAGCGCCGCCATCCAGGCCAGCTCGGACCGGATGGCCTGCACCGAGTGGTAGTCGGCGCGGTGCACCCGCAGCACGATCGGGTCCGCGTCGTCGATCAGATATGTGGCGTTCTCCGACAGGCTGAGCAGCCGCAACGGCGCCTCCGGGTCGCGTCCGTAGGCCGGCAACGCGGCGCGCGCGTACAGATCGTGATCGGGCGGCAGTCCTGTCACCTCCACAGTGTGACCTACCACCGGTGATGCAGCAGACTGACGTCAAGCAACTGCGATGCCGGAGGCACTGGCCATGAGCTTTTCCAACATCATGGACTCCAACAGCTATACCGCCGACGGCGCGGGAGATCCGCTGATCACCCGCCGCGAACGCGTGCTCGGCCCCGCCTACCGGCTCTTCTACGACCAGCCGGTGCACCTGGTGCGCGGCGAGGGCAGCCACCTTTTCGACGCCGACGGGGTTCG
>JBKPSU010000134.1:0-6179 GCA_046735135.1 Actinomycetota bacterium
CGGCTACCTGCGTGACGGCCTCGGGGAGCACCGGGTTGACCTTGCCCGGCATGATCGAGCTGCCCGGTTGCAGGTCCGGCAGCTGGATCTCGCCGAGACCGGTCAGTGGGCCCGAGCCCATCCACCGGATGTCGTTGGCGATCTTGGTCAGCGAGACCGCGATCGTGCGCAGCGCCCCGGATGCCTCGACCAGGCCGTCGCGTGCGGCCTGTGCCTCGAAATGGTTTGCCGCCACCCGTAATTCGGCAAGGCCGGTCTGCTCGGTAAGCACCGCGACCACGCGGACGTCGAAATCGTCGGGCGCGTTCAGTCCGGTGCCGACGGCGGTGCCGCCGATGGCGAGCTCGCCGAGCCGCGGCAGTGCGGCCTTCACCCGCTCGATACCCGCCTCGACCTGGCGGGCGTAACCGCTGAACTCCTGGCCGAGTGTCACCGGCACGGCGTCCATCAGATGCGTGCGGCCGGACTTGACGACGGTGCGCCACTGGCGTGACTTGCCCACCAGCGACTCGTGCAGCACCTCGAGTGCCGGAATCAGGTGCCGCACAGCGGCTTCGGTAGCGGCGATGTGCGTAGCCGTCGGGAAGGTGTCGTTGGACGACTGCGACATGTTCACGTCGTCGTTAGGGTGCACCTTGACGCCGTTGCGCTCGCAGATGCTGGCGATCACCTCGTTGGTGTTCATGTTCGAGCTTGTGCCAGAGCCGGTTTGGAACACGTCGATGGGGAACTGGTCGTCGTGGCTGCCGTCGGCGATCTCCGCGGCAGCGGCGATGATCGCGTCTGCTTTCTCGCCGGCGAGGAGCCCCAGATCCTTGTTCACCTGCGCGCACGCGCCCTTGAGCAGACCGAGCGCGCGGATTTGCGTGCGCTCCAGGCCGCGGCCCGAGATCGGGAAGTTCTCCACCGCCCGTTGGGTCTGCGCGCGCCACAGCGCGGCGACGGGCACACGGACCTCGCCCATGGTGTCGTGCTCGATGCGGTACTCGACGTCTTGGGATTTGGCTGAGTCGACGCTCACAAATTGATCCTTCGGTGAGTGGGTTAGGGCAGCGGCTGGAAAGCGTTGCTGTCGCCGGTGAAATCGATTGCGGAGTATTCGTTGAGCTTCGAGAGCCGGTGATACGCCTCGATCATCCGCACCGTGCCCGATTTCGAGCGCATGACGATCGACTGGGTGGTGCATCCGCCGCCGTAGTAGTGCACGCCGTTGAGGAGGTCGCCGTCGGTGACGCCGGTGGCGCAGAAGAAGACGTTGTCCCCTGACACCAGATCCTCGGTGTGCAGGATCAGATCCAGGTCGTAGCCGCGGTCGATCGCCTTCTGGCGCTCGTCGTCGTCCTTGGGTGCTAGCTGGCCCTGGATCGCGCCGCCCATGCAGCGGATGGCCGCGGCGGCGATGATGCCCTCGGGCGTGCCGCCGATACCGACCAGCAGATCGGTGCTGGTGTTCGGCCTGCACGCCGAGATCGCGCCCGCCACGTCACCGTCGGAGATGAGCCGGCACCTGGCACCTGCATCACGGACGTCGGTGATCAGCTGGTTGTGGCGCGGCCGATCCAGGATGCACACGGTCAGATCGGACACCGAGACCTTCTTGGCCTTAGCCACTTGACGAATGTTCTCCCCGATGGGAGCGGTGATGTCGATGGCCTCGACGGCGTCGGGCCCGACTGCGATCTTGTTCATGTAGAACACCGCCGACGGGTCGTACATGGTGCCGCGTTCGGAGACCGCAAGTACCGAGATCGCGTTGGCGAGGCCCTTGGCCATCAGCGTGGTGCCGTCGATCGGGTCGACGGCGAAGTCGCATGGCGGGCCGTCGCCGTTGCCGACCTCCTCGCCGTTGTAGAGCATCGGCGCGTTGTCCTTCTCACCCTCGCCGATCACCACGACTCCGCGCATGGACACCGAGTTGACCAGCTCACGCATGGCATCGACGGCGGCGCCGTCGCCGCCCTCCTTGTCGCCGCGGCCCACCCAGCGGCCCGCCGCCATTGCACCGGCCTCGGTGACTCGGACGAGTTCGAGGGCGAGGTTGCGATCGGGGGCTTCCCCGCGTGCTGGAGTCATGCCTCGGCTCCCGCTCGCTCCGGTCCTCGCTCGTACCTCGCTGCGATCCTCACTCGCGCTCGCCTTCGGGTGCTCATGGCTGCGATTCTCCCATTACGGGGTGGAGCTGTGGCGGCTGGGATACTGGCACTTGTGAGCACCGAGCCGCAGCCCGTCCCCAAAGCCGCGAAGCCGCGGTTGTTGCAGGACGGACGCGACATGTTCTGGTCGATCGCGCCGCTGATCGCGGCCTGCATCATCCTCGCGGGCCTGCTCGGGATGTGCTCGTTCGCACCCAACGGGCCCAGCCCGGGAGCACCGCCCGACTACGACGCCTCCGCCGCACTGCAAGCCGACGCGGATGCGCTTCGCATCCCGATCCGGCTGCCCGCGCTTCCCGAGGACTGGCATTCCAACTCGGGCAGCCGCGCGGGCATCGAGGGCGGCAGAACGGACCCGTCGGGTCAGCCGGCGCGGGCGGTGTCCTCGATCGTCGGCTACCTCGCGCCGAGCGGCAGGTATCTGGCCTTGACGCAGAGCAGCGCCGACGAGGACAAGCTGGTCGCCTCCATCGACCGGAGCATGGTCCCGACGGGGGCGCAGGACGTCAACGGAGTGCAGTGGGTGGTCTACGAAGGCGACGGGAATGCCGAGCCGGTGTGGACGACGCGGCTGAACGGCCCGACCGGGCCGGCGCAGATCGCGATCAAGGGTGCTGCTGGTACCAATGAGTACCGTACGCTGGCGGAGGCGGTCCAGAACCAGCCGCCGCTGCCTGCGAACGCGAAATAGGAGCCGACATGACCTCGCCGGAAGCCGACCTGACCGGATGGACCGCCTCGCCGTTCACGGCGGCAGGCTTCACACGCGATGTATACCGCAAGGGTGAGGGCCCCGGCGTGGTGTTGATTCCGGAGATGCCCGGCCTGACACCCAATGTGCTGGCGTTAGGTAATCATCTGGTGGACAACGGATTCACGGTCGCCTCTCCGTCGCTGTACGGCACGCCGGGTGCGGCAGCTGTCAGGCTGGGTGCGATACCGATCATGTTGCGTGGTTGTGTGGCAAAGGAATTCGCGGCGTTCGCGACGAACGCCGACCGGCCGATCGCGCACTATCTGCGGGCGCTGGCCCGCGATCTAAACGAAAAGACGCCGGGTAAGGGCGTCGGAGTGATCGGCGAGTGTTGGAGCGGCGGGTTCGCACTCGCGGCCGCTGTGGACGACAGCGTGATCGCCCCGGTGTTGAGCCAGCCGTCGTTGCCGGTCGGGATAACGGGCAAGCATCGCCGTGACCCCGGGCTGTCCGAAGGCGAGTTGAAGGTCGTCGAACAACGCGCCGCCAACGAAGGGCTGTGCGCATTGGGCCTGCGGTTCAGTGAGGATCGGCTGTCTCCGGCCGAGAGGTTCAAGACGCTCAAGGCCCGACTCGGCGACGCGTTCGAGGTGATCGAGATCAGCTCGAAGAAGGGCAACGGACACGGTTTCGGCAAGATGTCGCACTCGGTGCTCACGCTCGAGGTCCGCGAGCGGGACGGCCATCCCGCTTACGAGGCGCGCAAGCGCGTCGTCGAATTTCTCACCGAGCGTCTGAGCGCGGACTAGCCGCGGGCGCGTCGTCCTTCTGCTCTTCCTCGTCGTCCTTCTGCTCTTCGTCGTCGTCGGGCTCGGTCTTTTCTGCGTCGGGCTCGGGCGCTTCAGGAGTCGCCCGCCTTGCCCTTCGCGTCAGCCATCCCATCCGCCGCTTGTTCTTCTTGGACGTCTCGGTTTCATCGTCGTCGTGCTGTTCGAGCGGAACGCCTTTGTACACCGCGAGGTAGACGCTGATCGTGGTGACGATGACGATCATCAGCACGGGGCCGATCACGATGCCGAACGCGCCGAACATCCCGATTCCCGCGAACACCGACAGCAGCATCAACGCAGAGTCGAGGCGGGCTTCCCGCGGTACCAGTATCGGCCGGAGGAAGTTGTCGATGTTGGTCACCACGATGAGGTGGAACAGGATCACGAAGATACCGCCGAACACGTTGCCGAACAGCATCATTCCGATGCCGAACGGAATCGTGACGATGCCGCTGCCAAGGGGGATCACCGACAGCGCGCTCAAAAGTATTGCGAAGATGAAGAACCCGTCGTGGAAACCGCCGATGTAGATCGAGATCGCACCCGCGACACCTTGGCAGACGGCGATGATGAACTGTCCCCTGACCGTGCCGTTCACCATCGCGCCCATCTTGGCGAGATAGAGGTCGGTGACCTCCTCGCCGAGCGGGTTGAGCTGACGGATCAAGCGTTGCACGGCGTCCTTGTTGGTCAGCAGCGAGATGAACACGTATAGGAAGAGAATCGCTGCCGTGATGCCGCCGATGAGGCCCCCGGCGGCGCCTTGGAGGGTGTGCAACAGCCACTGTCCGCCGTTCTGAGCCACGGTCGTCATCGCCTTGCGGATCATTTCGGGAGTCACCGTGATATCCGCGAAGGGAAGCTTCGCCAACAGCCCGTTCACGAAGGTCAGCGTCTTGTCCCCGAGCGTGGACAGGTCGGTCCGCTGCACCCAGTCGGCCACGCTCTCGACCATCTCGGTGATTTGCACGACCGCAATCAACACGATCAGGCCGACCGGGACAATCACGCTTGCGAAGGCGGCGAGCAGAGTCAGCGTCGCCGACAGACCAGTGCCCATACGCTTGTTGAGGCGGTCGTACAGCGGACTGAAGAGGTAGGCGACCACCGCGGCGACGACGATGAGAATGAAGTACGACCGCAGGAAGTAGGCGCCGAACAGAACCGCGATAACCGTCGCGATCGCCAGCGCACGCTTCTGGGTGAGCGTGAACTCCGTCTTCATCGCGGCCACCGGCATACCGTATCCGGGTTGCGCGGCCGACAGCCTGGTTTGTTCAGCGATTGCGCGCGTTGGTCTGGTGGGATCGCTGGCTTGCGATGAAGCGAATCGACGCGCGCTGCATCAGCCCCGGCGCCAGCCTCGCGAACAACCATTGGCCGTGCGCGCTGCGCGGCTTGACCAGCAACGCCTTGTTGCGGCTGACGGCGTCGAGCGTGTCCTGCGCCAGACGGTCGGCGGGGTAGGCGGTCTTCGCCCCTTGGCCCTGCAGGAAGTAGTTGCGGCCGTCGAACCCGCCGATCGCACCTTTGTCGAGGAGCGGCGTCTCGATGGCCGACGGGCAGACCGCGAGCACGCCGACGCCGTGCGCGGCGGCCTCGGAGCGCAACGCCAGCGACAGCCCGACGATCGCGTGTTTGGTCATCACGTAGCTGGTGATCTGGCCGGCCGCGGTGAGGCCCGCCATGGACGCGGTGTTGACGATGTGGCCGTGGCCTTGCTTGATCATCTGCGGGTACGCCGCCGCCACCCCGTGCACGACGCCGCGGATGTTCACGTCGATGATCGCGTTCCACTGGTCGAGCGTCAGCAGTTCGGTTTCGCCGCCCCACACGATGCCCGCGTTGTTGAACATCAGGTCCAGCCTGCCGGTGCGGGCCACCACGTCGTCCACCGCAGCTTGCACTGCGCCGGCATCGGTGACGTCGAGGCGTGCGGATGTCGCACGGTCGCCGAGTGCCGACGCGGTGCGGTATGCGGCGTCGCCGTCGACGTCGGTGCACACCACGTCGGCCCCTGCGCCGGCCAGCGCGCGGCACAGCGCCGCACCGATTCCGGAGCCCGCGCCGGTGACAATTGCTTGCTTACCGACGAAAGTCACTGCGCCTCGGCCAGTTTCATGACGTGTCCGAGCACGTCTGGATAGCGCTTGAGGTGTGCGCCGCCGTTGAGGTCGAGCACCTCGCCGGTCAGCCAGGATGCCTTCGGCGAGCAGAGGAAGACCACGGCATCGGCGATCTCTTCGGGCTTGCCGGATCGGCCGAGCGCGGTGTTCTCGAGGTAGTCCTCGACGAGACCCGGTACGGCGTACGAGCCTTCCGTGAGCGGAGTATCGACCAGGCCGGGCGCGATGGCGTTGACGCGGATCCCCCGGGGCCCCATCTCCAGCGCAGCGACCTGGGTGAGCATCGACACCCCCGCTTTGGCCGAGCAGTAGGCGCTCATGCCGATGGCTGGCTGGCGCCCGTTCAGCGAGCTGATCGTGACCAGCGAGCCGCCCG
>JBKPSU010000135.1:0-27739 GCA_046735135.1 Actinomycetota bacterium
GGCACGAAGTACACGCCGCCGTTGTCGTCGACCTGCCGCGCCAGCGACTCGCTCTGCGCCGCCCCGCTGATGATGCCCAGCTGGTCGCGCAGCCACTGCACGGCCGATCCCGTCACGGCGATCGAACCCTCAAGGGCATAAACGGGTTTGGTGTCACCGAACTGGTAGCACACTGTCGTCAGCAGACCGTTGTCGGATCGCACGATCTTCTCGCCGGTGTTGAGCAGCAGGAAGTTGCCGGTGCCGTAGGTGTTTTTCGCCTCGCCCGAATCCAGGCACACCTGCCCGACCATCGCGGCCTGCTGGTCGCCGAGAATCCCGGTCAACGGCACCTCGCCGCCGACAGGACCGTCGTCGAGGGTGTTGCCGTAGCCCGATTCGAGCGACGACGGCTTGATCTCGGGCAGCATCTCGCGGGGAATGTCGAAGAACGACAGCAGCTCGTCGTCCCAGTCCAGCGTCTCGAGGTCCATCAGCATGGTGCGGCTGGCGTTGGTGACGTCGGTGACGTGCACACCGCCGCGCGGGCCGCCGGTCAGGTTCCACAGCACCCACGAGTCGGCGGTGCCGAAGATCGCCTCGCCCTTCTCGGCGTCGGCTCGCACTCCGTCGACATTTTCCAGGATCCACTGCACCTTGCCGCCAGCGAAGTAGGTGGCCGGCGGCAGCCCGGCCTTTCGCCTTATCACGTCGCCGCGCCCGTCACGGTCGAGGGCCGACGCGATGCGGTCGGTGCGGGTGTCCTGCCACACGATCGCGTTGTGATACGGCCGTCCGGTCTTGCGGTTCCACACCAGCGACGTCTCGCGCTGGTTCGTGATACCCAGCGCCGCAAGGTCATCCGCGGACAACTTCGTCGAGTTCAGCGCCGACGTGATCACCGAAGCGGTGCGCTCCCAGATCTCGACCGGATTGTGCTCGACCCAGCCGGCCTTCGGCAGGATCTGCTCGTGCTCGAGCTGATGGCGCCCCACTTCGGCGCCGTCGTGGTCGAAGATCATGCAGCGGGTGCTAGTGGTGCCCTGGTCGATCGCCGCTACGAACTCGCGATTGTCTGCCAACTACCTGCTCCCCTCCTGACGGCTGCCGTCGTCCATCATGGACTACATGGCTGGCGAGATCGTCGACATTGACCGCATGCCCCGAGGCGGCCCCACAGCATCCTGCGTCGATCGGCTACTGCAGACCGACCGCCTGGAGTACCTCGACCGCGATGACGTCGACGAGAAGAAGAAGCGCAGCGTGATCCGCGCGCTCGAGTGGACCGGCGAGGTGTTCGGCAACACCGAGAAGTTCGCGAAGATCGCGCTCGACGAAGTGGCCGATGTGCCCGATCCCAAGATCCTCGAGCTCGGCGCGGGCCACGGCGCCCTGTCTCGCAAGCTGCTCGAATGGCATCCCACCGCCGAGCTGACGGTGACCGACGTCGAGGCCGCAGCCGTCAAGGCCATCGCCACAGGCGAACTGGGCGAACATTCGCGCGCGTCCGTGCGCGAGATGGATGCGACGGCGATCGACGCCGCGGATCGGCACTTCGACCTCGCGGTGTTCGTGTTGTCGTTTCACCACCTGCCGCCGTCGCTGGCGTCCAGCGTGCTCGCCGAGGGCACGAGGGCGGCCGCCAAGTTGCTGATCATCGATCTGCCACGGCCGCCGTCGCCGCTGCACATCCTGCGCCTGGCGACGATGTTGCCGTTCGCGCCGTGGATCCCGTTCGTGCACGACGGCGTCATCAGCTCGATGCGTACCTACAGCCCGTCGGCGCTGCGCGCCCTGGCCGCACACGCCGACCCGTCGATCGACATCGAGCTGCGCGGCGGCCTGATCAGCCCCCAGATCGCCGTGGCCAGCCGCCGCTAGTCCATCATCCGGTGATGGTGGCCCCAGCCGCCGCCGCCGTGGGAGATCAACACCATCAGGAAAATCGCGTAGAAGATCACGAACAAGAGCAGCAGGCCACCCGCGATCCACAGCGACAGCTGACCCAGCCTGCGCACCCGGTCGGAGGCATACTGCGCGCCTGCGTAATTCCCCGCCGCCCATAGCGGATACACGTTGAACGCATGGCTGAAGGCCGAGAAGGCAAGGGGCCAGAAGAACAGCACCGCCGCGACCGCCCAGCCGACGTTGTGCGGCGGCGGCCCGAGCAGCGGCTGGCCAGCCGGCGCCTGCGTGGGGGTGCTGGGTTCGGATTCAGTCATGTCGGACTCCCTGTCGTTGGTTGGCGACAAGATCGACGGTACTGCGGTCCGCGGGGGCTGGCCGCCCGGCAAACACGCCGCGATTTATGCACGATTTCCTTGCGCACGCGTCACTAAGCCTGTTGCATCGGCATTGTGGGCGAAGAGGTGAAGCGGACCGACTTCAGTCGCGAGCATCGCCGCGAATATCGGCGCAAGGTTCAGCTGTGCCTCGACGTCTTCGAAACAATGCTGACGCGGTCGAGTTTCGAGTTCGAACGCCCCTTGACGGGCATGGAAATCGAATGCAATCTCGTCGACGCCGGATATCAGCCCGCGATGAGCAATCAGGAAGTGCTGGCCTCGATCGCCGATCCCGCCTACCAGACCGAATTAGGCGCCTACAACATCGAATTCAACGTTCCGCCACGGCCCTTGGCTGGCCGCGCAGCGCTGGAGTTGGAGGACGATGTGCGCGCGAGCCTGAATGCCGCTGAATCGAAGGCGAATACCGACGGCGCCCACATCGTGATGGTCGGTATCCTGCCGACCCTGATGCCGGAGCATCTCTCCGGCGACTGGATGAGCGAGTCGACCCGGTACCAGGCGCTCAACGACTCCATCTTCGTAGCCCGCGGTGAGGACATCCTGATCGACATCACCGGCCCGGAAAGGCTCAGCCTCCAGTGGGCGTCCATCGCGCCCGAATCCGCCTGCACCAGCATGCAATTGCACCTCCAGGTGTCACCAGAGGACTTCGCGAGGAACTGGAACGCGGCCCAGGTCCTGGCGGGGCCCCAGCTGGCGCTCGGCGCCAACTCGCCGTTCTTCTTCGGGCACCACCTGTGGGCGGAGACGCGCATCGAGTTGTTCGCCCAGGCCACCGATACCCGGCCCGACGAGCTCAAGGCGCAGGGCGTGCGGCCCCGCGTCTGGTTCGGCGAGCGGTGGATCACGTCGATTTTCGACCTGTTCGAGGAGAACGTGCGCTACTTCCCGTCGCTGCTGCCCGAGTTGTCCGATGAGGACCCCGTGGCCGAATTGGCCGAAGGACGCACGCCGAAGCTCCCCGAGCTACGGTTGCACAACGGCACGATCTACCGGTGGAATCGCCCGGTGTACGACGTCGTCGACGGTCGGCCACATCTCCGAGTGGAGAACCGCGTGCTGCCCGCGGGACCCACCGTCGTCGACATGATGGCCAACTCGGCGTTCTATTACGGCATGCTCCGGACGTTGTCGGAAGAGGACCGTCCGCTGTGGACGAAGATGAGTTTTGCTGCGGCACATCAGAATTTCCTGGAGGCGGCCCGCAGCGGGATGGACGCCAGGCTGTACTGGCCCGGTCTTGGCGAGGTGACGCCCGACGAGCTGGTGCTGCGCCTGCTGCTGCCGATGGCCCGCGACGGGTTACGCAGCTGGGGGGTGGCCGACGAGGTGTCGGACCGGTATCTCGGTGTCATCGAAGGCCGCGCCAAGACGGGGCAAAACGGCTCGGCCTGGCAGGTCGCGACGGTGCGCGCGCTGCAGGAGCGCGGCATGACTCGGCCGGACGCGCTTGCCGAGATGCTGCACATGTACTGCGAGCGGATGCACAACAACGAGCCGGTGCACACCTGGGAGGTCTGCGGGTGAGGACGCTGTGGCGGCGCATTAACCGGGTGTGCCCCAGGACTCCCGCTGCCCGACAGAGGTCGAGTGTTTCTGGACCGGTCAGGCGGCGTCGCCGTCCTGGTCGAGCCCGCCCGGAAGTCCTTCGACGACAGTGAATTTCAACACCAACCCCCGCGCCCGGGCAGAACGTCCAGACTGCCCGCGTCGGCGACTACACGATCACGCTGAAGGCGCTTGACCCTCGTCACACCTGCGCGGTCGCGGCGACCAGGGCCTCGGCGAATATGTCCAGTTCATCGGCGGTGGCGTCAACGTGAGGTGACACCCGTAGCACCGGCGCGGCCATCTCGAACGGCGCACGCTGCACCTCGGCGTAGGTGGTGACGATGCGGCGCTCGGCGATCAGCCAGGCGCGTACCCGCTGGGGATCGGCGCCCCCGGTCGGCGCCAGGGTGGTGATGGACGTCGGCTCCTCGGCCGGCTCGACGACCCGCCACCCGTCGATATCGGCCAGCCTGACGCGGGTCAGTCCCCCCAGCTCGGCCAGCCGTGCCCGGACCTGCCGGGGGCCCGCGGCGAGGTACTCTCCGAGCGCAACCGAAAGCCCCACGCGCGCAGCGAGATTGGTCTCACCGTGCTCCAGCTTTTGCATCACGGTGAACGGCAGGTTCCATTCCGGCGGTGGTAGCCGCGGGCGAAGCCCTTCGGCCAGAACGGGTTTGATCGCAAGCAGGCCGACGCCGCGCGGGCCCGCGATCCATTTGCGGGACGATGAGTAGATCGCATCGGCACCGACCACGCAGTCGATGTGGCCCAGCGCTTGAGCCGCGTCGAGGACAATCGGCACACCGAGGCCGCGGCATACCTCGGCGAGCTCGCGCACCGGCTGCACGATGCCGCGGTGGCTGGCCAGCGGGGTCAGGTGCACCAGCCCGGGTGGGTTGACCGCAAGGCCGGTGGCGGCCTCGTCGACCGACAACCGCCCGTCCCCGTCAGCGGGCAGCGCGCCGACCTGAAATCCGTTGGCCGCCATGACCGCCAGGTTCGGGCCGTACTCGCCGGGTAGGCAGGCGATGCTGCGCGCACCGCTCCAGCTGCTGAGCAGCAAGTCGAGCGAGTGGTTCGCGCCGGTGGTATAGACGACGTCGGACGCGGTCATCCCCGTCAGCGCGGCGACCGCGGCACGGCCCGCGTCGAGCGCCGGCGCGGCGGCCTCCGCCGCGACATAACCCCCGACCTCGGCTTCGTGTTTGGCGTGCTGCGCGGCCGCGTCGATGACCGCGAAGCTCTGCCGTGAACAGGCTCCGCTGTCCAGGTGAAGGCCTGCGACTGCGGGCCGCGCCGCGCGCCAATGATCCGCGAGCGAGGTCATTTCGTCGATAGCGACAGCCCGAAGTCTCCGGCGTTGTCGGTCCACCAATGGGTGCGACGCAGGCCCGCGTCGGCCAACTCCGCGGCGACGCCCTCGGGCCGGAACTTGCACGACACCTCGGTGAGCATCTCCTCGCCCGCCGCAAAGTCGACGGTCAGATCCAGCGCGTTGACTGTGACGCGTTGCGCAGTGTCAGCCCGCAGCCACATCTCGATGCGTTCCCCGCCGGTGTTCCAGCGGGCGACGTGCTCGAACGCGTCGAGGGCGAAATCGGCGTCGAGTTCGCGGTTCACGACCGCAAGGACGTTACGGTTGAATCGGGCCGTCACGCCCGCGCTGTCGTCGTAGGCGCGTACCAGCCGGTCGGTGTCCTTGACCAGGTCGGTGCCCAGCAGCAGGGTGTCGCCTGGTTGCAGCGTTTCGGACAGTGTGGACAGGAACTCGGCCCGCGGGCCGTTCGTCAGGTTGCCGATCGTGGAGCCGAGAAACACCACAAGCCGCTTGCCGACCTTGGGGATATTGTCGAGGTGTTCCTCGAAATCGCCACAGACAGCGTCGATCTCGATGCCCGGATACTCCTCGAGGATCGCCGAGCTGGCCGCCCGCAGCATTCCGGCGTCGACATCGAACGGAATGAACCGGCGTAGCGATCCACTGTCCCGCAGTGCGCTCAGCAGCAGCCTGGTCTTCTCCGAGGTACCGCTGCCGAGCTCCACCAACGTGTCGGCGCCGGATGCGGCGGCGATCTCCGCGGCGCGGTCACGCAGGATCTCGGCTTCGGCCCGCGTCGGGTAGTACTCGGGCAGCCGGGTGATCTGATCGAACAGGTCGCTACCCACGGAGTCGTAGAACCACTTCGGCGGCAACGACTTCGGCATCTGGCTCAAACCCCTGTAGACGTCGCGGCGCAACGCCCGCGTGGCGGAGTCGGCCTCCAGATGGTTGGACAGCGACAGGGTCATGCGGATCCTTTCAAGCCGGTCAACTCGACATGCGAGCCCTCGACGGTGACGAGTTGGCGGTCGGGGATCTCCTGCCACCCTGGATCGTCGTCGAACGGCTCGCTAGCCAGCACCACTCCGTCGTGCGATCTCAGCACGAACAGGGTGTCGCCCCATGTGGTGGCGCGCAATTGAGATCCGTTGCCCGCCAAGATGTTCAGTCGCGCATTGGGATCGGTGGCGGCGACCTCGGCGATGGTGTCGCCGAGCGCATCCATGCCGCGTTCGAAGATCAACGCCGCAAGCACCGCGCTGTCGTTGGTCGATTCGGCCGCGGACGAGAGCGGAAGCACCGCACGGTCGACCAGCCCGTTGTGCGAAAGCAGCCACTGCCCGTCGGTGAACGGCGCCGACGCCGAGGGCTCGATCGGCATCCCGACACTCGCCGAGCGCACCGCGGCGACTACGCATCCGCTGCGCAGGGCAGGCGCTACCGACGCGAACGAGGTGTCGCCCCACAGCGGCGCGGCGCTGCGCCAGCGCCTGGGCGTGCCGTCGGGCACATCAGATGAGAAGAACCCGACGCCCCAGCCGTCGGCGTTCATCAGGCCGTGCTTCTGCCGACGCGGCGAGTACGACTGCACCAGTAGGCCATATGGCGGGTCGAGCACCAGCGATGCCACCGAACGCGGCTCACCCAGCCAGCCGAGGTGTCGGCACATCAGATGTCCCAGGCCAGCCGGACACCGCTGAAGATCTGCCGCCGGATCGGATGGTCCCAGTTGCGAAAGCTCGGCCGGAGGATGTCGCCGGCGACGGCCCATGAGCCACCACGCAGCACCTTGTAGTCGCCGTCGAAGAACGGCTGGCTGTAGCGCTCGTAGAGCATCGGCGTGAACCCGGGCCACGGCCGAAGCGGCGACGACGTCCACTCCCACACATCGCCGAGCATCTGTTCGGCGCCGTATGCCGACGCACCTGCCGGGTATGCACCGACCGGAGCCGGCCGCAACGCGTCCCCGCCGAGGTTCGCCAAGTGCGCGGTGGGCTCCGACCTGCCCCACGGGAAGCGCCGTCGCTCACCGGCTTTCGGGTCCCACGCGCACGCCTTCTCCCACTCGAATTCGGTGGGCAGCCGCGCTCCCGCCCACTTGGCGTAGGCCTCGGCCTCGAAATATGTGACGTGCTGGACGGGCTCGTCCGCGGGGATGTCCTCCACATGCCCGAACCGGGTGCGGGTGCCGTCCGGATTCCAGAACTGCGGCGCCGTCAGCCCCGCCTCTTCTCGATGCGACCAACCTCGCTCCGACCACCATTGCGGCTGCCGGTAGCCGCCGTCGTCGACGAACTGCTTCCATTCAGCGTTGGTGACCGGGACGCGGCCGATGCGGAAGCCGGGCACGTCGACGATGTGTGCGGGCCGCTCGTTGTCCAGCGATTGCGGCTCGGTGACCGCGTCGACGCCGATCACGAACGGGCCACCGGGCACCGGGACAGAGGTGCCCGCGATGTCGGATCTGCCTGGCGGAAGGGGTGTTCCGCGGTCCAGCAGCGGCGGGCCCGACCGCAGGTTCAGCGCCTGCAACATCGTTTCGTCGTGCTGGTTCTCGTGGCTGATCACCAGCCCGAAGATGAACGCCGCCTCGCTGTCGTCGTCGGTCAGCGTGTCCAGACTGTCCAGCGCCTTGTTCCGCACGGTCTTGCAGTAAGCCCGCGCATCAGAAGGCGGGAGCAGCGGCAGCTCGACCCGGCTGGCTCGTGAATTCTCGAACGCGTCGTAGAGCCGCTCGACGTCCGGCGTCAGCATGCCGGGCCGATCGGGGTTGTTGTCGCGCAGGAGCCACAGCTCCTCCTGCCAACCGATGTGCGCGAGGTCCCACAGCAGAGGGCTCATCAGGGGGTCGTACTGACGGCGGAGTTCGGCATCGTCGAACTCCACCAGTCGAAGTGTGCGGTCGCGCGCCGTGGTCAGCCGGTGTGCAAGCGTTTCGCGCGCGGTCACAGCTCCCCTTGCGCCAGTTCGGTGACCGCCGTCGCGATCCCGCTTTTCACCACCCGGTCGGAGAAGTCGTCGGCCGGGCTACGTCCCTGTTCGACCGAACGCACCAACAGTTGCATCGATTCCTCGAGTTCGGCGGGGGCGCGTTCGGCGGCGGCTTGCACGCACCGGTCAGCGGCCTCGTGCAAACGCCGGTCACCGAGCCCCAGCTGGGCCGCGCGATCCCACGCCGTCGCGACCGGTTCGGTGGCCTCCGTGGCAATATCCGCGGCTGCCGGGTCGTCGAGCAGCGTGGCGAGGGTGAACACCACGGCTGGCCACAGCGCACCCGGCACGCTGTCGAGGTAGCGGATCTCGAGGAACCGGCGCGGCCGCACCGGAGGAAACAGCGTCGTCAGGTGGTAGTCGAGGTCGGCCGTCGACGGCCTGCGGTCACCGAGCAGCACGTGCCCGTCGGCCCAGTCGGCGAACGGCACCCAGTCGGTGATCGGAACGGCGTCCATTTCCGGTGTGGGATGCACCAGCATCACCGGAGCCTTCATCGCGTAGCGCGCCCATTCGGTTGCCGGGTCCTCGCCGTTCACACCGAGGACCGGCCCGCAGCGCGCCGAGTCCAGCTGGCTCCATACCCACTGGCGCGAGCTGTGCCAGCCGGTGAACTTGCCGCCGAGCAGCGGCGAATTCGCCGCGATCGCGACCATCGTCGGACCGAGAGCGTGCGCGCGCCGGATCCGCGCGGCCCAGTCGGACTGCGGCCCGGCTTCGAGGTTGACCTGTACCGAGGCCGTGGACGTCATCATCGCCGCGCCGGCCGCACCGGTCTGGCTGGCGGCGAAGAACTCCTCCATCGCGCGGTAGCGGTCGCCGGGGTTCACCCGCTTGGCCGGCCGCAGCGGGTCGGCGCCAAGCAGCACCAGGCCGAAACCCGCGTCGGCGAACGCCGAGCACAGCACGGCCCGGTCGGCTTTCATGGCGGCGATCGCGGCGAGCGCCCCATCCGACGGCGGCCCGGACAGTTCCACGGCACCGCCCGGCTCGACGGTGATCCTGCTGCCGCCCGGCAGGTCGGGCACGTCGGCGATGACAGCGGTGATCTCGTCCCACCCCGGGCGGCGGTCCAGGTCGGCCAGATCGAAGCAATGCGCCTCGATCTCCAGGCCGACCAGCCCGACGGGTCCGTCGGTCAAACAGGTCTCGCCGATCTGCAGTGCGGCACTGTTCGCGCTGGTCAGGTCGGTGTCAGCGGCGTCGCGATGGTGCGCGTCGTCCAGGTCGGTCGTGATGGTGTTGGTCATACCAGCCATCCCTTCCGGGTCTGGAACGATCGCGGCCTTCTGTCCATCTTCGGTGAGACGACTGACAAATTTCTCGGCTGGACCGCAATTTTTCGTGTGACGGGTCGGTGACGAATACCCAAAACCGCTCGGGCTACTGACCCAGCGTGTTCTGCATCGCCCCTGCCAGCACGTTCACCGCGGGCCCGCCGTTGCCGGGTTGGCAGACTTTCGCCTGCAGCAGAACGTTCTCCCGCAGTCGGGTGGTGGTGAAGCAGCGCCGGTCGGTGCCAACCTCCTGCTTCACCCAGTCGGCAACGGTCGCCGACGCGGGTCCACCGGTGAAGGACCACACCTGGGTGGTCATGTTGTCCAGGTGCATGGCCGTGGTCTGGCCCGAGCAGCCGACGGTCCGGTCAACCACCCGATGGAAGGCCCGGCCCGCGGCGTCGTTGGTGGCGAACACCCCGACCGCCTGCTTGACGTAATGCGTCATGTCGGTCGGGGACTCCTGCGTCGACGCGCCGTTGAACGACGCCAGATCGGGGTCGAAGTACACCTCGGGCAACCCGATCTCGGCCCAGTTGTTGCAGTCCGGATTGTCGACCCAATACGACTGGAACGGGTCGGAGAACGTCGACTCGAAACGCATCGTCGTGCCGACGATGTTGCCCACCGAGCCCTTGCCGAGCACTGCGTAGTTGACCACGCCGGGATCCGATGGGCGAGCATCCGCTGGGGAGGCCAGGGCCAGGCCGATGGCCAGACCGACGCCGGTGACGGCGACGGCACGCATGCAATCAGACCTTCGCCGACAGCTTGACGTCGATGTTGCCGCGAGTGGCCTTCGAGTATGGGCAGACGCCGTGCGCCTTCTCCATCAGCTCTTCGGCGGCGCTCTGCTCCATACCGGGCAGATAGCCGATCAGGTGTGCGTTGATGCCGAACCCACCCTCGGGGTCCTTGCCGAAGCCGACCTGGGCGGTGATGCCGCTGGCGTCGTCGATGTCGATCTTCTCGTTGCGGGCGACCAGCCGGAGCGCGCCGAGGAAGCAGGCGGCGTAGCCGGCGGAGAACAGCTCTTCGGGGTTGGTGCCCTCGCCGTTGCCGCCCATCTCCTTCGGCGGCCGGGTGTCCAGATCGATCCTGTCGGTGGTCGACTTGACGTGACCGTCGCGGCCACCCCCGGTTGCGGTTGACTCTGCGGTGAAAACGACTTCGATGCTCATGGGCTCGATCATGCCAGCCCATGTCCAGACGGCAAGACGCCCCGGTCGCTCAAATGGGCTGAAGGCAACCGGGGCGTCAGGTCGATGGGCTAGGAGCCGTTCCCGGCCAGGTTGGCGCGCACGCCTTCCTCGACCTTCTTGCCGAGATCTGGATCGACGTTGCGCCAGTACTCGAACACGCGCGACAGCACCGGCTCCCGCACACCATCGGACACGTGCCCGATGATGTTGTGCGCCAACCGGTCCCGCTGCTCGTCGTCGAGCACTTCGCGGACCATCGTGCCCGGCTGACCCCAGTCGTCGTCGTCCTGGCGAAGCGCATACGCCGTGCGGACCATGTCGCCGTCCGAGGCCCAGTGCACCTCGGCCGCGCGCTTCGCGTCCACCTCGGGGCCGCCCATCGAGTTCGGCGTGTAGACCGGGTCGCTGACCTTGCGGATCCGCATCGCCCCGTCCTTGGAGTACGCGTTGACCTCGACGTGCGGCTCGTTGACCGGGATCTGCTTGTAGTTGACCCCGAGGCGGGCGCGGTGCGCGTCGGAGTAGGAGAAACCGCGGGCAAGCAGCATCTTGTCCGGGCTCAGTCCGGTGCCGGGCACGATGTTGTTGGGCTCGAACGCGGCCTGCTCGATCTCCGCGTGGTAGTCGGTGACATTGCGGTTCAGCGTCATCCTGCCGACCTCGCGCAGCGGGTAGTCGCCGTGCGGCCACACCTTGGTCAGGTCGAATGGGTTAAACCGGTAGGTCTTGGCGTCCTCGAACGGCATGATCTGCACGTGCAACGTCCAGGACGGGAAGTTGCCGTCCTGGATCGAGGTGTAGAGATCCCGCTGGTGGTAGTCGCCGTCCTCACCGGCCAGCCGATCGGCATCCTCCTGAGTGAGGAAGTCGACGCCCTGGTCGGTCTTGAAGTGGTACTTCACCCAGAACAGTTCGCCCGCGGCGTTCAGCCAGCTGTACGTGTGGCTGGAGTAGCCGTTCATCTGCCGCCACGTCTTCGGGATGCCGCGATCACCCATCAGCCAGGTCACCTGGTGCGCCGACTCGGGTGACAGCGTCCAGAAATCCCACTGCATGTGGTGGTCACGAAGGTTGGTGGCCTGCATGCGTTTTTGGCTGCGGATGAAGTTCTGGAACTTCATCGGGTCGCGCACGAAGAACACCGGGGTGTTGTTACCGACCATGTCGAAGTTGCCTTCGCTGGTGTAGAACTTCAGCGCGAAACCGCGGGGGTCACGCCAGGTGTCCGGGCTGCCGCGTTCGCCTGCCACGGTGGAGAATCTGGCCACCATCTCGGTCTTGGTCCCTGGCTGGAAAACTGCGGCTCTGGTGAACTCGCTGACGTCCTGAGTCACCTCGAACTGACCGAAGGCGCCGCCGCCCTTGGCATGCGGTTGCCGTTCCGGGATGCGCTCCCGGTTGAAGTTGGCCATCTGTTCGATCAGATAGTGGTCCTGCAGCAGAATCGGGCCGTCGGGACCGACGGTCAGCGAGTGCTCGACGCTGGGTGCCGGCGCACCGGCATCTGTCGTTGTGAACTTGTCAGCCATCGACTCGTCTCCTCACTGTGATTGGGCGGCCATTGGGCTTAGCCGCACCCAGCGTGTACCCAAAAGACGAGTCAGCGAAAGACCGAGTGTGCGGTTTCGTACGCGACACGCTGAGCGGGCGCGCAGAACCGCACACTCGGCAGTTGGTTACTAGGGACGAGCCGGTGCAGACGACGACGGCGGCTGCTGCGGCTGCTGGGAGCCCTGGCCGCCGGGTCCGCCGGGTCCGCCCTGACCGCCGGGGCCGCCGGGTCCGAAGCCCGGGCCGCCGGGTCCGAATTCGCCGCGCGGGCCCATCGGGCCGCCGGGGCCCATCGGGAACATCGGCGGGCCGCCACGGTGGTGCATCGAGAACTCGCGATCGCCTCCGCCGTGATGCCCGCGGTGGCCGCCGCCTGCGTGCGCGCCGAGGATGAAGCCGCTGAAGAAGATGACAGCGACGATGAAGACGACGCCTGCGACGATGCCGACCCAGGCGGCGACGGCGGTGACCCTCGAGCGGCGCCGGTCACGCTCGACATGGGTTTGTTCGCGCTCGACGTGGGTCGAATGCGTCGGTTCGGTGTTGGTCGCTACGGGGTGCGTTGTTGGTTCGTCTGACGACGATGTTGGTTCGCTCATGGGTTCGAGCATGCAAACCCTTTTGATGCGCTTGTCTTGATTTGCTTATGAATTAGCTGTGAATGGCACCGCCGTGTCAAAATTGATCATGGCCAGCGCTGAGGCGGGCGACATGAGCCAGGACTCGACCGTCGAGTTGGCTTTGGCTGGCGGCGCACCGCAACACTTCGGTTGGTACCGCTTCTACTTCGAAGACGAACGCTGGGAGTGGTCGCCCGAGGTTGCGCGCATGCACGGCTACGAACCCGGATCCGTCACGCCGACAACCCGCCTCGTGCTCTCCCACAAGCATCCGGAGGACTACGAGCACGTCGCGGCAACCCTCGAGGACATTCGCCGAACACTGAAGCCGTAGCACCCGGCACCGGATCATCACCGTAGCGGGCGCCACCCGTGAGGTCGTCGTCATCGGGGAACGCATGCACGACAACAACGGTCGCGTGTTGGGCACGCAGGGTTTCTACATCGACGTCACGCCGTCCGGTGAGGCGCGGGCCGCGATCATCACCGAAGCCGTCGCAGAGATCGCGGAAAAGCGGGCCGCGATCGAGCAGGCGAAGGGCATTCTGATGCTCATCTATCGCATTCAGGCCGACGCGGCGTTCGACCTGCTGAAGTGGCGCTCCCAGGAGACCAATGTCAAGCTCCGCGCGCTGGCCGAGCAATTGATCGCTGACGTGCGCGCCCTGGAGTACGGCGAGACGGTGCCGCCCCGTTCGACGTTCGACCGGCTACTACTGACCGCACACCAGCGTGTGAGGGCGAAGGCCGCAACGAGAAAGCTTGAGCGGGAACAGGATCAGCCTCCGGTGTGACGTGGCCGTCGTCAGCCGACCGGTGGCGTCTCACCCGGCTTGAGCGGATTCACCGCGAACTGGATGACGCGGTATGGCGCCTGGGCCCGCGGCAGGGTGTTCCACTGGCTGATGAATACGCGCAACTCGTCGAGCGTGGACCCCGGCGAGATGAAGCCACCGTACGGTTGCGCCAACCGGTTGTCTTCCGGCGGCGGCAGGTCCTCTGCGGGATCGGGCCAATCGCTGGCGAAAACCACCGTCGTCACCGGCGCCGCGCCCAACTGGGTCGGGTTGTCGGCGACCCGGACCTCCATGTTGCCGGTGCCGGCGTTGAAGTAGGACAGCACCGTTTTGCCGTCGATCTGCCGAACGCTCATTTCTCCCACGCGGTCGGGCCACAACGGCGTCGGCGGTTTACCCCATCCACCGTTGGACGACCAGCCCTGCCAGCTGCTCCGGTCCGCGAACGTCTCGCGTCTGGCTCGGTAAAGCACAGCGGGACCGCTGCGGTCGAAGTTGTTGGCCACGATGTAGACCCAGCCGGTCGGTGAGTCGGCCGTGGGAATCGGGTCGTAGTAGCCACTGACCTGGCTCTGTCGCCCGCCTTCGTATGCCGCGTCCCGTTCGGACTTGGGCAGCGTCGGCCAATTCCCCCGCGCGGGATCGGCTTTCACCAATCGCGACGCCTGCGGCCGCAGATCCTTCGCGGTTGTCACCATCAAGTAGTTTTCGCGATTGATCTGGATCACGCCCGCAGGCAGCTGTGATCCGCCCTGCGGCGTCGGGTCGGCGAGCAGAGGTTTGTCGGTTCCGGTGACGCCGTCATAACGCACGCCTTCGGCATCATCGATGGAGTCCGTCTCGACGTGCAGCGCGATCGGCGAGAACCAGCCGCCGAAGCCGACGCCCTGGCCGGCGAAGCTGTCCCCGCACACCTGGAGGATGCCGCTCGGGAATTCCACGAACTCGCACAAGTCGGTGGCGCCGATGCCGTAATCCCTTGTCGGCGTACCTGTTCCGGCTGTCGGCCCGATACGCATCACCTGGCCCGGCGCGAGCGGCGGGAGCACGGGCTCGGGAATCGGCGACGGTGGATCGGCGTGCGCGGCCGGCATGGCGAGCGCCGAAATCGACGTAATGGCGAGAACTACTCGTACTTTTCCGCCCAAACGTGAGTTTCGGCGAAGGGGTGTCACAGGTCGGCGGCCAGCAGCTCGGCTATTTGAATCGTGTTAAGCGCGGCGCCCTTTCGCAGGTTGTCACCGGACAAGAACAATGCGAGTCCTCGCCCGTCTGGCACGCCAGGATCGAGCCGGATCCGGCCGACCAATGACTCGTCAACACCGGCGGCGGCCAGCGGCGTCGGCACGTCGACCAGCTTCACGCCGGGAGCATCTTCGAGCAGTTCGCGCGCCCGTTCCGGCGAGAGCGGCCTGGCGAATTCGGCGTTGATGGACAGCGAGTGGCCGGTGTACACCGGCACCCGCACGCAGGTTCCGCTCACCAATAGCTCGGGTATGCCGAGGATCTTACGGCTCTCGTTGCGCAGTTTCTGGTCTTCGTCGGTCTCGCCGGAGCCGTCGTCGACGAGCGAACCCGCAAGCGGCACAACGTTGAACGCGATCGGGGCGACGTACTTGTTGGGTGCGGGGAAGTCCACCGCACCACCGTCGTGCACCAGCTGCTCGCTGTCGTCGACGACCGCGCGGGCCTGCTCGAAGAGCTCCTGGACACCGGCAAGCCCGCTGCCCGACACCGCCTGGTAGCTCGATGCGATCATCCGGACCAGTCCTGCCTCGTCGTGCAGTGGCTTCAGCACCGGCATCGCGGCCATCGTGGTGCAGTTCGGGTTGGCGATGATGCCCTTGGGTCGGTTGTGCGCGTCGCGCGTGAAGTTCACCTCGCTGACCACCAGCGGCACGTCCGGGTCCTTGCGCCAGGCCGACGAGTTGTCGACGACGACGGCGCCCGCGGCGGCGAACCGCGGCGCCTGCACCCGCGACATCGTCGCGCCAGCGGAGAACAGGGCGATGTCCAGGCCGGACGGGTCGGCGGTCGCGGCGTCCTCGACCTCGATCTGTTGCCCGCGGAACTCCAGCTTTTTCCCCTGCGAGCGCGCGGATGCGAAGAAGCGCACCGACGTCGCGGGGAAATCACGCTCGTCCAGCAGAGCGCGCATCACCTGGCCGACCTGCCCGGTCGCGCCGACTACACCGATGTTGACCATGTCAGCGTCCTGTTCCCGCGTACACCACTGCCTCCTCGTCGCCGCCGAGGCCGAACGCCTCGTGCAGCGCCGCGACGGCCTTGTCCAGCTCGGTGTCCTTGATCAGCACCGAGATCCTGATCTCTGAGGTGGAGATCAAGTCGATGTTCACGCCCACTTGAGCCAGCGCCTCGCAGAACGTCGCGGTGACACCCGGGTGACTGCGCATGCCCGCGCCGATCAGCGACACCTTGCCGATGTGATCGTCGTAGAGCACCTTGGTGAAGCCGATCTCGTCCTGCAGCGAGGTGAGCTTCTCCACCGCGCCCGGCCCGCTGTCGCGCGAACAGGTGAACGTGATGTCGGTCTTGCCGTCCTCCACCTTGGAGATGTTCTGCAACACCATGTCGATGTTCACGTCGGCGTCGGCGACGGCGCGGAACACCTTGGCCGCGTAGCCGGGAACGTCGGGCACGCCGACGACGGTGACCTTGGCCTCGCTGCGGTCGTGCGCGACTCCAGTGAGGATGGCGTCTTCCATGGGGATGTCCTCCATCGATCCTTTGACCAGCGTGCCCAGCCTGTCGGTGTACGACGATCGGACGTGGATCGGAACGTCGTACCTGCGGGCGTATTCCACGCAGCGCAGCATCAGCACCTTGGCGCCTGCGGCGGCCATTTCGAGCATCTCCTCGAAGGACACGGTCTCGAGGTGCCGCGCGTTGGCCACGATCCGCGGGTCGGCGGAGAAGATCCCGTCGACATCGGTATAGATCTCGCAGACGTCCGCGTCCAGTGCGGCGGCCAGCGCCACGGCCGTGGTGTCCGAACCGCCCCGGCCCAGCGTGGTGACGTCCTTGCTGTCCTGGCTGACGCCCTGGAAGCCCGCGACGAGCACGATCAGGCCCTCGTCGAGCGCCGAGCGCAGCCGCCCGGGCGTGACGTCGATGATCTTGGCGTTGCCGTGGGTGCCGGTGGTGATCACGCCCGCCTGCGACCCGGTGAAGGACCGGGCCTGCGCGCCGAGCGACTCGATGGCCATCGCGACGAGCGCGTTGGAGATTCGCTCACCCGCGGTCAGCAGCATGTCCATTTCGCGCGCAGGTGGGGCGGGACAGACCTGTCTGGCCAGGTCGAGCAGGTCATCGGTGGTGTCGCCCATGGCGGAGACCACGACGACGACGTCGTTGCCCTGCTTTTTCGTCTCGACGATGCGCTCGGCGACGCGGCGGATCCGTTCGGCGTCAGATACCGAGGATCCGCCGTATTTCTGCACGACGAGCGCCACTGTCCAGCCTTTCGGGTGTCTCAAGGTGATCCGAGAAGATCCCACCAAGGATAAGGGGTTGGCGCACCCCATTTACTCCCGCCGGTAGCGTCAGGATGTGGTCAAGAAGCAGGCCGAGACCAGGGTGTCGATTCATCCCGACATCGCCGCGCGGTGGAGCCCGCGGATGTTCGACCCTGACGCGGTCCTGGCCGACGAGCAGCTGGTTGCGGTGCTGGAGGCGGCACGCTGGGCCGCCACGTGGGGGCACCGGCAGCCGGTCCGGTTCATCGTGGGCCGGCGCGGCGACGACACCTTCAGCTCGATCACCGGGCTGCTGAAGCGCGGCAATCGGTACGCCCACGCCGCAGGCGCCCTGATCATGGTGTGCATCGACGAGGGCGAGGACGACAGAACGGCCCGGTATGCGGCCGTCGACGCCGGGGCGGCGATCGCACAGCTGACCATCGAGGCGGTGTCGCGGGGGCTGGTCGCGCATCCGATGGCGGGGTTCGACGCCGACGGCGCTGCCGAGGCGTTCGGCACGCCCGAAGGCGTGCGCCCCGTAGCCGTCGTCGCGGTCGGCTCACTCGGCGACTACGACAACGCGCCGCAGGAAATCGTCGAGCGCGATGCCAAGGGCCGCCAACGGTTGCCGCTGGAGGTCGTCGCATTCGCAGGCCGCTGGGGTCGCCCGCTTTCGCTGTGACGACGAGACCGGGGGGATCACGCGCAGGCGTCGGACAGTTTCTTGAGGGTGTCGACGATCTGCGTGTTCAACACGTCCATCTGGTACACCTCGGGAGGTGCGGGCGCACCGGGCGCACGCGACTGGGCCGCACCGCGGAGCGCAGAGAACTTCCCGACGAACTCGTTGGAGAGACTGGCGAGCTGTGTGGCATCCCGAGCGAGCTCGGGGTCGTGCACGTTCTGGGCACGCTCGGCGAGGCCGTCGGCCCAGTTCTGGTAGGCCGACTCCTCGGCGACACTCGGGATTCCTTCGGCGTCACCGGTTTTCGACGCGATCTGTTCACCCTGGGCCTTGTTGAAAGCCAACAGCTCTTTCACCGGCGCGCACTCCTCGGACGAGTGGCCGAAGACCCCGAAGTATGAGAGCGCGAGGGCGACCACCGCGACGACCACGGCGATGATCGTGAACGTCCATCGCCGAGGAAGCTTCATCGCAGCAACTGTAACTGTGGGCGGGGCAGCGGCTCCGCGGCGGAGGGCGTGAACGTCGTTCACTCCTTGTTTGCCCGAAACCGCCCCGGGCGCGGCCGAATACAGTGGACGATTAGCTGATGAGCACAACCGACGTTGCCCGCGATTCCGCGATCAGCCTGCGTCAAGCCATCCACATGCAGAACGCAAAGGCGATCGAATTGTGGCTGGACGTCGTCGATGACCCTGCCGAGCGCGCATATCAGCTGTCGCGGCTGTCGTCGGCGGACCGACATCGCCTCGGCGACATGCTGACTGTCGACGTCGCCCCCAAGCTGCTCGAGGCGGTCGACGTCCACCTCGCCGCGAAAATCATCAAGTCTCAGCCGACGCCGCGCGCCGCCGAACTGCTCGCCGCGGTGGATCCCCAGCATGCGGTCAAGATCCTGCGCCGGTATCAACCCGACCATCGCGACGCTCTCCTGACCGCGATGCCGATCGACCAGGCCAGAATCCAGCGCGGCATGCTCCTGTGGCGCCCGGATTCGGTCGCCGCGCATATGACGACGGAGACGCTCACCGTCGATCCGCCGACGACGGCCGAGGAGGCGGTTGACCAGATCCGCCACCGGATATCCGCGCAACCGGTCGAGGGCCACATCGGCAGCTGCGTCTATGTCACCGGTCCGGATCATGAACTGCTCGGCGCGGTGCCGTTGCGCAGCCTGGTGCTCGCCAAGGCGGACCGCGCAATGACCGACCTGATGGCGGACGACGTCGTCACCGTCAACCCGCTCACCAGTGCCGAGGACGCGGCTCACCTGTGCCTGAATCGACGGCTGGAAGAGCTCGCCGTCGTCGACGCGGACCGTCGGCTCCTCGGCATCCTCACCGAAGACCAGGCGGTCGACATCGTTGACGACGAGACCACCGAGGACGCCGAAAAACAGGGTGGCTCAACGCCTCTGGAAGTCCCGTATCTGCGCGCCTCGCCGTGGCGGCTCTGGCGTAAGCGAATCATCTGGTTGCTCGTGCTGTTCGTGGCCGAGGCGTACACCGGGACCGTGCTGCGCGCCTTCGAGGACGAGATGGAGGCCGTGGTCGCCCTGGCCTTCTTCATCCCGCTGCTGATCGGCACCGGCGGCAACACCGGTACGCAGATCACCACGACGCTGGTCCGCGCGATGGGCACCGGCCAGGTCCGGTTCCGTGACCTGCCTGCGGTGGTGGCCAAGGAGATGTCGACGGGCACGCTGATCGCGGTGGCGATGGCGATCGCAGCGATGATCCGCGCATGGACGCTGGGCGTCGGCCCGCAGATCGCGCTCACGGTGACGCTCACCGTCGCCGCCATCGTGATGTGGTCGGCGCTGGTGTCGTCGATCCTGCCGCTCGTATTGAAGAAGATCCGGATCGATCCCGCAGTGGTGTCCGCGCCGATGATCGCCACCATCGTGGACGGCACCGGCCTGATGATCTACTTCGTCATCGCCCACGCGACGCTGCCCCAGCTGGCGGGCCTTTGACGCGGGGTTTTGGCATGCCAGCCGGGCTTGCTACAGTGGGTTCACCATGATTTTGGTGCAGCGGGTGCTTCTTCTCGGCAGCCGCGACGGGGTCTGAACCAGACTGGCTTCCCGTCGCGGGTAGTCGCGATGCGCCGGTCGAGTCCCTTTTACTCCCGGAGCAACCACCATGACCACCTTCTCGAAATCCACACCAGACTCCCCTGACGCGTTTTCGTCGGTACGCCAGATCACTCAGCCGTCCGGCGCGCCTCACCCGGGCCAGCCGGCGTGGAACACCCAACGCGGATCGGCCCTGCCGGTCGGCCGCTATCGCACCTTCGCCCAGGAGGTCGAGCCGATCACCCTGGCCGACCGCAGCTGGCCCGACAAGATCGTCGACCGGGCACCCATGTGGTGTGCCGTCGATCTGCGCGACGGAAACCAGGCACTGATCGACCCGATGAGCCCGGCCCGCAAGCGACGCATGTTCGACCTGCTTGTCCGCATGGGCTACAAGGAGATCGAGGTCGGGTTCCCGTCGGCCAGCCAGACCGACTTCGACTTCGTCCGCGAAATCATCACCCAGGGCGCCATTCCCGACGACGTCACCATTCAGGTGCTCACGCAGTGTCGGCCCGAGCTGATCGAACGGACCTTCGAGGCGTGCGAAGGCGCGCCGCGCGCGATCGTGCACTTCTACAACTCGACGTCAATCCTGCAGCGGCGCGTGGTTTTCCGCGCCGACCGGAATGCGGTCAAGGCTATCGCCACCGACGGCGCGCGCAAGTGTGTCGAGGAGGCCAAGAAGTACCCAGGCACTCTGTGGCGCTTCGAGTACAGCCCGGAGTCCTACACCGGCACCGAGCTGGAGTACGCCGTCGAGGTCTGCAACGCCGTCGCCGAGATCGTCGCGCCCACCCCCGATGTGCCGCTGATCGTTAACCTGCCCGCCACCGTCGAGATGGCCACGCCGAACGTCTACGCCGATTCGATCGAGTGGATGCACCGGCATCTGACTCCGCGCGACTCGATCATCCTGAGCCTGCACCCGCACAACGACCGCGGAACAGCCGTCGCCGCAGCCGAATTGGGCTACCAGGCCGGTGCGGACCGGATCGAGGGCTGCCTGTTCGGCAACGGCGAACGCACCGGCAACGTCTGCATCGTCACGCTGGGCATGAACCTGTTCTCCCGCGGCGTGGACCCGCAGATCGACTTCTCCAACATCGACGAGATCCGGCGCACGGTCGAGTACTGCAATCAGCTGCCGGTACCCGAACGCCATCCCTACGGCGGTGATCTCGTCTACACCGCGTTCTCCGGAAGCCACCAGGACGCCATCAACAAGGGCCTTGACGCGATGAAGGTGTCGGCCGACGAGCAGGATGCCGACGTCGACGACATCCTCTGGCAGGTGCCGTATCTGCCGATCGATCCTCGCGACGTCGGTCGCACGTACGAGGCCGTCATCCGGGTGAACTCCCAGTCGGGCAAGGGCGGCGTGGCCTACATCATGAAGGCCGACCACGGTCTCGCGCTGCCGCGGCGTCTGCAGATCGAGTTCTCCCAGGCGATCCAGAAGATCACCGACGGCGAGGGCGGCGAGGTGTCGCCGAAGGAGATGTGGGATGTCTTCGCCGAGGAGTACCTGGCGCCGGTGCGTCCGCTGGAGCGGATCCGGCAGAAGGTGACCGCCTCAGAGGTCGACGGCGGCACCGACACCATTGAGGCGGTCGTCAAGGTCGACGGCGTCGAACGCGCGATCGTCGGGGCAGGCAACGGCCCGCTCGCGGCGTTCGTCGATGCGTTGGGCGCCATCGGTATTGACGTGTCCGTGCTGGACTACTCCGAGCACGCGTTGTCGGCGGGTGAAGAGGCGCAGGCCGCCGCGTACGTCGAGGCGTCCGTCGGCGGCAAGACCGTGTGGGGCGTCGGCATCGCCACCTCGATCACCACGGCGTCGCTCCGTGCGGTGGTGTCGGCCGTCAACCGGGCCTCGCGCTAACCGCGGAAGGCGCTCGGCAGTCGGTCCACAAGACCGGCGGCACCGTGCGCGCCGCAACTAAGGCGCGACGGTGAGTTTGTTCGACACAAGCCCGTTGAGCATCCTGCTGAATTCGCCATCCGCGCGTTGAGGTGAAGCCGGCGGTATCCAAGAAACGCACCGCCGGCTTCACCTGTGATTGACTGACGCCCGCACAGAATTCTTCGCGCACTCATCCGTTGACAAAGGAGCGGACATGAACTGGGGCTCTACCTGGGATTTTCTCTGGCACTTTCTGATCATCTTCGGGTGGATCGCGTATCTGCTCGTGTTGTTCCAGATCCTCACCGACCTGTTCTGGCGCGACCATGAGACGTCGGGCTTCGTGAAGGCCATCTGGGTGCTCTTCCTGATCGTGTTCCCGTGGCTCGGGGCGCTGGTCTATCTACTGGCCCGCGGCAAGGGCATGGCCGAACGCGCCCGCGCCGCGACGGCCGCGGCCAAGAAGCAGACAGACGACTACATCAAAGAAGCCGCGGGCCGATCGCCTGCCCAGGAGATCGCTGACGCGAAGTCGCTGCTTGAGTCCGGCACGATCTCTCAGGCCGAATTCGATTCCTTGAAGGCCAAGGCGCTGAGCTAGTCGAGGAAGGCGCTCAGCAGCCGGTCCACCAGACCCTCTGCATCCTGCGTGCCCGGTTCGGGCGCGATCGTCAGGTTGCTGAACACAAAGCCGTTGAGGACTCTGCTGAGTTCGTCGATGCGTTCCGGCGTGGGCGAGAAGCCGGCGGCCTCGAAGATGAGCGTCGCCGACTTCACCGCCGCGGCCTGCAGCTCGCGCATCATCGGCCTGAGCTCGTCGCGGCGGGTGCTCTCCATGAACAGCTCGAACCGCGCGAGGGTCCATCGGCGAAACTGCTCATCGGGTTCGAGCATCCGGACCATCAAGGCCTTCAACGCGTCTCGGCTCAACGGGCCGACCGCCGACTGCAGGGACTCGACGCGCTGCCAGTGCAGCTCAACGGTGCGCGCGGCGGTCGCTTCGAGAAGCGCCTGCCGGGTCCGGTAGTAGTTCGACGTGGTGCCCCCGGGTACGCCCGCGCGGCTGTCGACCTGTCGGTGCGTGAGACCCCCGACGCCGTCGTCGCACAGGATGTCGATTGCGGCGTCGAGGATCAGAATCCGTCGTTCGGGGTTGGCGGGCATCAGTTCCTATAGTCCAGCTTCCAGAACAGCGTCAGGAACGCCGGGTACACCACGATCAGCAGGAAGTAGCTGAACCACATCGGGAACCACGTCATCAGGTGGGTGTCCCAGATGATGTAGGAGCAGTAGATGTGCAGCGGCACGCTGCCCGCGATGTACACCACCGAGCCGGTGAAAAGGGCCCGTTGCCGCCTGTTGGCGAAGCTCACGCGCTTGCGCGCCAGAAGCAGGATGCCGGTGACAGCCGCGTAAGTCATTGGCACAAGCAGGATCTTGTCCATCGTCGGCGTCACGACGTAGTGCATGGCGAAGTCGTCGCCGAAGATGACCCGCAGCAGGTGGATGACCACGCCGAGGCCGATGGTGAGCATCGCGGCTTCCTTGAAGAAGTAGCCGTGCACGCGATAGGTCTCCGAAAAGGATTGGCGCGGTTGGGTTTGTGTGGTTGTCATCGTGATCGCTCCTCGTACTTCAATTTCCACAGCATGGTCAGGAACACCGGGTACACGACGATCAGCAGCAGGTAGCTGAACCAGTAACCCGCCGTGCGCACGTACAGGTCCATGTTGTTGAGGACCAGGCCGACGTAGACGTGCAGTGGCACGCTCGCGGTGATGTAGACGATCGACGCGGTGATGGCGACCCTGTGTGCTCGGTTGACGAACCGCATCCGGCGGTATCCGAGGATGCCGGTGATCGCGGCGTAGGCCATCGGGATCATCAGCAGGATGTCGGTGGTCTGGGTGACCACGTGGTGCAGGGTGGCGTCGTCGCCGAAGATCACCCGGTACAGGTGCAGGAAGTAGCCGATCGCAATGGTCAACATCGCCACTTCGCGGAAGAAGTAGCCGTGTCTGCGGTAGAGGGCCCAGAGAGACGCCCGTTTCACTACGTCTGTAGTGGTTGTCATGGAAGGATGGTACCACTACACGCGTAGTACTTGTCAAGAGGCCTTCTACAGCCGGGGCGGCAGCGCGGACAGCCAGGTGTCCGGTAGCAGCTCGATCAGCTGTCCGTCAGGGTCGCGGATCATCGCGAACTGCTCGGTCGCGGTTTCTTCGACGACGGTCCCGCCGAAGCTCCGGACCTGGGTCAGCACACCGGCCAGATCGGACACCGACAGCGACATATGCGTGAGGCCGACCTGATCCATCACACGCTGCGTCCCGACCTGGGCTTCGCGTCGGGAGAAGTCGATGAGTTCCAGGACGAACCCGTCGCGCACCAGATACGTCGCCCGAACGCCGACCGGTCCGTCCAGCTGCAGCAGTTGCGCGGTGCCTTCGTCGGGCAGTTCGAGCTCCCACCAGAACTGGAACCCGAGCAGGCCCTCGTAGAACCGGCGGGATCGCTCCCGGTCCGACACGCACAGACCGACGTGGTTGAAGACCGTTCGGTGACTGGCCACAGCTTGCCTCCTAAAGATGCAAAGATAGCCTAATGGGCCGTCCGGACGTGCACAGCGACGCGATCGTTGACTTCGACCATCATTCGGACGAATACAGCCGCAACGAAGCCGCGGTGAACGCCGACCTTCGCCGCCGGTGCCCGGTGGCGTGGAACAACAACTACGGCGGCTTCTGGTTCGTCACCGGTTATGACGCCGTGACGCAGGCGGCCCGCGACGGCGAGACGTTCGCGCACAAATACGAGCCCGACGCCGCCGACGGCGTCAATTATCAAGGCGAGATGGGCGTTCCGCGTCCGCAGGGTCAACCGCCGCTGGGCGTTGGCGAGGTCGACGGCCCGTACCACCTGGCCCTGCGGCGCGCTCTGATGCCGTTCTTCTCGTCGGGTGCGGTCGAGAAGATGCGGCCGTTCATGGAGCAGTCGGTGCACTGGTTTCTCGACCAGCGGATCGCCGACGGGCGGATGGACCTCGTGCTCGACTACGCCAGCCCGGTACCCGCCATCCTCACCATGCGGTTGATGGGCCTGCCCTACGACAACTGGGCGCTCTACGCCAACCTCTTCCATTCGGTGATGGCGGCGTCCGGCGGCGCCGAGTACGAGAAGGCCATCGCCGAGGTGCCTGCGATGCTCGACGGCCTGCTGAACTTCACGGCGGCCAGGCGCGCCGATCCCGGTGACGATCTCACCAGCTTGCTCGTCCAGTTCGAATTCGACGGCAGGCGACTGGACGACACGCAGCTCCTCGACATTCTCTGGAACCTGATCGGCGGCGGCGTCGACACCACGACATCGCTGACCGCGCTGAGCCTGCTGCACCTCGGCACCCACCCGGACTTGCGGCAGCACCTCATCGACCATCCTGGGCTGTATCGGACGGCCGCCGACGAATTCCTCCGCTACTTCTCGGTGAACAAGCAGCTGAGCCGGACCGTCAGCTGCGACACCGTGCTCGCGGGTCAGCGGCTCCGGCGCAACGACCGGGTGCTGATCAGCTGGATCGCCGCCAACCACGACGAGCAGCAGTTCGACCGACCGGGTGAGGTCGTGCTGGACCGCTCGCCGAACCACCACGTCGCGTTCGGGCTCGGTCCGCATCGGTGCATCGGAGCGCCGCTCGCGAGGGTCATGTTCGAGGTGATGGTCAAGGCGGTCCTTGACCGGCTGCCGGACTACGAGATCGACCTCGACGGTGTGCACACCTACACGGGCAATCCCACGATGACGGGTCTGGGCAAGTTGCCGGTGAGGTTCACGCCGGGACCGACGCTTGCCACGCCGCGACCCGAGTGACGTCGACTAGAAAAGGGTGAACTGCCCGCCGGTGAGGGTGTCGTCGACGAACTCCTCGATGCCGGTGCCGCCGACGACGTCGTCGAGGCCGGCCATGAACTCGGAGTCGGACACCAGCGGCACACCAAGCTCATTGGCCTGATATCCCTTGCCCTGCTCGGGCTTTGGCTCGTTGCAGATCACCAGCGAAGTCTCGGGATCGACGGCTTCGGTGTAGGCCAGCCCGACGTGCAGGATCCGCTCGACGAGTTCCTCGTGCGTGCGCTTGACCTCTGCCGAGAGGGCGACCCGCATGCCCTGCACCAGGGGGCGTCCTGCAACGTGACGACCGGGGTTGAAGTACGGGCAGGGCATCCGCGCCGCGAGCATCTTCAGCGGTCGCAGCTCGTCGTGGGTCACTAGACCGCTGGGCCAGCCCCGCCGCTCGACCGGTCGCAACGGCAACCAGACCTTGCGTTCCCGCGCGCGAACCAGCGCGGGCTTCAATATCTGTGCCAGCACCAGCGCGTCGTCCAGCGCGTCGTGCGGCTTCATCTGGCTGACGCCCCAGTGCGATGCCAGCGTTTCGAGCCGCAGGTTCTCGGTGCCGAGGTCGAGCCGCCGCGAGAGTTCGACGGTGCACATGACGCTGTCGATGGGCAGTTCGACTCCGACCAACTCCGCCTCGGCCGCCAGGAACGAGTAGTCGAAGCCGACGTTGTGGGCGACCAGAGTGCGGCCGCGCAGCACGTCGACGATCTTGGGGGCGACGTCGGCGAAGCACGGCTGACCCTCGAGCATCTCGGCCGTCAGGCCGTGGACGTGAGTGGGCCCTGGATCGACGCCGGGATTCAGCAGGGTGGACACACTGCGCTCGACGTTGCCGTCATCGCCGACCGCAAGGGCCGCGACGCTGACAATGCGCGCCTGCCCCGGTCGGAAGCCGGTCGTCTCGACATCGACGACCGCCCAACCCTCGCCGGGCTCGGCGGCGGGCCGGCCCCACGTGTGGCTCACAACGTCAGGATGGCACGGTGAACCGACAAGCCTCGGCGGGAGAGGCCGCGTGTCGGACACATAAAATGCACACCAATGGTCACCGCTCGTGGACGAATCGCACTGGCGGCCGGAGCCGCCGCACGCTGGTCGTCGCGGGTGACCGGCCGCGGCGCCGGCGCGATGATCGGCGGCCTGGTGGCGATGACGCTGGACAAATCCATCCTCCGGCAGCTCGGCGAAAGCCGCCGAACGGCCATCGTGACCGGCACCAACGGCAAATCGACGACCACCAGGATGACCGCGGCGGCACTGGGCACGCTGGGGCCCGTCGCCACCAATGCCGAGGGCGCGAACATGGACGCAGGCCTGGTCGCGGCGCTCGCGGGCACCCGCGGCGCGGAACTGGCGGCACTCGAAGTCGACGAGATGCACGTGCCGCACGTCGCCGATGCGGTCCACCCGCGGGTGATCGTGCTGCTGAACCTGTCTCGCGACCAGCTCGACCGGGTCGGCGAAATCAATCACATCGAGCGCACGCTGCGGGCAGGCCTGACCCGTCACCCCGACACGGTCGTCGTCGCCAATTGCGATGACGTGCTGATGACGTCGGCGGCCTACGACAACCCCCGTGTGGTGTGGGTGGCCGCGGGCGGCGGGTGGGCCAACGATTCGGTCAGCTGCCCGCGCAGTGGCGAGATCATCGTCCGTGACGGGGCCCACTGGTATTCGACGGGAACGGATTTCAAGCGGCCCACGCCGCAGTGGTGGTACGACGACACGAATATCTATGGGCCCGAGGGCCTTTCGCTGCCGATGCGGCTCGCGTTGCCGGGGGCGGTCAACCGCGGGAATGCGACCCAGGCTGTCGCGGCGGCGGTCGCGATGGGTGCCGATCCTGCGGCTGCGGTGACGGCGGCGTCGGGCGTCGACGAGGTCGCGGGCCGGTACAGCACAGTGCAACTCGGCGCGCACACCGTGCGGATGCTGCTGGCCAAGAACCCGGCGGGCTGGCAGGAAGCGCTGTCGATGGTCGACACCGACGCGGGTTCGGTGGTGATATCGGTGAACGGGCAGGTGCCCGACGGCGAAGACCTGTCATGGCTGTGGGACGTCAACTTCGAGCATTTCGTCGACCATCCCGTGGTGGCC
>JBKPSU010000136.1:0-7952 GCA_046735135.1 Actinomycetota bacterium
CGATGAACGTGTCCACGGCGCTCAGCGCGGCGTAGCCGCCCAGCGCGGAGGCCACAGAGTCCGAACCTGTGAATTGCCCCATGGCGGCCGCGTTGGCGACGTCACGGAAGACCGGTAACGCGCTGAACGCGTCAATGCCGCCGAGCGCGTCAATAGCCTCGTCGATAGTGGTGGCCTGCGCGAGAGCGACGTACGATGGCACGGCACTCAGTGCGTCATAATTGGCCAGCGCATCGATGCCGCCGCCGGTGAATACGCCACCGCCAGTGGTTCCGTCATTGTCCCCGAAAAAAACGTCTATGGCACTCAGCGCGGCGTAGCCAGGGTCGGCATCCGTGGGAAACAGCGTGTCTATGTTGCCGCCGAGGAGGGCCATCAGGGCGGGGAGGCCGTTGATCGAATCCAAGGCGTTGACCGCGGTCAAGTCACCGCCGAGCAAGGCGAGGTACGACGGGATCGCGCTGAATGCGTCCACGTCGGTGAAGGCGGCCAGTCGCGCATTCTCGTTCGCAATCCGTTCCGCTGAGCTGCCCGCTGCCGGCAGGGTCGCGGCAATTGCGATGCATGCCGCGCAAGTCATCTTCGTTGCTGAGTTAGAGATCGTCGCCCACACGGTGGTGCCTCTCTATGATGCGGACCGCAAGCCCATTTACGTTGTAGTCAGGACTAGAAGTACCCCTTGGCTAGCTAACTTACCTTAAGAATCCCTGAGATGCACGGTGGGCTAGCCCGGAATTCAGCTAAATTTTACATAGTCGAAAAACCAGCTCTCACTAGCTCGCCATCGATCCTGCGCCCTCGACAGCGCAAACACATTGAGCTTTCAGGTAACGCTTAAGAAGACGTTAGGCTGCGGCATCGCCGACGCCACGAAACCGCCGTCAAACGAATAAAGTGCAAAGCCGACAACCGCCGAGCTTTGTCACTCGTTGCACTGGGCCCGGATGGAAACCTGCGGGGCCAGAGTGGACGCGCTGCGGACCAGGTTGCACTCGCGAACCGGAACGGCGTCCCCGACTTGCTTGCCGGGGGTCATGTTGAGCAGGCCGGTGAACGACGCGTTCGAGCCAGTGCCGACCGTGTATTCGTAATTGCCGGTCGCCTCGTTCAGGTCCAGCTCGCCCTTCTCGCCGAAGGCTTGGTGGTAACTAGTCCCGAGCGCCGACCCGTTCAGCGTCTTGGTGATTGTCGTGTCGTCGTTGAAAGCGAGTCACCGAATTTCTGCGCCACACGCACGCCGGGCGCCGGATCCTTGAGGTCCGGGCGGCCAACAGCAGCGCCGGGTGTATCTGCGTTGACCTGAACGTCGTCCTTGTCCTTATTCACATCGGTTGCCGCGGCCGCCATACCGGCCGGCACGAATGCCGCTAGTGCACCGCCGGCGGCCAGGCCACCGATGATTGTCCGAGCGCGCCGGGAACGTCCGGACATGCGCCGATGCTTCGCTATGCAGAATCCTTTCCAATGTGCGGTCGCCCGCACGTCAATTTCGTCCAGCGGACCGTAACCGATCGCACAGGTTCTGCCGACACGGTCTGTTATCCCCAGTTGCGGTTTCATCCACAGGGCCTGGAAGCGTACGAGTGATTCGCACCTATGTTCGATAGATTTTAGGCATGAGCTTGCAGCAGGACGAGATCCGCGCCGCATTGGATGCGGTCGACGCGGGTTACGCCCGCCTGCGTGCCGCCTGTTCGGACTCGGTGGGTAACGCGTTTCGCGTCGAGGTCGCCGAGCGGTTGGAAACTCAGCACCGCATCAACCGCGGGCAGATGTACCGGGTCTTCGGCGAAATCGCCGAACCCCCCGACGGGCCCGACGATCCGAACCTGCCCGCAGGAACCGTGATGAGCAAGCTGTTGTGGCAGCGGTTGCGGATCACCACCGCCGAGGTCAAACACCGGATGAAAATCGCAGCACGCATCCGGCCACGCCAGACCCCGATCCAACCCGAGCTCCCCGCCGAACTGCCACACTTGGCGGCCGCCGTCGAACAGGGTGTCGTTGACGACGACCACATCGACGCGATCTGCAAAGCTCTCGATGTTCTGCCGTCGGTCGTGACCGAAACCAAGCGCGACAAAGCCGAACGAAACCTGGTGCGCCACGCCACGAATCAGGACGCCAAGTTCGTCACCCAAATCGGCAAGCGCATCGCCGACCACCTCAACCCCGACGGGCTGTACGACGAGAACGACCGCGCGCGTCGCCGCGGATTGACCATGGGCCCGCAAGGCCCCGACGGCATGAGCCGGTTATCGGGCTGGGTCGATCCCGAAGCCCGCGCCTATTTCGAGGCGGTCAATGCCGCCGTGCGACCCGGGCGCCACAGGCCGGACTCTGACGAGCACGAAGAAGTTGAGCCCGATACCCGCAGTGCCCCGCAGCGGCTACATGATGCCGTGAAGCTCGGACTGCGCGCCGCCATCGCCTCTGGCGAATACGGGCAGCACCGCGGACTGCCGGTCACCGTCATCGTGACCACAACCCTGAGCGAACTCAACCAGGCCGCCCACGCAGTCCACGATCCGACGGTTCCGATGCCCCCGCCCGCGCGTACCGGCGGCGGGTCGGCGATTCCGATGCGGGACCTGATTCGCATGGCCACTAACTCGATTCATTATCTGGCCGTCTTCGAGGATCACACCAATCGACCGCTGTATCTCGGCCGCACCAAACGCGTCGCGTCCGCCGACCAGCGAATCATCTGCTACGCCCGCGATCGCGGGTGTACTCGCCCCAATTGCCTTGAGCCGGGCTATCATTGCGAAGTGCACCACGACCCGCCGTGGCGCGCAGGTGGAAATACCGACGCCGACTGTTTGTTCTTCGGCTGCGGACCTGACCACACGCTGGAGAGCAAGGGACTGCTGGAGACCAAAGTCACCGAAACAGGCAGGCTCGCCTGGACCGACGGCACCGGCCCTCCCGAAGTCAACCTCGCCCACCACCCCGACGAACTACTCGCCGAACTCTTCGAAGACGACGAGCAGGACTAGCGGCGGCGCCGCGAGCGCAGATAGTCACCGACGACTGCGGCGCCCAGCCCGTCCAGGTCCGGTACGACAACGCGTCCTTCGACCCGTCGCGCGACCTGGTCGATGAACCGTGCCAGTCCCGGGTCGTTGCCCAATCGGAAGATCGTGACCTGCGCGCCCAGGCTCGCCATGTCGTCGAAGCCCTTCACGGTATGCGCGATGGTCCGCGGGTGCGGCGGGTAGTCGAAGAACACCGACGTGCCGTCGCCATCGCCGAAGTTCTCCAGGTGCGCTGTCGGCTCGCCGTCGGTGACGACCAGGACCACCGGTTGCGCATTGGGATGACGACGCAGATGCCGCCCGGCCAACGCCAGCGCGTGATGCAGGTTCGTGCCCTGCTCGTAGACGCCCTCCAGGCCCGTCAGCTCAGCGGTGCTCACCGTCCGCGCATAACGGCCAAAAGCGATGATCTGCAAGGCATCCGAACGGAATCGCGTGCTCACCAGATGGCTTAGCGCCAGCGCCGTGCGCTTCATCGGCAGCCAGCGATTCTCCATCACCATCGAGAACGAGGTGTCCACCAGCAGCGCCACCACGGCCTGCGCGCGCGTCTCGGTCTCCGACACCTCGACGTCTTCGACGGTGATGCTGATCGGCTTCTCCGCCACTCCCGTACCCGCTTGCCGCAGCACGGCATTGGTCAGCGTACGGGTGACGTTCCACGGCTCGGTGTCACCGAATTGCCACGGCCGCGTCGCGCCCGTCAGCTCACCGGCCGCACCGGCGCGCCGCGTCTCACGCTCACCGTGTCGACTCGAAAGCTGCTGTGCCACATCGCGTAGCGCCGCCTGACCCAGCTGCCGCATGGCCTTCGGCGACAGCCGCCACTGTCCGTCGGAGCCGCGATCCAGAAAGCCCTGGTTGACCAGCGCGCGCTCCAGTTCGGTCAGCGTCTGCGCGTCGACGACCGCGTCCTCGCCGAGTTGACGGGCCAACATCTCGAGGTCGACGTCGTCCATCTGCGCGCCCGCGTAGCTCTGCGACAGCGCCTCCGCGAGTTGTTCGAGCTCCGCGATGTCTGACATCGCCTGCGCGCCCTCGCCCATTCCCAGCGGGTTGTCGCCGGAGAAGCGCGACGAGCCGGTCCAGTCCTCACCGGGACGAGCCGCCTGTAGGTGCGAGTCGAGCCGGTTGAGGGCGTTCATCAAGGACGGTGAGCCAAAGGCCTGCTGCGCCAACGCATCCAGCTCGGCCCGCTGATCGGGTGACAGGCTGTTGCGGAACCGCTGCGCGGCCGCCGCGCGCTGAGCCAGCGAGTCCAGCAGTTCCTCGACATTCTGCGGATTCTCCGGGAAGAACTCTCGGTGCTTGTTCATGAAGTCGTCGAAGTCCTGCTGGGTGTCCTCGCCGCGGGAGTGCTTGTCCAGCAGATCGTTCAGATCGTCGAGCATCTCGTTGACGCGCTGACGATCCTCGTCGGTGGCGTTCTCCAGCGCCTGCTTCATCCCGGCGAAGCGCTGATCCAGCATCTCACGGCCGAGCAGATCCTTGATCTGCTCGTACTTTTCGCGTGCCTCCTGGCTGCGCCACTCGTAGTCCGACAGCTCCTGCACCGCCTTGGCGGGCGACGGCGGCAGCGACTCGATCCGCATCTCCTGGAACCGGGCGTCGTCGTCGAGCGCGCGGGCCAGCTCCTTGCGCTCGGCGAGCACGGCCTCGTCGAGCAGCTTCTTGATCTCCTGCAACGTCCCGTCGAGGTTGTTGCGCTGCAACAGTTCCCGACGGCGGCGGTTCGCTTCGGCGGCGAGCTGGTCGGCGCCGCGCATGTTCTTCGTGCCCCGGCGCAGCATCTCCTGTAGCGCGCGACGAGGCGACGAGCCCTCCATCACGTCCTGGCCGATCTGCTCGAGCGCTTCGCGCAGGTCGACCGGCGGCGCCAGCGGATCGGGACCGCCGGTGTAGCTGGAGTAACGGGACGAGCGCCCGTGGCCGCGTCTAGCCATAGACGGTTTCGCCTTCTCCCGACACCTTATCGATCCGCTTCGCGAGATACAGTGCCTCCAAAGCCAATTCGACGGCAGCTGCGCGCTGGCCGTCGGAGCGCGCGCCGAGGCGCTCCTGCACCTTGGCGATCGCCTGCACCTCGGGCACGGCGGCCAACACGTCGCGCGCAGAAACCCGCTCACCGGTGGTGACTGCCGAGCCACCCTCGATCGCGACCACCAACGGTCCGACGTCGATGCCGCCGAGCAGTCGCTGCGCGGCGTCCGCCGTCGAACGGCGCAACAGATGTTCGAGCACCGCCTGCTCGCGGCCCTCCTCGCCGGACTCGAACTCCAGCTTGCCGCGCAGCACGTCGATCACGGTGCCGAGGTCGACGACACGGGCCACCGGATCCTGCTCGCCCAGGACGGCGGAGCGGTGCCGGGCAGCCGCAGCGACCGTCTCGGCCGCGGCGATAGCGAACCGCGCCGACACACCCGAGCGCTGGTCGATCGATGTCGACTCGCGTAGGTAGCGGGAGAACCGCGCGAGGATCTGCATCAGGTGGTCGGGGACCTCGGCCGCCAGATGCGCCTCCTGCTTGATGACGCCGACCTCCGCGTCGAGCTCCAGCGGATAGTGCGTGCGGATCTCCGCGCCGAACCGATCCTTGAGCGGGGTGATGATGCGCCCTCGGTTGGTGTAGTCCTCGGGGTTGGCGCTGGCGACGACGACGACATCCAGCGGCAGCCGCAGTGTGTAGCCGCGCACCTGGATGTCGCGCTCCTCCATCACGTTGAGCATCGACACCTGGATGCGCTCGGCGAGGTCGGGCAGCTCGTTGATCGCGACGATGCCGCGGTGCGCCCGCGGGATCAGCCCGTAGGCGATGGTCTCCGGATCGCCGAGGCTGCGGCCCTCGGCCACTTTGATCGGGTCGATGTCACCGACCAGGTCGGCCACGCTGGTGTCCGGGGTGGCCAGCTTCTCGAAGTAGCGCTCGCGGCGGTGCCGCCACGTGATCGGCAGGTCGTCGCCGGAATCGGCGGCCCGCCGAATCGACTCGGGAGTGATGGGCGAATACGGGTGCTCGCCGAGCTCGGAGCCGTCGATCACCGGCGTGTACTCGTCGAGCAGGCCGGACAGCGCGCGCAGCAGCCGCGTCTTGCCCTGACCGCGTTCACCCAGCAGAACGACGTCGTGGCCTGCGATCAGCGCGCGCTCGAGTTGCGGAAGCACGGTGTCGTCGAAGCCCAGGATCCCGGGCCACACGTCGCGGCCCTCGGCCAGCGCGGCCAGCAGGTTCTCCCGGATTTCGGCTCTGACGCCCCGTTCGCGATGGCCGGAAGCGCGTAGCTCGCCGACGGTCCGGGGCAGATCGTTAGATGACGTCACTACTCCACGCTAACTCCGCTGCCCGGTGAGGGCACTCGCTACGCCTTACGCGAAAGTGACGGCGCCGACCCGAAACGGCTACGACGTCGACGGCGGCAGCATCTGGAAGCCGGTCAGTATCGTCTCGGCATCCTTCCGATACGTCGGGTTGTCGGCATCGGCCGACTGCAACGTCAACGTCGTCGCGAAGGTCTTCTCGTCGGTCTGCAGTACCGCGCACATCACCTTTGCGGAATGCGGCGCGATCGGCCCGATGGGCGGCGTGAGGTACTCGATGATTTCGGCGCGCAGACCGCAGAGCGTCGACGGTGTCGAATGCACATCCGTCGCACCGACGCCCTGCTCGAGCACCGCACTCTGCGCGTCGAACACCTCTTGCGGATCGTGCTCACCCGCCTGGCTTTCCAGCGTGACCACCGCCGTCGGCGCGAAGTCGTCCTTCGCCAGCTTGGGGTTGCGCATCGTGAACCGGATCAGTTCCGAGTCCATCATCGTCACCCGGTCCCAGCCGTCGGGCTGCGGGATCTTCATCACCGGCTCGTCGTCGACGTGAAAAGGAACCTTCGTCAGCGGCGCGTCGACCTTCGTGCACAGTGAGGCGTCCGCACCGGCCTTGCCCAGGTCCGGCGCCGCGACGACTCGGGCGTCCTCGATCGTGCGCGTACACCCCGTGGCCAGCACGATCGCCGCGGCCCCGAGCACCACGGCCGCCGCACGCGCCACTATCGCCATGGCGGCAACCTATCAGTGGGCGAAGTGGCGCGCTCCGGTGACGTAGAGCGTCACGCCGACCTTGCCTGCCGCTTCGGTGACGATGTCGTCGCGCATCGACCCGCCGGGATGAACGATCGCCTTCACCCCGGCATTGGCCAGCGTTTCCAAGCCGTCGGGGAACGGGAAGAAGGCGTCGGACGCGGCCACCGCGCCGCGCACCCGATCGCCGCCGCGCTCGACCGCCAGGCGCGCCGCGTCGACGCGGTTCACCTGTCCCATGCCGACGCCGACGGTGGCGCCGTTGGCTGCGACGACGATCGCGTTCGACTTCACCGCACGGCATGATCGCCACGCGAAGACGAGGTCGGCAAGCGTCGCGGGGTCCGCAGGCTCACCGGTGGCCAGCGTCCAGTTCGCCGGGTCGTCGCCCTGCGCGTCGAGCGCGTCGCGCTGTTGCAGCAACAGGCCGCCGCTGATGGGACGCATCTCGATGCCGCCGGTCAATGGTTCCGATGCCACCAGCACGCGGATGTTCTTCTTGCGCGCAAGCACTTCCACCGCGCCGTCTTCGTAGGCCGGCGCGATGACGACCTCGGTGAAGATGTCGGAGACGGTTTCGGCCATCTCGACGCTCACCGCGGTGTTAGCGGCGATGACGCCGCCGAAGGCGCTCAGCGGGTCACACTCGTGGGCCTTGCGGTGAGCATCCGCGACCGACACCGACGAGATCGCGATGCCGCACGGGTTCGCGTGCTTGATGATCGCCACGCAGGTCTCCTCGTGATCGAAGGCGGCCCGCCATGCGGCGTCGGCATCGGTGAAGTTGTTGTAGGACATCTCTTTTCCGTGCAATTGCTCGGCCTGCGCCAGGCCCGGCCACGC
>JBKPSU010000137.1:0-16423 GCA_046735135.1 Actinomycetota bacterium
TGGTGCCTGCCCCGACCATCACGGTGACGACGCAGGCCACCGACGCGCCGGTGGCCGCCGATGAGGAATCCCCGGTTCGGGTGTGCATGCAGGAGACAGGCAGAACTCTTCGGGACTGCCTCGAGGCCATCCGGGCCAGCAACCGAGCGGGCCGCTGAGCGGTATGGCTCTCGCCGTCGCGGACCGGTTGGCGCTCGCCGACCTCGTCCATCTGTACGCCGCTGCAGTCGACGACAAGCGCTTCGGCGATGTCATCGAATTGTTCACTGACACAGCCGAATTGCGTCTGCCGGACCCGCCGCGATCGCTCGAGCCGGTCCTCCACAGCCAGGGCCGGGACGGTGTCCGGGCGGCGATGGCCTCGCTGGCGCGCATCGCGCGCACGGAGCACGCGATCGTCGGCGAGGTGTACGCCCCCGGCACCGACCCCGACTATGCGCTCGGTCGCATCACCTGTGTGGCACACCATTGGAGCCTCGGCGACGGTGAGGTCACCGACCTGGTGTGGCACCTGCGCTACGACGACGAATACCTGCGCACGCGGTCCGGTTGGCGCATTCACGGCCGCGCGCTGACGATCAATGCTATTGAGACGCGGCCGGTTCGGCGCCTTCGACTGCATTCATCAGCTGATCGAGAAGCGGGCGCTGACCCTTCAGAAGTTTCGACCGCGCCGCATCAACGGAGAACCAATCCACCCGGTCGATCTCCGGGTAATCCCTGACGTTTCCAGATCCCTTCGGCCACTCCATGGTGAAGGTGTTGCTGACCGTCCCGTCGAGGTCGAGGTCGCCGCGCACCGCGTAGGCGGTGATGACCTTCCCGCTGGGCTGTCGCAGCGGAGGGAAGTCGATGCGAGGGCCATCGGGCGGCGGCTTGCCCAACTCCTCCTCGAACTCGCGCCTGGCGGCCGACCAGGGATCCTCACCCTCGGCGTACTCGCCCTTGGGGATCGACCACGCCCCGTCGTCCTTCTTCGCCCAGAACGGCCCGCCTGGGTGCCCTATCAGCACCTCGACGTACCCTTCGGTAGTCCGATACAGGAGGAGACCCGCGCTGAGTTTCGGCATCGTGGCCGAGCCTAGTTAATTCTCCCGTAACCGAACGCTAAGGTCGTCGTGTGCCTGAGATGAATCGCCGTAATTTGATGGTCATGACGGGGTTTGCCGCGCTGGCGGCCGCGGCCCCGCCTCCACTTGCTGTCGCCGAGCCAAACGCAAACCCACCGGGTCAGCCGATGGGTCCGCCGCCCCCGGCGGGCGAACCGGTAAACATCATTTTCGCTGACGACTTCGACGGCCCGGCCGGCTCGCCGCCCGATCTGTCCAAGTGGACCGTGGTGAACTGGAACGAGCCGGTCATCCCGCCGATCCTGGGCCTGTTCCGCGACGATCGCCGCAACGTGTGCCTTGACGGGAACGGAAACCTCGCCCTGCGCGCCACGCAGGAGGATGGCACGTATTACAGCGGTCGGGTGGAGAGCACCATGAAGATCGGCATCGGGCACACCTGGGAAGCCCGGATCAAGCTGAATTGCCTGGTTCCCGGCTGCTGGCCGGCGTACTGGCTGGTGAATCGGGAGCCGACGCCGGACGGCAGGGGCCCTCTCCCGGATGGCGAGGTCGACATTCTCGAGTGGTATGGCAACGGAAAGTGGGCTCCCGGAAGCTCGGTACACGCAAGGTCGGACGGCAAGACCTGGAAAGAGAACAGGTGGCCCGTCGACGGCGACTGGCACACGTACCGCGTCCAATGGGACGACAGCGGGTTCCGGTTCTGGCGGGACAACGTCGGCGGCGCGCCGTACTTCACCGTTCCCTCCGTGCCCATTGACGGGGTGTGGCCCTTCAACGCACCCGACTACCTGCTGTACACCGTCTTGAACCTCGCGGTCGGCGGTCCCGGAGGCGGCGAGCCCGCATTCGGTGCGTTCCAGACCCCCGAGATGCTGATCGACTACATCCGGGTCTGGTAATACGCTGAACGCTGTGAACACCGGGTCAGTGATGGCGGTGGTCGGCGTCGCGATGATCGGTTTCGCCGCCGCGCCGGCCCATGCCGAACCGGTGACCTATGGAAGCAACGGTGTGTTCGGCGTCGGCGCGACGCCGCGGGAAGGCTGGGCAACGGCCAGCATCCCCCCGGGCACGTATCGCGTCGATCAGTCGCCGAGCATGTACCCGTATTTGAGTCCGCCGGGTTTCTGGTTGCGCTGCAACAACTTCCCCTGTGCCGGGAACTTTCCGGACCACATCATCGCAAGAGGCGACGCTGTACGTGATCAAACGACGTTCGTGGACATCCTGCCGTCAGACATCGCCGTGTCACTGAACAACGTCACCTTGACGATTGCGGGGTGACATGAGCGACAACGGATTCGAGCCGCGCTGGCGGCTGGACCTCGATGACGACAGCACCATCACGTTCGACGGCACGACGCGGACGATCACGAAAATCGCCACGGGCGAGAGTTGTAATCTCGGCGACTACGCGTCATTCGATGTCGAGGAACCGCGATGCCTGCGCGTGACGAGCAGCCACGCACCCCCGATCGGGAAGTGGTACGTCACCGGCGAGGAGTGACTATTTCCGGTCGCCTTCCGAGTCGTCGAAGAACGCCCAATGGCCGTCGTCGGCCTTGACTTCCATCCGCCAGCCGAGTTCGGAGTTGTCGGCTTTCGAGTCGACGAACCAGGCGTGCGCGTCGTCGGCGCTTTCGATGTCCTTGGTGTCGACGACGTCGCCCTTCGGGTTCAGCACGCGATATGTGGCCATGGATCCGGTGTTCCCCTTCTGCGTGCTTTCACACGTCAGTCTGTCTTGGGAAGCGGAATCCCTTCGCTGGTGGAGAACCGCGCGTCATCCTGGGTCGACAGTCCGACCGAGACGACGGAGCGATCGAAGAACACGTCGGTCAGATACGCCAGCGACACGGCCCAGCGGTTGACGGCGCGCGGCATGGCGTACAGGTGGTACATCCGGGTGACGAACTTCGCCGGATAGCCGGACAGGTTGATGTTGAGCGGATTGGCGACCGCGAAGTGCGGGCCGAGGTCGACCACGAGGCCCATGTTCTTGTGCCGGTATTCCTTCGCCGTGCCGTAGCCGAGGCTGGCGGCGACGTTGCGGCCCAGCACCTTGCCCTGGCGAATCGCGTGCTGTGCGGTCGGGGGGGTGATCTTGCCGGGTTGAGTCACATCGGGCACCGCGGCCGCATCGCCCGCCGAGAAGACTTCCGGGTGTCCAGGCACCTGCAGGTTGGCCTGGACCTTCAGCCTGCCCCGCTCCGTGGGCAGGCCGAGGCTTTCGATCAGCGGCGCGCCGGTGACTCCGGTCACCCATGCGACGGTGTGGGTATCGATTCGCGAATCATCACTGAGCACAACATGATCGGCGTGGACTTCCTTGAGCGTAAGCCCCAGCCGCACATCGACACCGCGTTCGTGCAGCACCTGCTGCACACCTTTGCCCAGTTTCTCGCCCACCTCGGGCATCACCTGTTCGGCCATGTCGAGCAGCACGAACTTCACATCGTCGGTGTCGAAGCCCATCTGCCGCGCGGCGGTGTCCGCCAGCGCCCGCAGCTGCACGACGAGCTCGGTGCCGGAATACGAGGCGCCGACGACGACGATCGTGCGGCGCGCCTGGATCCGGTCCTTGTCGTCGTCGATGTTGGCCAGCTCGAGCTGTTCGAGGAGATGGTCGCGGAGGTAGACCGCCTCCGCGGTGGACTTCAATCCCCTGGCGTAGTCGGCCAGCCCAGGGATGTCGAACAACCGGGTGACCGAACCGGGCGTCAGCACAAGTCGGTCCCACGACTTGCTGCGTGTTCGGCCTTCTGGGTCGGTGTAGGTCACGGTGTGTCCGTCGAAGTCGACACTGTCCACCCGTCCCCGCACCGCACGGACACCGTGAAGTGTGTTCGCCAGCGGGACGGTAACGAACCGCGCATCGACCAGGCCGCCTGCCACATCGGGCAGCAGCGGCGTGTAGAGCATGTAGTCGACGGGCGAGATTATCGAGATGTCGACGGACGCATTGTTCTTGCGAAGGAGTTTGGCGAGGCGGCGCGCGCATTCGAACCCGGTGAATCCGCTGCCGACGATTACGACGGACGTCATCGATTCCATCGTAGGGGGCTACCCATTATGGGCTGGACAACATCGTGGCGAACCTCATCGCCAACCACGGCTTCCTTCCGCCTGCTCGTAGCTTCCCCCGCAGGATCGGCGACCACTGGGTTATTCGACCGAACCCGAGCAACATGAACGCGACGGGGTCGGCGGTGATCACGCAGTCGGCCCTCTCGCCGGCGGCGGTGATGGTCGCCGTGCCGTGGTCGACAGCCATGCGGTAGCCGTTGGCGCCGCGGATCCGCAGCTCGAAACTCGCCCGCATGGTGAGCGCGGACCGCGAGAGGTAGTACGGCGCGACCGATAACGCGCCGGGGGTGACCAGAAGCGCATCGCGCGGCCTGATATCCCAGCGCGTTCTGGCGGCTCGCGCGACATCCAAACCATGAATGACCTGTTCGCCCAGCAGCAGGCTGGTCATCGTCGAGGGGCTGAGCACAAGGCCGTTGGCCGCCGGGATCGCGGCATCCTCGTTCGCGACGCTTGCGGCGGCCAGATAGGTCTCCGCGGCGTTCTCGAGCAGGCCCGCGAGAAGGCCCATGTCGCGCTCCGCGACCTCGGTGAGCTGGCGGGCGTTCACCGCCGCGCCCATCCGCGATGGTGACTCCGGTGGCCGATTGGCATGTGTCATATAGCCGTTGGTGTGCCGAGTCAACGCCTGGGTGTAGTCGCGAAGCTCGCCGATCATGTGCGCAGCGGTTTCCGCGGCGGTCCAGGTCAGTCCGGGCACCGGCACGGACCCGTCGTCGACCCGGCGCAGAAGTTCGGCGGATCTGCCTGCGGCGTCGCGAAGGGCGGTCATCGTTGTGTCGTGCGCGTTACGGACGTCTGCGGCGGGCCCGGTGAGATGTACGGGAGCGGAGGTCATAGGGCAACTATTTCACATAGCGACGATATGTCAATAGGGTAAGCTGGTCCCACCGAGAGGAAAAGTGAGTGCCATGCCGGGTTCGGCGTCTTCGCAGCAGCCGTCGTCGTTGCGTGCCGAGCAGGTCGCTCAGACGCGCGCCGCGCTGATTGCCGCGGGCCGCAGGCTGTTCGGTGAGAACGGATTCCGCGGCACGTCGGTCGAGGACCTCGCCCGCGAGGCCCGGGTGACGACCGGCGCGCTGTACCACCACTTCCCCACCAAGACAGCGCTTTTCGAGGCGGTGTTCGTGCAGGCCCACATGGAGCTGATGGCGACGTCGACCGAGGCCGCGATGGGTGCCGAGAACGGGCTCGAGGAGCTGGCGCTGGGCTTCGATGCGTTTCTGGACGGGGTGTTGCAGCCCGATGTACAACGGATTCTCGTGCTCGACGGCCCGGCCGTGCTTGGCCTGGCCCGCTACACTGAACTGGACGAGCAGTACGCCCACGCCGTGATCGTGCACTCGCTGAAGGAGGCGGCCGGCGCCGGGACGATCGAGATCGCCGACCCCGAGACGGCGACCCGGCTGCTGCTGGGTGCCCTTACCCGCGGCGCGATGCTGATTGCGAACTCGACCAACCCGGTGAAGACGCGCCACGCGGTGGCCAAGTCGATGAGGGCGCTGTTGAAGAGCTTCACGCCATGACACCACTGCGTCGATTCGACCCCTTCCGCCCGCTCGACATGCTGGCGTCGTTGTGGTCGACGGCGGCCGTCGCTCCGGTCAACACCGGCGCCGCCGCCGCGTACCGGACGCTGTTCCTCACGCTTCGCCGTCTCGTCGTCGGACGCACGCTGGCCGTCAAACTCGATGAAGGCGATATCACGCTGACGGTCACCGAGTTCGACTCGCGGCTCGACATTCGCAGCCTTTCCGTCGGCCAGCTGAGCGACGTTCGGCTCGGCGCGCGCGACATCCGTTGGGACGGCAACAGATTGGACCGCGCCAGCGCCGTGCTGCACAACGTGCACCTACGACCCAGCGCGCCGCCGGTGTTGGTGGCCGCACCGGTCGAGCTGACATTCGAGTTGCCCGCCGACACCCTCGACGATCTGTTCCGGCTTGCGGCGCCGCGGCTTGCGGGCGAGATCGGTCCCGACGGCGTGGCGCGGCTGCGGCTGGCGCGCAGGCCCGGCCTTGGAGACCTCGAGGTCGACGCGCAACTCGACGGGTCGATCCTGAGGCTGAAGCCCCGCGTGCTGGTGCTGCGGGGCAAGCGGTTGCGCCTGCCCGAGCGCACGCCCGCCTATCCCGTGCATCTTCCCGAGTTGCCTCACGGCCTGCGACTGACGGACATCACCTTCGAGCCCGACACGCTCCGGTTGTCCGGCTCGCTGCCGGAATGGCGCATCAATGTGCCGCGGCGGGCGCTCGAGGACATCATCAATCAGCTCAGCGTCGTGGGCAGGCCCCTATACCTGACGCGGCTCGGCCGGTGGTAGGGCTTGGCAGAGCGACTGATTACGAACTATCCGACGGTGTCGCCCGAAACAGTTGCGGCGGTCGTCCAGGAAAATCACGCCAGTTTCGAAGGGCGACCACTGCGGGAGTATGTCCTGCTGTTCGTCGAGCGCAGTGCGAGGAGTGACCTCGCTGCGCTCGGCTGATTCCAGCCGCGCCCGCTAGAGTGCGGCTCATGGCCGACGGTTCCTACGCCCGCTACGTCGCGATCGGCGACAGCCAGACCGAAGGGCTCTGGGACGGCGACGATTCCGCTGGAATCCTGGGCTTCGCAGATCGGCTTGCCGCGATGCTCGACGCGGTTGATCCGGGCCTCCAATACGCCAATCTCGCCATTCGCGGCCGCCGGATTCGCGATGTGCTCGACGACCAGTTGCCCCGTGCTCTGGCGATGCGGCCCGATCTGATCACCGTCTGCGTCGGAATGAACGACATCACCAGGCCAGGACTGCTTTTCGATGGCGCGCTCGCGCACCTGGATGTGATGCACGAGCGACTCGCCCAGGCCGAAGCGACCGTCGTGACGACGACCTTCCCGGACATCGCCCGCATCGTCCCCATCGGAAGGATCCTGAGGACACGCGTGCTGCGCACGAACGAGGCCATCGTCTCGGCCGCCGACCGGTTCGGATTCAAGCTCGTCGACCTCTCCGGCGCCGAGTCGATGACCCAACCCGACACCTGGAGCGAGGACCGCGTACACGGATCGACGAAGGGCCACATGCTGTTCGCGGCGGCGGCCGCCGAAGCCCTCGATCTGCCTGGCAGCAACCATGATTGGGCGCACGCGAATCCAGCCGCCGGGGATCCGTCGATCCGGGAGCACGTCCGTTCGCAGCTGCTGTGGACCAAGAACATGCTCGCGCCGTGGCTGTGGAACCACGCACAGGGCAGATCCAGCGGTGACGGGCGCATGCCGAAACGCCCCGAATTGGAGAGCGTGGTCGGCTAGAAGCCGAGCAGGCCCAGCGGAATCGGCGACCGGCCCGCGCCGATCGAATCCACCACCCGCGGGCAGAAGAAGGAGATGGCAAGGCCGGTGAAGAGGTTGGCTCCCCCGAGCGGCATCCCGGTTGCGTCGGCGACCTTAGCCGCCGCGTCGGCGGCGTTCTGGCCCGGGTCGGACAACATCGGGCACACCGACTGGCCCACCGCGACCACGTTGGCCGGGTCGGCCGTGCCGCCCAGCCCGGCGCTCGTCACCGCGTTCAGGAACGCGTCTGCGCTCGGGTCGGCCTGAGCCGGAGCGGCCATCAGCGACGCCGTGGCGAGCAGCCCGGCAAACACGACGGATACCCGAACGGGCCTGGTAACTGTGCGCACCTGCAGCATCGTAGATGAAGCTCCGATTAGGGGCTAACCGGCACGTCAACTACGCTGACACGATGCCGAAATCACCTGATACCCGCGGTGACCTCACGCCGCATTTCGAGGACGTTCAGGCACACTACGACTTGAGCGACGACTTCTTCGCGTTGTTCTTGGATCCGACGCGCACCTACAGCTGCGCCTACTTCGAGCGCGACGACATGACGCTGGAGGAAGCGCAGATCGCGAAGATCGACCTGGCCCTCGGCAAGCTCGGACTGGAGCCCGGCATGACGCTGCTGGACATCGGCTGCGGCTGGGGCGCGACCCTGCGGCGGGCGATCGAGCGATTCGACGTCAACGTCGTCGGCCTGACGCTGAGCAAGAACCAGGCCGCGCACGTTCAGAAGACGTTCGACGAGCTGGACAGCCCGCGCACCAAGCGGGTGCTGCTGCAGGGCTGGGAGCAGTTCGACGAGCCTGTCGACCGGATCGTTTCGATCGGTGCGTTCGAGCACTTCGGCCACGACCGCTACCCCGACTTCTTCAAGATGGCCCATCGCGTGCTGCCCGAAGACGGGGTCATGCTGCTGCACACCATCGTCGGTGAACATCCCGCGCGGGCAAAGGAACTCGGCATTCCGCTGACGTTCGAGCTGGCGCGGTTCATCAAGTTCGTCATGACCGAGATCTTCCCCGGCGGACGGCTGCCTTCGGTGCCGATGGTCGAGGAGCGCGCCGCAGAAGGCGGGTTCACGGTCACCCGGGAGCAGAGGTTGCAGCCGCACTACGCACGGACCCTTGACATCTGGGCCGAGGCCCTGGAAGCGCACAAGGACGAGGCGATCGCGATCCAGTCCGAAGAGGTCTACGAGCGGTACATGAAGTACCTCACCGGCTGCGCGAAGCTGTTCCGCGACGGGCAGACCGACGTTGTCCAGTTCACGCTGGCGAAGTAACGCCGGCTAGACCCCGGTCCACGTCTCGTCGAGGCGTTCGGCGACGTCGATCACCTTCGCCTTCACCGATTCCGGGCTGTCGATCTCCCCTGCCACGTGCGCAGAGATGAACCGCCGGATCTCGGCGTCGACACCCGCGACGATCCGCAACAGTTCGGCCCGTAGGGATTTCGAGGTGACGTGGATGGCGATGTCCGACGGCCGCGGCTTCTGGACGTCGAGTATGAGCAGAAGCGGTTCGGCGGCACGCGCGGTCGCGCTCAGGGCGATCTCGCCGAACACCATGAACTTCGGCTTGTCGATCCGCAGGTCGATCACCATGTCGATCTCGAGAGGGATGTGGATCGCGAACGTGATCAACTCGCCGTTGGAACGGGTGACCCGCGGCTCCTGGATCCGCACCTTGGCGGTGACCTTCGCGATCTTGCCGGGCCCCTGACCCATCGGTCCCATCTCGAACTCATCGCCCGCAATCGCGGCGATCGCGTCGCCGACGCGCTCCTCCGTCACCGCGATCTCGTAGAACCGGCGGCCGAATTCCTCGTAGGACACGTACTCCAAGTCGTCCATAGGTGTCTACCGTCTCATGCCCGCACCTGTAGCGAGCCCGCAACCGGCTACGAGCGCGGTGTGTCGGCGGCGATGTCGGCGTGATCCACCCGTCGCGAGAGATGCAGGATCTCGTAGAGATCCCGCCCGTGGCCGTCGGTGCCGTAGGTGGCCGAAAGATACGTCGGCGGAAAGTACAGGCCGATCTTGCCAAGGTTCTCCGTCAACGCTGCACCCCGACTCGGCTCGCGCCCCGCGACGTATCGCACCCGGATGAATCGCTGCACCCTCGCGAACCCGTCGACATCGGTCCACGCCACTGTGTGCCTGCCGATCTCGAGGCCTTCACCGGACAGTCGCAGCGTCGAGGCGCAGCGATCCCGGCTTCGGGCGAACGACAAGCTTGTCCCAAACTCATGCAAGCCGGCCCGACGCAGCACAACTCAGCGCTTTTCCTGTTCGCTGCGGGCCTCCGCGCCGGTTTCTTCCGAATCGATGGCGTCGTCCGACGACGTCTCGCCGACGTAGCTGCCGGGGTCGCTCTTACCCGGCCGAGCGGTCGTTTCCTTGTCGTCGTCGTCGACGTCTTTTTCGCGCGTGTCATCATCGCCAGGAGCCATGACTCGATAGCTACCCCTACCGGTGGGCCCCAAACGCTTACCTCATCAGGGCGCGCCCGTTATTCTCTGGCGAGAAAGGTGGGGACATGTTTCGCGAAATAGTCATCGCCGCAGCGGCGGCGTGCGCCGCCATCGGCAGTGCACCGGTCGCCATGGGCGATCCGAACGACAACTTGTATTTCGACAAGCCAGGGCACTACGCATCGGACGTGCCGGGGATGAACTACGACGCACATATGGCCGGCCCCTGCGACAACTTCGAGATCTTCACGTTCGGCCGGGGGCCCGGCGGCGAGCCTCTGCAATGCCATTGGATCCCGAACCAGTGGCCGCCGGTGACCACCGGTTTCTGGGTCGCCTCGCCGAATTTGTTCGGCGTTCAGGACATCGGTGCGCCGTGCCCGGCCGATCAGGCGGCTGCGCAGGCGCCCGACGGGCGTCCGCTGCTGTGTCTCGGCGATCAGGGCTGGCAGCCCGGCTTCTTCACCGGCAGCGGGTTCTGGCCGACATAGACCTAAGCGGGCGCGCGTTCGAAGCGCTGCCGGATACCGGCGAGCACCTCGGCATGCGCCTCGACCGCTTTCCCGACGGTCATCGCCGCCAACGGCCGCGGCGCCTCGATCCGGATCCGTTCGACGACCCGGGTGCCGGTTGCGATCGGCTCGAAGGATACCGTTCCGCTCAGTCGCACGCGGGGGAACTGGCGCGCTTCGGTGAGTACGTCCCCGGCGATCGGAACATACAGCTTTGCAACGTAATTCGTGCGCAGGTGCAGTGGCCCGAAAGGAATACGGTCGACCACCCGATAGGTCTGCACATAGCCGTCGGCGGTCTCGCTTCGGTCCACGGTGCGAACGGAGACCACGAGGGGATGGACGAGCTTGATGTTGTGCAGGTCGACATAGAAGCCGCGGACGTAGTCGGGCGGGCCCGGCACGTCTTCGCTGAGCGTGCATTCCTCGCGCCTGATCCAGCGGCTCACGGTGCACAACTTAGCCGGTTCGCGACGCTTGATCCTGCCGGGCCCACCCGCGAGAATGTCATATGCTGATTAGAGAGAATCCCGTATCCGGTAAGCTCGCTGGGCACTTGCTTAGCAGCTGTCGTAGCGGCCCTGTCGACGGCGGATTGGAGCCTTTGCCATGACCTCAGCCCCGCGGGAAGCCGTCGCAACCCGCTACGCGGGCACGCGGGTCTCGCGGGTGGAGGACACTCGCCTCCTCACCGGCCACGGGACCTTCGTCGACGACGTGTCCCGTCCCGGCATGCTGCACGCCTGTTTCGTCCGAAGCCCGTTTGCCAGAGCCCGCATCAACGGCATCGACACCGCCGCGGCGCTCGCCCTTCCCGGCGTGCACGCGGTTTTCCTTGCCGAGGATCTCAACCCCGACGTCAGGGAGGCGTGGCACGCGGTTGCGGGCAAGGACGTCGCGGACACGCCGCGCCCCCCGCTGGCCGAGGGCGAGGTCAAGTTCGTCGGCGATCCGGTGGCGCTCGTCGTCGCCGACTCGCGTTACCTCGCCGAGGATGCCATCGAGCTGGTCGACGTCGACTACGAACAGCTGCCTGCCGTCGCCGACTTCACTCAGTCCATCCGCCTGGCGGCGGAGTCCGAGGTCGTCGTGCACGCTGCCTACCCCGACAACGTCGCGGGCGGGATGGGCGGAGCGCCACCCGACGAGCAGACGTTCTCGTCGGCCGCGCATGTCGCGTCGGCCCATGTCTACCAACAGATCTATGCGCCGGTCCCGATCGAGACGCGCGGCCTTGTCGTCGAGTGGGAGGCGTCGTCGCGCGAGCTGACGATGTGGGCGTCGACGCAGACCCCGCACGAACTGCGCGCGTTCGCCGCCCGGCTGCTCGGGATCCCCGCGCAGAACGTGCGGGTCATCATGCGCGACACCGGCGGAGGGTTCGGCCAGAAGGTCGTCCCGATGCGCGAAGACATGTGCATCATGCTGGCCGCGCGCAAGGTGCCAAGCGCACTGAAGTGGATCGAGGACCGCCGCGAGAACCTGATGTCGGCCGGGCAGGCCCGCCATGTCGACGGCGATGTCCGGATGGCATTCGACGAGGACGGCAACATCCTGGCCGCCGACATCGACTTCGTTCAGGACATCGGCGCGTATCCCACGCCGTATCCGGTGTTGACCACCGCGGCGATCGGCATGTTCTTCCCCGGCCCGTACCGCGTGCCGAAGTCGAGCTTCAACTACAAGACGGTGTTCTCCAACACTGCGGGGCTGGCGGCATACCGCGGGCCGTGGCAGTACGAAACCCTCACGCGCGAAATACTTCTCGACATCGCAGCACGCAAGATGGAGATGGATCCCGTCGAGCTGCGGCGCCGCAACATCCTTCGCGGCGACGAGATGCCCTACTTCAACCCCAACGGCATGCCCTACGAGCATGTGGCGCCCGCCGATACGTTCGAGCAGGCGGTGAAGATCCTCGACCACGAGGGCTTCCGCAAGGAGCAGAGGGACGCGCTGGAGCAGGGACGCTACCTCGGGCTGGGCTTCTCGGCCTACATCGAGCCGACGGGTGCGGCGACAGGCCATCTCGGCACCGAGGGCGCGACCATCCGCATGGAACCGACCGGCAAGATCAACGTCTATGTGAACGGCGGGTCGACCGGTAACAGCATCGAGACCACCGTGGTCCAGCTGACCGCCGATGCACTCGGCGCCGACATCGAGGATGTCTCGACGATTCAGGGCGACACCGCCGTCACGCCGTACGGGGCGGGTGCGCAGGGCAGCCGCAGCGGACCGATGACGGCGGGCGCGGTCAACGAGGCGGGCACGATGCTGCGCAACCAGATCATCGCGATGGCCGCGCACCGCCTCAAGGCCGACGAAGCCGACATCGAGCTGGCCAACTCGCGGGCCAGCGTCCGCGACGACCCCGAGAAGAGCGTGAGCTTCGCCGACCTCGCGTATCGCTCCTACTACGAGCCCGCACAGCTGCCAGCCGGCATGGCGGCCACGCTCGAGGCCACCGCCCGGTTCACCTCCCAGACAATGATCCACTGGGCCAACGCAACTCACGCGTGCACATGCGAAGTTGACGTGCAGACCGGTCACGTCACCCTGACCCGCTACATCGTCAGCGAGGACGTCGGCCCGATGATCAACCCCAACGTGGTCGAAGGGCAGATCGCAGGCGGCACCGTACAGGGCATCGGCGGCGCACTTCTGGAGAACATGGTGTACGACGACGGCGGCAACCCGCTGTCCTCGACGTTCGTCGACTACCTGCTGCCGACGGCCACCGAGGTGCCCCTGATCGAGTACGGCCACGTCGAGATCCCCGGCCCCGGCATCGGCGGATACAAGGGCTGCGGAGAAGGTGGGGCCATCGGCTCGACACCCGCGGTCATCAACGCGATCAACGACGCGCTGGCTCCACTGGGCGTGACGCTCACCCGGCTGCCCGCCAGTCCCGCGGCGATCGTCGAACTGATCGAACAGGCCACCTCGGACGCACCCGGAAAGGACCACTAGGCGTGGAACTGAACAACGAATTCCGAGTCGCGGTGCCCGCGGCCAAGACGTGGCAGGTGATCACCGACGTCGAGCGCGTCGCGCCGTGCATCCCTGGCGCCCAACTGCTTTCGGTCGATGGGGACGACTTCACCGGCGCGGTGAAGGTTAAGGTGGGCCCGATCACGGTGTCCTACAAGGGCGATGCGTCGTTCCAGGAGAAGGACGCAGCCGCGCAGCGGGTGGTGATCAAGGCGAGCGGCAAGGAAACACGGGGCAGCGGTAACGCAGCGGCGCTGGTGACCGCCCAGCTGAAGGATGAGGGCGACGCCACCACTGTGGTGATCACCACCGACCTCACCATCTCGGGCAAGGCCGCACAGTTCGGCCGCGGAGTGCTCGCCGACGTCTCGACGAACCTGATCGGCCAGTTCGCCAGGAACCTGGAGGCCGACCTGCTCGGTGGATCCACACCGACCGCCGCCGCGTCCTCGACAATTGCCGGCGCCGCCGCGGCCACATCCGACGCGGGCGACTCCGTCGATCTGCTGAAAGTCGTTGCGGCGCCGATGGCCAAGCGCTTCGCCCCGGCTATCGCCGCCGTCGCCGCAGGCGTGGCGGTCGGGTTCCTGCTGGGCAGGCGCAAACGCTCCCACCCCGCCGCCGACCTCGCCGACGACCTGCAGGCGACACTCGCGCGGCTGATCGGCTCGGTGTCACCTGTCGAGCGGCTCCGGCCATGAAAGCGGCCCCTTTCGCCTATCACCGGCCCGACACCGTCGCCGAGGCGGTGCAGATGCTTGGCGAATTCGGCGACGACGCAAAGATTCTCGCCGGTGGCCAGAGCCTCGTCCCGATGCTTGCGATGCGGCTGACCTACTTCGAGAACCTCATCGACATCTCCCGCGTCGGTGAACTGCAGGACATCGAGCGTCGTGCCGACCAGGTGTTCGTCGGCGCGGGCACACCGCACGCGCTCGTGGGCATGGACGACGAGGTCGCCGAATCGGTCCCGCTGCTGACGCTGTCGACGCCCTATATCGGGCACTTCCAGATCAGGACGAGGGGCACCCTCGGCGGTGCGATCGCACACGCCGACCCCGCCGCCGAGTACGCCGCGGTGGCGCTCGCGCTCGACGCGACGATGGAGGCGACATCGGCGCGAGGCGGCAGGGAGATCGCGGCGGCCGACTTCTTCACCGGTTTGTGGGAGACCTCGCTGGCCTCCGACGAGATCCTGACCGGCGTGCGGTTCCCGGTATGGGGCGCCCGGTCGGGCTTCGCTGTCGAGGAATTCGCCCGCAGGCACGGCGATTTCGCCATCGCCGGCGCCACCGTCGCGGTGCAGCTCGACGACGATGACAGGGTGGCGCGCTGCGGGATCGGGCTGCTCGGCCTCGGTTCGACGCCGCTGCGCGGTTCGGTCGCGGAGGACGCCGTCATCGGCAGGGCCGCCGACGCGATCACCGCCGAGGAGATCGGCAGGCTTGCGATGAGCGGGCTCTCAGACATCCCCGCCGACCTTCAGGGCTCCGCGGACTACCGGTCCCGGGTGGGAGCCGCAATGGTGGCACGGGCGTGGACCGCTGCGGCGCGGCAGGCCGAAACGTCAGGGATGGAGGCCATCCATGCATGAGCAATCGGTCGACATGACCGTCAACAGCCGTCCACAACGAAGCGTGGTCGAACCCCGCCTGACGCTCGCGGACTTCCTGCGCGAGAAGTGCGGCCTCACCGGAACCCACCTCGGCTGCGAACACGGCGCGTGCGGCGCCTGCACGGTGCTCCTCGACGGTCAGGCGGTGCGGTCGTGCCTGATCTTCGCCGTCCAGGCGGACGGCCAGGAGGTCACCACCGTCGAGGGAATCGCAGGCGAGGACGGCGAGCTCTCGCCGGTGCAGGCGGCGCTGCGGGAATGCCACGGACTCCAATGTGGCTTCTGCACACCGGGTTTCGTGACGTCGATCACCGCGCTGCTGCGAGACAACCCGCAGCCCACCGACGACGAGATCCGCGAGGGACTGTCCGGCAACTTCTGCCGGTGCACCGGATATCAAGGCATCATCAGCGCGGTGCATCGCGCCGTGCAGGCGTAGCTCTCACCTCCGCGTCTACTGGGGTGCGTACCCCAGCGTGCCCTTGATCTCCAGGTACTCCTCGAAGCCGAACTCGCTCCATTCGCGCCCGTTGCCACTGCGCTTGTAGCCGCCGAAGGGAGTGTTCAGGTCGAACGCGTGGTTGATCGCGACCTGTCCGGCCCGGATCCGGCGCGCCAGAGAGCGCGCGGCGTCCAGGTCGGCGGCCGAAACATAGCCGGCCAGACCGTAATCGGTGTCGTTCGCGATGTCGACGGCCTGATCGAGGTCGTCGTAGGGAAGGATGCACAGCACCGGGCCGAAGATCTCTTCGCGGGCGATCGTCATGTCGTTGGTGACGTCAGAGAACACGGTCGGCTTGACGTAGTAGCCGGTGTCGAGCCCGTCCGGCCGGCCGGGGCCGCCCGCAGCCACGGTCGCTCCCTCGTCGATGCCCTTCTGGATCAGGCCCTGCACCTTGTCGAATTGGACCTTCGACGCCACGGGCCCGATCGCCCTCTTGTCCTCGGCATCGCCCACCGAGACCGCTTCGGCGACACCGCGCGCGATCTCAGCGGCTTCCGCAATGCGCTCTCGGGGAACGAGCATGCGCGACGGTGCATTACAGCTCTGGCCGGAGTTGACCATCATGGTGGACACGCCCGCTGTGACGCTTTCGGCGAACTTCTCGTCGTCGATCACGATGTTCGGGCTCTTCCCGCCGAGTTCCTGGGTCACGCGCTTGACGGTGGCGGCCGCGTTCTTGGCCACGTCGACGCCCGCGCGGGTCGAACCGGTGAACGACACCAGGTCGATGTCGGGATGGCTGGAGATCGCCGCGCCGACACCGGGGCCGTCACCGAAGACCATGTTGTAGACACCTGCGGGCACGCCCGCAGCGTCCATCACCTCGGTGAAGATC
>JBKPSU010000138.1:0-31475 GCA_046735135.1 Actinomycetota bacterium
CTTCAGCCACCACGGCGGCCGGATGCGTTCGGCGTCGGACATACCGGCGACGCTACGTGACGGGGTCGATGCGGAACACGGGGCAGCGGCCCGCCAGGCCCGCAGCCTCGTCGGGTGTCCCGTCGGTGAGCAGGCCGACCCGTTTCATCAACTCGACGCCGGTCGGCACCGCTGCGGGGAACGCGCGCAGCACCGGGCGCGCATCCTCTGGCGTCAACTCCACCATGCGGACCCGTTGCGTGCGGCGGCCCTGAGTCAGCGTTGCCTCACCGGCGGCGCGGACGTTGCTCACCCAGTCCGCCCCTGGATAGCCGTTAACGACATAGCGGTTGCCGTCGACGTCCATCGGGGTGACCGGTGTGGAGCGCGGCTTGCCGGTCTTGCGGCCCGGCACCGTCAGCACCACCGGCGACTCGACGCGTGAAATCGGCACGCCGAGCCGCAGCATGACCATCAACACCTTGTTCACCGGCTTGAGCCATCGCGGTGGCAGCACGCGCTCGCCGTTGGGCATGCCCAGACGCTACTGCGTGTCGAGCGCGATGCCGTAACCGGACAACGCCTTGCGCAGGCCGTCGGCCCGTTGCGTCGTCGGCAGCGGATCGACCAGGAGGAAGCCGCAGCCGAGCGCACGGGCGCCACCGTCGGCCTCCTCGCTGTCGCCGACCATCACCGCGTCCTTCGCGGCGACGCCGATTCTGGTCAGCGCGGTCTGGAAGATCGCCGGGTCGGGCTTGACGGCGCCGACTTCGAAAGACAGGACGAACTCGTCGACGAAGTCGGCGGCGCCGATCGACTGGAACGCGGGCCGCACGTCGAACGCGATATTGGAGACGACCGCGGTCTTGATTCTCCGGCGGTGAAGGCCGGCGAGAACGTCGGCGGTGTCCGGATACGGCGTCCAGTTCATCGGGTCGATCAACAGGCCGTAGAGCGCCTCGGCGTGGTGGTCGGCCAGCCCCGACTCGCGCAGCACGTGCAGATACGCCTCCCGGTGCAGGTGCGGCGCGAGATCGCGGTTGACCCACGCGTGATAGGCCTCCGGCGTCATGTCGACGTGCTGGCCGGTCGGCGCGGTCATCCTGCGCATCAACTCGGCCTGCACGTGCCCGTCGATCTCGCGCTCGTCGGCCTGGATACCTTCGAACCAGCTGTCGTCCTCTTCCAGGCGGAACAGCGTGCCGGAGTAGTCGAACAGCACCGCACGCACCTGCACGGGGAAATCCTGTCACGCCGCGACGTGTGGAATTGAAGCCACCGGCTATCCAACGGCGATGATCGAGCCGACCACCAACGGCGCCCGCCTGGCGGCGCGGCCGATCGTTGAGGGCGGCACCGCGGTCGAGGATTGGACCGGCTGGCAGCGGCACCTTCCGCCGCTGGACCTCGACGGCTGTCCGGCGCTTGTGCTTGTCGGCGCGCACCCCGACGACGAGACGCTCGGGCTTGGCGGGACGGCCGCACTGCTGCGTGACCGCGGCGTCGAAGTGCAGGTGGTGGCGGCTACCGACGGCGAGGCGGCCTATCCCGACGATGACGGCGGGCGTCACGAGCTGGCCAAGGTGCGCCGGGAGGAACTCGTCGCCGCCACCTCGCGGCTCGGCCTGCCGAAACCGATCTTCCTCGCCGTGCCCGATGGGCGGGTGGCGAGTCACGAACAGCGGCTCAGCGTCAGACTGAGCGCGGTGCTCGCCGGTTTCGATCGCGGGGCGTGGTGCGCGGCGACGTGGCGTGCGGACGGACATCCCGATCACGAGGCGGTCGGGCGGGCGGCGGCGGTCGCCGCGAAAAGCACCGGCGCGGTGTTCATCGAATACCCAATATGGATGTGGCACTGGGCGATTCCCGACGATGCAGCGGTGCCATGGCACCGTGCCCGGCGGGTGCCCCTTACGACGGCCGAGCTGTCGACGAAGGCTGAGGTGATGCAATGCTTCGCCAGCCAGCTGCAGGACGGTGACCGGCCCGCGTTGCTGACGCCTGAGGTGGTGCAGCGTCAGATGGCGGTGGGCGAGATCGTATTCGTCTGAGCGCCGCGCCAGGTGTGAAGTAGCGGTTTTCGGGCTATCTACCAGGCATGGAACTGGCGAAGGCCGTTGTGGTAGTACCCGCGCACAACGAGCGGGAGCATCTTCCGCGCTGTCTACGGGCGCTGGCGACGGCCGCTGTCTGCCTGCCGGTTCCGACGCTGACCGTCGTGGTCCTCGACGCCACCGACGACGGCAGCGACCGCCTTGTCGGGCAGTTCGGGCATGACGTGCAGTTCGTCGCAGTCGACGCGGGCAACGTCGGTGCGGCCCGGGCCGCGGGATTCGAGTTCGCCCAAGCGTCGTGTGACGGCATCGCCCCTGCGCGTATCTGGTATGCCACCACCGATGCCGACAGCGTGGTCCCTGCCGACTGGCTGCTGCGCATGACCGCTTGCGACGCCGACATGGTGCTCGGCGTGGTGCAGATACCGTCGTGGCGCAACTACCCCGCAGCCGTGGCTCGCCGCTATCTTCGCAGCTATCGGTCAAAGGGGCCGGGGCACGACCATATTCACGGTGCCAACATGGGCTTTCGGGCAGACGCGTACTGGGCCGTCGGCGGTTTCCGGGCGCTGCAGACCGGCGAAGACGTCGAGCTGGTCGACCGCTTCGAAGCGGCCCGGCTCCGCATCCACCGCGACGCCGACCTTTCGGTCGCGACGTCGGACCGACCCCATGGCCGGGCACCGGGCGGCTTCGCGCACCACCTGCATGAGCTGTCGGGTTCGGTCCTCAAGCGAGCGGCCGGTGACGGGGTGTGATCACCGGTCTGGTGGCGCGCTGGCTGGCCGCAGGTGAGCTGGAACTTCCGCTGCCGGGTTCTGGTCAGACGGCGGCGCGATGGCACCGGCTCGCCGAACTGACACAGGCCGATACCGTCGCGGGCCGGCTGGCCGAGGCGCACACCGACGCAGTCGCGATACTCGCCGAGTTGCGGGGACCCGACCCGAAACCTGATCAGCTGTGGGGTGTTTGGGCCGCTGAATCACCCGAAGCGGTGCTGCGGGCGCACGGCAAGGGCGACGAGTCGACGCTCGACGGCACCAAGGTGTGGTGCTCGGGCGCGGGCATCTGTTCGCACGCGCTGGTGACGGCGCATCTCGATGTTGGAGGCCGCGGGCTGTTCGCCGTCGACCTGAACGACCCCAATGTGCATCGGCTGCCCAGCAATTGGCGTAACCCTGGAATGGCCGACTCGGACACCCGCTCCGTCCAGTTCCACAACACGCGTGCCGTCGCCGTCGGCGCGCCGGGGGAGTACCTCGATCGACCGGGCTTCTGGCACGGCGCTATCGGCGTCAGTGCCTGCTGGCTCGGCGGAGCGCGGGCCGTGGCTGCGCCGCTGTACAAGCGCGCGGAACGTGAGTCCGTCGACCCGCACACCCTGGCGCACCTCGGAGCCGTGGACGCCGCACTCACCGCGGCGGAGGCGGTGCTCGTGTCGGCCGCCTGTCAGGTCGACGCCGATCCGTTGAACCGCGAGAACCGGGCGGAGTTGATCGCGCGGCGCACTCGTGCGGTCGTGGAAACGGCGGTCGAGGAGGCGATCACCCGCACCGGAAGGGCGCTCGGTGCCGCACCACTGGCCCAGGATGCTCGGCACGCCGCGCGCGTTGCCGATCTGACCATGTACGTGCGACAGAGTCACGCAGAGCGCGACCTCGAGCAACTCGGACGGCTGGCAGGACGAGCTCGATGACGGCGCGGCTGCCCAACGCATACTTCGACCAGATGTACGCGGCGTCGGCGGACCCGTGGCAGCTGGGGGAGCGATGGTACGACAGGCGAAAGTTCGCAATCACGTTGGCGGTGTTGCCGTATCCGCGCTACCGACATGCGTTCGAACCCGGCTGTTCGGTGGGCGTGCTGACCGAGCAACTCGCTGTCCGATGCGATCACGTGACCGCAACGGATGTTGTTCCCGCCGCACTCGATGCGACACACCGGCGACTGAGCGCTGCGGGTGTGCGGCAACGCGTGACGCTGTTGCAGCGCTCACTCGACAACGACTGGCCGCCAGGGGGTTTCGATCTGGTCGTGTTGTCGGAGGTCGGTTACTACTTGGATGCGGCGACATTGCGCCGAGTGCTCGATCGCGAAGTCCCGCAACTGACCAGGGCGGCGACGATCGTCGCCGCACACTGGCTGCACGCCGTCCCCGACTATCCCATGACGGGTGATCACACCAACGACATCATCGCGGCCACTCGGGGGCTGCACCACATCGGCGGTTACCGCGACGAGGACGTGGTCATCGATGTGTTCGACACCGCCACGCCGTCGTCGGTGGCCGCCCGCACCGGGGTACCCGGCGCCTAGTCATCCTTCGCCCGAACGGCCTTGTCCGTCAGCACTTCTCGCTCCCGCTCGTTGTCGGCGAGTCCGGCAGCGCGGGCGAACTCGGCGGCGGCCTCGTCGTTGCGGCCGAGCCGGGCCAGCAGCTCGCCCCGGACACTGGGCAGCAGATAGGACCCGTCGAGACCGGTCAGCCCGTCGACGATCGCCAGCCCGGCCTCCGGGCCGGACGCCATCGCCACCGCCACGGCCCGGTTCAGCTCGACGACCGGGGAGCGCGCGACCTGGATGAGCCCGTCGTACAGCAACACGATGCGGTCCCAGTCGGTGTCGGCAGAGGTCGGCGCGGTCGCGTGGCATTCGGCAAGCGCGGCCTGCAAGGCGTACGGACCCCAGCCGCTTCCCCGTTTCTCGACGGCCACGGCGGCGCGTTCCAATGCGGTGACCCCGCGGCCGATCTGGGCGCGGTCCCACTTCGTGCGGTCCTGGTCCTCCAGCAGGATCGGTGTCCCGTCAGCGTGGGTGCGCGCGCCGAACCGCGACGACTGGAACTCCATCAGCGACACCAGCCCGTGGGCTTCGGGCTCGTCGGGCACCAGTGCCGCCAACACCCGACTCAGCCGCAGCGCCTCGCTGCACAGTTCGTCGCGGATCCAGCGCTGACCGGACGACGCCGAATAGCCCTCGTTGTAGATCAGGTAAATCACCGAAAGCACCGCCGACAGCCGCTGCGGAAACTCCGACCGGTCCGGCACCTCGAACCGCACATCGGCTGCGGCCAGCGTCTTTTTCGCCCTGGTGATCCGCGCCGCGATCGTCGGTGTCGACGACAGGAAGGCCCCGGCGATCTCGTCGGTCGTCAGGCCGCCGACGACGCGCAGGGTGAGTGCGATCTGTCCCTCGCGGGACAGCACCGGATGCGAGGAGATGAAGATGAGCCGCAGCACGTCGTCGTCGATGCGGTCGGGATCCCATGCGGGCTCGTCGATTCGGGTCTCCAGCTCGCGGGCGAGCGTCGCGTACTTGGTGTCGAGGTTGTCCTGACGACGCCAATGGTCGATGGCCTTGCGTTTGGCGACGGTCGTCAGCCACGCGCCCGCGTTGCGGGGCACACCCGTATCGGGCCACCGGGTCAGCGCGTCGACGAGCGCCTCTTGCGCCAGATCTTCCGCGAGGCCGACGTCGCCGACCGTGCGGGTCAGTGTCGCGATGATCTTGGCGGCCTCCATCCGCCACACCGCATCGACGGTCTGGCGCAACTCGGTGACGGGCACATGCCTATTGTGCCGAGATGGACATCGCTCGCGTCGAGGCGCTGCTTGCCCGCGAACAAAGGGTCATCCTCGGTGTCACCGGGCCGCCGGGCGCAGGCAAGACGCGGTTGGCCGAATCCATCGCGTCAGCATTTGATGACGCCGTGCACGTACCGATGGACGGCTTTCACCTCGCCGATGCCGAACTCCGCCAGCTCGGGCGGTTGGACCGCAAGGGCGCTATCGACACTTTCGACGGCGACGGATATCTGGCGATGCTGGAACGCATTCGTGCGACGCCGACGCACACCGTCTACGCCCCGGCGTTCGACCGGGACATCGAGCAGCCGATCGCGGGCAGCATCGCGGTGCCGCCGGAGACGAGACTGGTTGTCACCGAGGGCAACTACCTCCTCGACGACGAACCGCCGTGGCCGTCGGTGCGCGAGCAGCTGTCGGAGTTGTGGTACGTCGAAGTGCCGCGCGACGAACGCCGTCGTCGCCTCGTCGCGAGGCATGTCGAGTTCGGCAAGTCACCCGAACAGGCCGAGGCATGGATGCGCGGCGTCGATGAACTCAACGCCGAGCGCATCGAAAAGTGCCGCGCGAAGGCCGATCTCGTGGTCACCCCGCACCGCGAGTGACCGTGTTTGTACGGCAACACGCCGCGAGCACGCGTACAAGAGCGGTCGCTCGCGGGGAGAACTCAGCCGACCGCGCGGCTTGCGCCCTCCCAGAACTGCGCGCGCACGGCCTTCTTGTCCGGCTTGCCGAGGGCGGTGATCGGGACGGAATCGACGACGATCACCTGCTTGGGCGACTGCACAGAGCCCTTGCGGTCCTTGACCGCCGCCTGAATCTCAGACGTCACCTTCGCGACTGCATCGTCATCGCTCGGCGCATCGGGACGCAGCACGATGACGGCCGTCACGGCCTCGCCCCACTTCTCGTCAGGGGTGCCGATGACGCAGACCTGCGCGACCGACGGATGTTCGGCGACAACGTCTTCCACCTCACGCGGGAACACGTTGAACCCACCGGTGACGATCATGTCCTTGGTGCGGTCGACGATGTACCAGAAGCCGTCCTCGTCCTCACGGGCCAGGTCGCCGGTGTGCATCCAGCCGTCGCGAAACGTCTCGGCCGTCGCCTCCGGCTTGTTCCAGTAGCCGCCGGACACCAGCGGACCCGACACACAGATCTCGCCGACTTCGCCCTGCGGAACCGGTTTGCCGTCGTCGCCGAGCAACGCGGTCCGACAGAATACCGTCGGCCTGCCACACGATGTCAGCCGCTTCTCGTCGTGATCGCCCTTCGGCAGATACGTGATCACCATCGGTGCTTCGGACTGCCCGTAGTACTGGGCGAAGATCGGGCCGAACCGGTCGATCGACTCCTTGAGGCGAACCGGGTTCATCGCCGATGCGCCGTAGTACACCGTCTCGAGGGACGACAAATCGCGGGTGCGCGAATCGGGATGGTCCATCAGCGCGTAGATCATCGACGGCACCAGCATGGTCGCCGTGATCTTCTGCTCCTCGATGGTTTTCAGGACCTCCGCCGGATCGAATTTGGTCAGCACCACCAGTTCGCCGCCCTTGATGATCGTCGGCACGAAGAACGCCGCACCTGCGTGCGACAGCGGCGTACACATCAGGAACTTCGGATTCTCGGGCCACTCCCATTCCGCAAGTTGGATCGTCGTCATCGAGGTGATCGATTGCACGGTGCCGATAACGCCCTTCGGCTTGCCGGTCGTTCCGCCGGTGTAGGCCATACCGCCGATGTGATCCGGCGCCAGGTCGGCCGCCCTCAACGGTTGCGGCGAATACTTCGCCGCTTCGGCGCTCAGGTCGACGGCGACGTCGGACAGCGCGTCGGGCACCGGGCCGATGGTCAGGATCTGCTTGAGCCCGGGCACCTTCTCCAGCAGCCCGAGCGCGCGCTCGACGAACATCGGGTTCGGATCGATGATCAGCGACGTGATGCCGGCGTCGTTCAGCACGTACGCGTGGTCGTCCAGCGACCCGAGAGGGTGTAGTGCCGTCCGGCGGTAGCCCTGTGTCTGGCCTGCGCCCAGGATCATCAGCACCTCGGGCCGGTTGAGCGACAGCAGGCCGGTGGCGCTGCCTGTGCCTGCGCCGAGCGCCTCGAACGCCTGAATGTACTGGCTGATGCGGTCGGCGAGCTCGCCGCCGGTCAGTGTGGTGTCGCCGAGGAACAGCACAGGCTTGTCCCTATTGCGCTTGAGCGCGCCGACAGTCAGGTGGCCGGAGTGCAGGGGATGGCGCAGCAGATCATCCGTCATACAAGACAGACTAGAACGTGTTACAGATTTGGTGGTAAGGGCCGCGGTATTCGGCTTGACTCGACATGTGGCCGAAAGCGATCAGCGACTGCGTGCGGCGATCCTGACGCTGGCCAGGGAGCGCGGGCCCGCGAAGAGCATCTGCCCCTCCGACGCCGCCCGCGCCGTCGGCGGCGAGAATTGGCGCGACCTGATGGATGGGGCCCGCGACGCCGCGCGTGACCTGGCGAAAAGCGGCGACGTGGAGATCACGCAGGGCGGCGATGTCGTCGACCCTGACGCAACCTGGCGCGGACCCATACGGATCCGCGCCAGGTGACTGACCCCCGAGGCATCACTCAATGTGAAATCCAGCGGGACATAGCAGCCTGCACCCTCTGATACGTAGCCGGGTGCTCCGTTGCCAGATGCGTGGCATACGCGCTGCCGACACACGAACCAGGGCGCCCTGATACGAGAGCCGCCGATCAAGGCCCGCGCCTGCAAGGAGTGCACTACGCCACTTTGACGCCGCTGCTACTTACTCGACAGGACGCAGCCCGGCGAGCGCTCATCAGCCGCCGAATTTGTCGGCGTCAGCGCGCGCCTGTGCGGCGATCTTCTCGGCGAGTTCAGCCCGCCACTGGATCTCCTTCTTGATCCACGGATTGTCCAGCGGAAACTCCTCGGTCGACGACACCCGGCGCACCTCGACCTTGACGCCCTTGCCCAGCGGAATCTTCTGCGCCCACTGCTTGGCCTCTTCCTTCGACGACACGTCGAGGATCCAGAACCCGTTGAACAGTTCCTTGGCCTCGGTGTACGGGCCGTCGGTGACGACGGGCGGGTCGGAGTTGAAGTCGACGACGAAGCCCTCCTCGGGACCCGTCAAGCCTTCGCCGGCCAGCATCACGCCGGCCTTGATGAGCTCCTCGTTGAAGCGGCCCATCGACTCGATGACCTGGTTGAAGTCGATGTTGGCTTCCTGCATGGCAGCCTCGGCCTCAGGGGTGGACCGCATGATCAGCATGTAGCGCGACATTGTGTGTCTCCTTCTTCGTGGTGGAAGGGGCGCGTCCATCGTGCCCTCATTGAGACGTCGAACGGCAACCCCGCCCAATCGACACGGTCGCGAAAAAACTTCTAAAAAAGCTTTCGCTCGTCGGCAAACCCGTCGACGAAGATGGCGTAGTGCCAACCGCTGAGCTTGTCATCCACGGAACCGTGCTGACGGTCGACGAATCTCAACCCACCGCCGAAGCGCTGGCCGTCGCAGGCGGTCGAATAGCGGCGGTCGGCAGCCGGTCCGACGTCGAAGCGCTCGTCGGGCCCGACACCGAGGTTCTCGACATCGGCGACGGCTGCGTCATGCCCGGCCTGATCGAAGCGCACGGGCACCCGCTGATGGAGGCGATCGCGCTGTCGGACCGGCTTGTCGACATCCGACCGGTCACGATGCCCGACGACGTCGTTGCCGCAGTCAAGGCCGAGGTAGACAAGCGCGGAGCCGACGGCGCCTACCTCAACGGCTGGGATCCGCTTCTGCAGAACGGCCTTCCGGGGCCGACGCTGAAGTGGCTCAACGGCATTGCGCCGGACAACCCGCTGGTGATCATTCACAACTCCGGGCACAAGGCGTTCTTCAACTCTGCGGCGGCCGCACGCACCGTGCTGACCCGCGACACTCCCGACCCGAAGGGCGCGACGTATGGCCGCGACGCGTCAGGTGAGTTGGACGGCACCGCCGAGGAAACCGGCGACAGGTTGCCGAGCTGGTGGTTCGAGCGACGTTCCTCGCGGGTAAGTGCGTGTATGCCACGGATTGATGTCGTCAGGGACCTTCATCTCCGCACTGGAATCGCGACCTCGTTCCGGCGTCGGAACGGCAGCGTCCACGGTGGATCGTAGAACCATGCGACGGGTTCACCGGTCACCGAAATTCCGTTGTTGCGCAGGGTTTTAACAAGTTCCTCGGTTTGCGCGGCGACGGCGGCGGAGCTGCGGTCGCCAGTAAACCGCAGCACCGCCACCGTCTCTCCCGGAACGGTGACAAGGGCGACGTTGTCGTCGTTCGGCGTCGGGAGTGTATCGATCGTCCATTTGGACGGCATGAAAAATCTTATGGTCCAACGACCGTCGGAACGCCGTGACTGGGCCACCGGCGCCGTCATCGCAATTTCGTCGCCTCCGCGATCGGATTGTTGGGCGACCGGGGCGGTCATCTTTATCGTCTCGTCCCGGTGGTTCGCGCCGAAGATGTAGTTGGCCAGCCGGCGGAATCCGATGCTGCGGGCGCGTTCTTCGACGTCGGTGACGGTCGTCTCGGCCGCAATGCGGGGACCATACTGCCGCAACTCAACCGCGTCGCCCAGCGGCGTCCTGATGAAGTGAGGTTCTTCGGTACCGACCCGGATCCCGAATATCGACAATGCCGACTCGGCTAACTGAGTGGTGATCTTGATTGGTCCCATCGACTATGTCGATCCGTTCCTGGTCGTTGTCCTGCTTCGCGCCACTGGCCGTGGTCGAGTAACTGAGATTTATCCCGAAGACGCTGCCCTCAATCGCGGCAAGTCATTACCGAACCCTTACCGAACCGTGACGTCGTGGATCATGGACTCCGTGCCGTCCATAACGGACATCGTCGACCGCCTACATGTCGTCGCCCTGCCGATGCGGGTGAAGTTCCGCGGCATCACCGTCCGTGAACTCGCGCTGATCGACGGCCCGGCGGGCTGGGGCGAGTTCGGCCCCTTCCTCGAGTACGAACCGCCCGAAGCGGCGGCATGGCTTGCCTCGGCCATCGAAGCCGCCTACTCTCCACCCCCCGCGACGCGCCGCGACCGCATTCCGATCAACGCGACGGTGCCGGCCGTTGCCGCCGCCGACGTGTCCGAGGTGCTGGCCCGCTTCCCCGGTGCGCGCACCGCCAAGGTGAAAGTGGCCGAACCCGGCCAGACGCTGGCCGACGATGTGGCCCGCGTCGATGCCGTCCGCGCGCAGGTGCCGACGGTTCGGGTGGACGCCAACGGCGGCTGGACGGTCGCCGAAGCCGTCGATGCGATCAACGCGCTCGGTGCACTGGAGTACGTCGAGCAGCCCTGCAAGACCGTGAACGAATTGGCAGAGGTGCGCCGCCGGGTCGACGTTCCGATCGCCGCGGACGAAAGCATCCGCAAGGCCGACGATCCACTGCGGGTGGTGCGCTCGGGCGCGGCAGACGTCGCGGTGCTGAAGGTCGCCCCGCTCGGCGGGGTCGTCAAGCTGCTCGCCATTGCAGGGCAGATCGATGTGCCCGTCGTGGTGTCCAGCGCGCTGGACTCGGCCGTCGGCATCGGCCGTGGCCTGCTGGCCGCGGGTGCACTCCCCGAACTCCGGCACGCATGCGGGCTGGGCACCGGCGGCCTGTTTGTCGAGGACGTCGCGGAACCGCTGGCGCCGGTCGACGGCCATCTACCGGTCGCGCCGGTCGCCCCCGATCCGGCCCGGCTGGCCGCGCTGGCTGCACCGGCGGTGCGGCGTCAGTGGTGGATCGACCGCATCACGGCCTGCTTCGCGTCAGGGCGCGCAGACCTCATGGCCGAACAGCAGGAACGGCCATAGCGCGGTCGTTGCACCGAACGCGACCAATTCCGATCCCGCCGGGACGCGGGTGTCCAACCGCTCTTCGATCCGCGCGACGTCGTCGGCGTGGAGGAACGTCCACAGGATCCCGACGACGAGGTAGGGAATCGCGGCCCACATCGCGGTCTCGATCATCGCCTCGATGCTTACTTTTCGGCTGAGCAGCCACCGCAGCCGGGTCAGCATCGCCCGTCACACCAGGCTGCTGTGCGCACGGACGCGCCTCCGCACATCGGTCAACAGGAGAAAGCTCCCGCCCTGCCGAATGAAAACCGGCAGGAACCGATTGACGAATGCCACCAGGAGGAACAGCCATTCAAAACGCAGTTGCTTGCCCTTGCTCCATTTGACGCCGAGCGCATCCCGGAAGACGGGCGCGAGAAAGCCGATGGTGAGGAACCTCAGCAGTGGCCGAAATGGCAGTCCCAGAACGGGATTGATCATCCGAAGGTTGATCAGGTCGGACAGGTAGTCGCGCACCGGAGGGTCGATCGCCACTTGCTTGCAGGCGGTGTCCCAGTAGGCGTCGAAGTCCGTGCGGGTGGCGGGCCATTGGTCGTCGGTGACCTGCAGCGTGGTGCCCAGTGTCCAGGCGGAGCGGTAGAACTGCTCGGCCTGCTCGTGGCTCATCTCGCCGCGAAGCAACAGGTAGGTGTCCTCCAGGCCGACGAAAAGACATGCCGCGACCCACATCTGGAGCTCGCGGTCGAAAGCGTTGTAGCGCACCGGGCTCTCGGGCGCAGAGATGACTTGGCGGTGTGCGACGTCGACCGCCTGACGGAACGCGGCACGATCCTCGTCCGACCCGAACACCGCCACCGCCAGGTACTGAGATGTCGTCCGGAGCCGCTTCCACGGGTGCTTGAGGATGCTGCCGGAATCGACCTTGCTTTCCACGACGCCGTAGCCGACGCCGGGAACGGCCAATTGCATGACGACGTTTGCAGCGGCGGCCGCGAACGACCAGAAGTCCATCGCCTCCCTGACCGAGACGTCGGCATCGGGATCCCATCGCGCAGTGCGCCTCCTCGCCGATATGCGGTTCTCGGTCATGTCATGCACACATCGGAGAACAACAGCACAGGCCAGCTCACGATCGAACCAAGGAAAGACACGGCGCGATCGACGCCGGTGAGTCCGCTGAGCTGCTGGGTGTGCGTCAGCGACCAGATCACGCCGATGACCAGGTAGGGGATCGCGCCGAGGATGGCGGTTCCGAGCCATTCGGCGATCGTCAACTCCAGGCCGAGAAACTTCCGAACTGTGGCGAGCACGGTGCCTATGTTAATGATCATTCCGCCCTGGGCTGGTTATTCATCCACATATCGGCACTATGTCCTAATTTGTGGGCTACAGGGCGTAGACGCCATCGGCGATCTGGCCAACACTGAAGTCGTGACACGGTCGGTGGTGATTCTCGGCTATTCCGGCGTGCAGGCGCTGGACATGGTCGGGCCCTTCGACGTGTTCACCGGTGCCACGCTGAACCTGGCGGCGCGGCATCGCTTCGACGACGGATACGACGTCACGATCGCGTCCGTCGAGGGTGAACCGGTCACCACCGGCACCGGTCTGGTGCTCGTGGCGCAGCCACTGCCCGACCCCGACGGATCCATCGACACGGTCGTGCTTCCCGGCGGTTGGGGACTCGACGAGGCGCGGAAGAACCGCGACGTCGTCGACTGGGTCAAAGCCGTTTCCGGTACCGCCCGCCGTGTCGTCAGTGTCTGCACGGGTGCGTTCCTGGCTGCAGAGGCGGGGCTGCTCGACGGCTGCCGCGCAACCACACACTGGGCGTTCGCCGACGAGTTGGCTCAGGAATTCCCTTCTGTCAGAGTCGATCCCGATCCGATCTTCGTGCACAGTTCGCCGAAGGTGTGGACGGCGGCAGGCGTCACGGCGGGCATCGATCTCGCGCTGTCGCTGGTCGAGGAGGACCACGGCACCGAGGTCGCGCAGACGGTGGCGCGCTACCTGGTGCTGTATCTGCGCCGTCCCGGTGGACAGAGCCAGTTCGCCGCACCGGTGTGGATGCCGCGCGCGAAGCGCGAGCCGATCCGCGAAGCCCAGGAAGCCATCGAGGCCGAACCCGGTGCCGCCCACAGCATCCCCGCGCTGGCCGATCGGGCGGCGATGAGCCCTCGGCATTTCACGCGGGTGTTCACCGACGAGGTCGGCGAGGCGCCGGGCGCCTACGTCGAACGCATCCGCACCGAGGCCGCCCGCAGGCAACTGGAGGAGACCGACGACACCGTCACCGTCATCGCGGCCCGCTGCGGTTTCGGCACTGCAGAGACCATGCGCCGCAATTTCGTTCGCCGAATGGGCATCTCGCCCGACCAGTACCGCAAGGCATTCGCCTAACAGGAGGAAATCATGCAGATCGCCATCGTGTTGTACCCCGGCTTCACCGCGCTCGACTTCATCGGCCCCTACGAAAGCCTGCGCTGGCTGCCCGACGCCGAAGTGCGCTTCGTCTGGCACGCGCCCGGGCCCATCACCGCGGACTCCGGTGTGCTCGTCGTTGGTGCGACGCATTCGTTCGACGAAACACCTTCTCCCGACATCATTCTGGTGCCCGGTGGGTTCACGACAATCGAGCACGCGCGCGACGAGAAGGTGCTCGACTGGCTGCGCAAGGCGAACGAGACCGCCACGTGGACTGCATCGGTGTGCTCCGGCTCGATCATGCTCGCCGCCGCGGGGCTGCTGGACGGCAAGAGCGCCACCTCCCATTGGGCGGCGTTGCCTGCGCTGAAGGCGTTGGGCGTCAACCCCGTTGGCGATCAGCGCATCGTTCACGAGGGCGACGTCGTGACCTGCGCGGGTGTGTCGGCTGGCATCGACCTCGGCCTGTGGCTGGCCGGTCAGGTCGGTGGCGAAGGCCGGGCCAAGGTCATTCAGCTGTCGATGGAGTATGACCCGCAGCCGCCGTTCGACTCCGGTCACATGTCGAAGGCATCGGCGACCACCAAGGCCGCGGCGACGGCCTTGATGTCGAAGGATCTGGTCAAGCCCAAGCAGCTGAAGGCCGCAACGGGCCTGTTGTGGGACCACGCCATCGACCGGGCCCGGGCGAAGCGCCGCCGCGGCAAGACGGCGATTTCGGCGCGCTAACCGGCGCTGAGCGCACGGTAGCGCGCCGAAGTCGCTCGGTAGGCTCAGACGAATGCGGGCAACTGCGGTCGGCCGAGCTGCGGGCATCATCGCAATAGCGATCGGCGGGGTCGCCGGTTGCGGCCACAGCACGGTCGCGGGCCAAGGGAGTGGGTCGGCAGGTGGGCCTGCGTCACTCAATGGCATCAGCGCTTCGCAGGTGGTCGGTGCCATCACCAAGGCCGGCTTGCCTGCGCTGAATCCTCATGACGTCACCGCGCAGAAGTGCCAGGCGCTGCATTGCACCCAGGCCGTCGACACCGACACGGTTTCGGTGTTCAAGTTCCCCACCACAGGTCTCGCGCAGAAGTACGAAGCCTCGACCTCGAACGTCTACCAGGTCGAGGACCTGGTGTTGGCCTTCGCGCCGTCCGTGACTGTGGAGCTGAAGCAGGACTACGAGAAAGTGGTGGCACGGCTGGCCGCGTAGCCTCTGCGGGGTGAATCTGGCCTATGACGACCGCGGCTCCGGCGATCCGGTGCTGTTCATCTCGGGTAGAGGCGGCGCGGGCCGCACCTGGCACATTTACCAGGTTCCGGCGTTCCTGGCGGCCGGCTACCGGGCGATCACCTTCGACAACCGCGGGATCGGCGCAACCGAGCAGGCCGACGGCTTCGGCGTCGAGCAGATGGTCGCCGACACCGCCGCGCTGATCGAAAAGCTCGGCGCGGCGCCCGCCCGGATTGTGGCGGTGTCGATGGGATCGTTCATCGCGCAGGAGCTGATGTTGGCCCGCCCAGAACTGGTGCATTCGGCGGTGCTGATGGCGACGAGGGGTCGCCACGACCGCACGCGAGACTTCTTCCGCGCCGCCGAACGTGAGCTGGCCGAGTCCGGCATCGTGCTGCCGCCCTCCTACGATGCGAAAGTTCGGCTGCTGGAGAGCTTCTCGCGGAAAACGCTCAACGACGACGCAGCGGTGCGCGACTGGATCGACATGTTCACCATGTGGCCGACAAAGTCGACGCCGGGGCTGCGCGCGCAAACCGATATCGGTCCGCACGACAACCGGTTGCCCGCTTACCGAAGTATTACGGCGCCGGTGCTCGTCATCGGGTTCGGCGACGATGTCGTGCTGCCCCCGCACATGAGCCGCGAGGTCGCCGAGGCCCTTCCAAACGGCCGCTACCTGGAGATCCCGTACGCCGGCCACCTCGGCTTCATCGAAAAACCGCAGGTCGTCAACGTGGCGGCCCTCGATTTTTTCGCCGCATAGGCTGTAGTGGTGAACCCATCGACGGCACAGGCGCGTGTCGTCGTCGACGAGCTGATTCGCGGCGGCGTGCGCGACGTCGTGCTGTGCCCCGGATCGCGGAACGCGCCACTGGCCTTCGCGCTGCAGGACGCCGACCGCGCGGGCCGGGTCCGGCTGCACGTCCGCATCGACGAGCGCACGGCGGGCTACCTGGCGATCGGGCTGGCGGTGGCCGAGGGCGCCCCGGTGTGCGTGGCGATGACGTCGGGCACCGCGGTGGCCAACCTCGGGCCTGCGGTGGTCGAAGCGAACTACGCGCGGGTGCCGATGATCATTCTGTCCGCCAACCGGCCCTACGAACTGCTGGGCACCGGCGCCAACCAGACCATGGAGCAGCTGGGCTACTTCGGCACACAGGTGCGTGCCAACATCAGTCTCGGCCTGGCCGAAGATGCACCGGAGAAGATGGACGGGTTCAACGCGCAGTGGCGGTCGGCCACATGCCGAGTTCTGGTGGCGGCGACCGGGTCTCGCACCGCGAACGCCGGACCGGTACAGTTCGACATCCCGCTGCGTGAGCCGTTGGTGCCCGATCGCGATCTCGACCCGTCGACGTCGTATGCCCCACAGGGGCGGCCGGGCGGCAAGCCGTGGACCTACACGCCGCCGGTGACCTTCGACCAGCCGTTGGACATCGACCTGACGGCCGACACGGTCGTCATCGCCGGGCACGGCGCGGGCACCCACCCCAATCTCGCGGCGCTGCCGACCGTCGCCGAGCCGACTGCCCCTCCCGCCGACAACCCGCTGCACCCGATGGCGTTGCCGCTGCTGCGCCCGCAGCAGGTCATTATGCTGGGCCGCCCGACGCTGCATCGGCCGGTGTCGGCGCTGCTGGCCGACCCGTCGGTGCCGGTGTACGCGCTGACCACCGGCCCCCGCTGGCCCGATGTCTCGGGGAACTCGCAGGCCACTGGCACCCGCGCGGTGACATCGGGCGAACCGAGTCCGGCGTGGCTGAAGCGCTGCGCTGTGGTGAACGAGCACGCCAACGACGCGGTCCGCGGCCAGTTGAAGGCCCATCCGCTGACCACCGGTCTGCACGTCGCCGCGGCGGTGGCCGACGCGCTGCGCGAGGGCGACCAGCTGGTGCTCGGCGCGTCCAACCCGGTTCGCGACGCCGCGCTGGTCGGGCTGAACGCGCACGGCATCAAGGTGCGGTCGAATCGCGGTGTCGCCGGAATCGACGGCACGGTGTCGACGGCGATCGGGGCGGCGCTCGCACATGATCGAACGGGCGGCAGGACCATCGCGCTGATCGGCGACCTGACCTTCGTGCACGACAGTTCGGGCCTGTTGATCGGGCCGACCGAGCCGACGCCGCGTCATCTGACGATCGTGGTGTCGAACGACAACGGCGGCGGCATCTTCGAGCTGCTCGAGCAGGGCGACCCGAGGTTCTCGGACGTGTCGTCGCGGGTCTTCGGGACGCCGCACGACGTGGACGTCGGGGCGCTGTGCCGGGCGTATCACGTGGAGAGTCGGCAGATGGAGGTCGACGATCTCGCGGCCGCTCTGGACGAGCCGTTCGAGGGAATGCGGGTGCTGGAGGTGAAGGCCGACCGGTCGTCGCTGCGTGCGCTGCACGCGTCGATCAAGGCAGCGCTGTGATCGAACGGGTTAAGCGTCTGGTGCGCAATGTGATTCCGCACTTGTACGGTCAACCCGGCGAGACACCGACCGAACGAACGTTCCGCAGGATCCGGATCGGCATTGTGATCGTCGCGTGTCTGGTGACGGTGCAGTCGTTGCTTCTGGTGCTCGGCGCATGGCGGAACGATCGGCAGATCGAACGCAACATGGGAGTGGCTGCCGCCGAGGTGCTCAGCGCGGGACCGCGGCGTTCGACGATCGAGTTCGTCACACCCGATCGCGTCACGTACCGGCCAGAGCTGGGCGTGCTGTATCCGTCCGAATTGGACACGGGCATGAGGATTTACGTCGAATACGACAGGAACAACCCCGACCTGGTTCGGGTGCAGCACCGCAACGCGGCGTTGGCGATCATCCCGGCGGGTTCGATCGCGGTGGTCGGCTGGCTGGTTGCGGGTGCGGCGTTGATGGGATTGACGTTCTTCGAGAGGCGGCTGGCGCGTCAGGCCGACGACATCAGGGTGTCTAGCCAGTCGCTCTGAGAGATATCGATCTTCTTCTTGGTGGCGAGATCGTAAACCGTTGGTGTTCCGCTGCTTATCGGATCGATCGCGACGAGTGATCCGTAGTTGTAGCTCGCCATCTGGTCGATGTCGACATTCGGCGCGGTTTGGCCCTCGCCGATCTTGTCCGCGACGTCGCTGGGCATGCCGGCCTTCTCGGCCATGTCTTTCATGTCCTCGTCTGACGGCCCGTTTCCGATGGGATCCTGGGCGGCCCATAGTTCTTCGACGAATCGCTGGAACTGCGGCCCTGACGCCGTGTTGGGTGCGTCGGTGGCCTGCGGAGCGCCGACGGCGAGGAACAACGCGTTCGCGACGCGCGCTGAGTAGTCCTCGTTGGCGAGCTGGTCCAGAAACGTCAGCGGTCGATATGTTACGGCGAGAAGGCCGAGATTGATGTAGCGCTCGATGTCGTCACCGGACTCCTTCTGCAGTGCCGCGCAGTGATTGCACTGCGGTTCGGTGTAGAGCTCGAAGCGCACTGGGGCGTCGGGGTAGCCGGCGACGATGCCCGATCCGTCTTCGCTGAGGGCCAGCGGCGGCTGGGTCGGATGCTGCTTCGCCGTGCCTTCGATCTGGTGGGAGCACCCGACGGCGGCAAGGAGCAGCGTCGCCGTCATCGCCCCCAACGCACGGGAAATTCGCATGACAACCGCCCTTCCTTGGTGCGCAGAATACCCGTACGGCGATCGCGGTGTTCGTGGCTTTTCGCACGAGAACTTTGCGTGTCGTATCCCCGCAGGCAACCTTCTCGACAGTCCCTGATGTCACTCTCTTGGTGTGCGCGTTGCGATCGTCGCAGAGAGTTTCCTCCCGAATGTCAACGGCGTCACCAACTCGGTGCTTCGGGTGATCGAGCACCTCCGCCATCACGGTCATGAGGTAATCGTCGTCGCCCCTGACACTCCGGGGGGAGAGCCGCCCGCGGACCGAGTGCATGACGGCGTCCGTGTCCATCGCGTGCCGTCGGCGATGTTCCCGAAGATCACCTCGCTGCCGTTGGGTATACCGCGGCCCCGAATCGTCGGCGTACTACGGGGATTCGACCCCGATATCGTCCATCTCGCGTCTCCTGCGCTTCTCGGATGGGGCGGCATGCACGCCGCGCGCTACCTCGGTGTGCCGACCGTGGCCGTCTTCCAAACCGACGTCGCGGGATTCGCCGAGAGTTATGGCATCGGCTTCACGGCGAAAGCGGCCTGGGCGTGGACCAGGATGGTGCACAGCCGTGTCGACCGGACCCTGGCTCCGTCCACCGCGGCGATGGAAAACCTTGCTGCGCAACGCATCCCGCGGGTGTTCAAATGGGCGCGCGGCGTGGACATCGCGGGCTACGCCCCGTCGGCGCGCGATGAGTCGCTGCGTAAGCGGTGGTCTCCGGATGGCAAGCCGGTGATCGGCTTCGTCGGCAGGCTCGCCCCCGAAAAACACGTCGAGCGGCTCGCGGTGCTGGCCCGGCGGGACGATCTGCAACTGGTGATCGTCGGAGACGGCGTGGACCGGGCGAAGCTCCAATCCACGCTTTCGGGCGCGGTATTCGCCGGGGCGCTCTACGGCGAGGAGCTCGCCACCGCCTACGCCAGCATGGATGTCTTCGTCCATCCCGGTGAGCACGAAACGTTCTGCCAGGCCGTGCAGGAGGCGATGGCGTCGGGTCTGCCGGTGATCGCGCCCGATGCCGGCGGACCGCGGGATCTGGTGGCGCCGATGCACACCGGATTGTTGTTGCCGGTGGGCGAATTCGAGTCCCGCCTCGCGACGTCGGTCGACCACCTGCTCACCGAGCGGCAGCGGTATTCCGCCGCCGCCCGGCGCAGCGTGCTCGGCCGCACCTGGCCCGCGATCTGCGACGAGCTGATCGGCCACTACGAGGCCGTGCTCGGAATGCGCGGCCTCAGAGCGGCGTAGCGGCTTACGCGCACAGCGTGAGGGTCGGACGCAGCTTCTTCGCGCCCAATGATTGGTCGTACGAACGTCTTTCCCGTTACCGTCCGGGCAAATCATTACGGAATGGTCATAATCAGCCCTGTGCGAGCTCCGCGACGGGCTGCCACTCTTCCCAGTTCTTGAGTCGGCTGTCGTAGTCGGCCTTGGCCAGCTGCAGCGGAGCTTCGCCGAAGAACGCCCGCAGCGGCGGCTTCGGCGCATCGACGATCTTGAGAACGGCCGCTGCCGATGCCTTTGGATCGCCGGGCTTGGAAACGCGTTGACTGCGTGCGCGGTCGGCTTCCTCGTGCACCTCTTCGTAATCCGGCAACGGCGTCGACCGTTTCGAGGACGGACCCGCCCAGTCGGTGTCGAAACCGCCCGGCTCGATGAGTGTGACGTGGATGTTGAACGGGGCGACTTCCTGCGCCAGCGACTGGGAGAACCCCTCGAGCGCCCACTTCGATGCGTGGTAGATGCCGACGTTCTGGAACGCGGTGATGCCGCCGATCGACGACACCTGGATGATGTGCCCGCTGCGCTGGGCCCGCAGGTACGGCAGCGCCGCCTGGGTCACCCACAGGGCGCCGAACAGGTTCGTCTCGAACTGGCCGCGCGCCTCCTGCTCGGTCAGCTCCTCGATGAAGCCGAAGTGCCCGTACCCGGCGTTGTTGACCACGATGTCCAGCCGTCCGAAGTGGTCGTGAGCCTGCTTGACCGCGGTGAAATCCGCGTCGCGATCGGTCACGTCCAGCTCGATCGGCAGGAGCGCGTCGCCGTAGTTCTCGGTGAGGTCGGCCAGCGTCGAGGTGTCGCGTGCGGTGGCGGCGACCTTGTCGCCGCGCTCCAGGGCAGCGATCGCCCACTCTCTTCCGAAGCCTCGTGATGTCCCGGTGATGAACCAAACTTTTTCAGCCACGTCTGTTGAATGCCCGCTATACCGCTCCCCATTCCCGCCGGAAGCAGGTTCACAGGTACCGTCGGGCGCGTGAGCAGGGCGTCGCTGGACAAAGATCCACGTGAAGTGGCGTCGATGTTCGACGCCGTCGCCCGCCGCTACGACCTGACCAACACGGTGTTGTCGCTGGGTCAGGACCGGTTTTGGCGGCGCGCCACCCGTGACGCGCTGCGGATCGGTCCGGGCGACACGGTGCTAGATCTGGCGGCGGGCACCGCGGTGTCGACGGTGGAGTTGGCTGTGTCGGGTGCATGGTGTGTGGCCGCGGACTTCTCGGTCGGCATGCTCGCCGCGGGTGCGGGCCGTCAGGTGCCCAAGGTCGCGGGCGATGCGACGCGGTTGCCGTTCGCCGACGAGGTTTTCGATGCAGTGACGATCAGCTTCGGGCTGCGCAATGTCGTCGATCACGAGGCGGGCCTTCGCGAGATGGCACGCGTGACGCGGGCGGGCGGACGTCTTGTGGTGTGCGAGTTCTCCACGCCGACGAACGGGGTGTTCGCCACGGCCTACAAGGAATATCTGATGCAGGCGCTACCGCGGATTGCGCGGGCGGTGTCGTCGAATCCCGACGCCTATGTATATCTCGCCGAGTCGATCCGGGCGTGGCCCGACCAGGCCGTGTTGGCGCGTCAGATCGCCGAGGCCGGATGGTCGACGGTTCGCTGGCGCAATCTCACCGGCGGCATCGTCGCCCTGCACGCTGCCGTGAAGCCCTCACGCTAAGGTCGCGCGATGTACGGACGCCTGGCCGATCCCAACTGCACGATTGGCACGGACCCGCGGTCGGACCCCCGGATGGTCAAGGCGCTGGCGCCGTTCGGCCTCGACGGCCACATGCCGGTTCCGCCCGTCACACCCGACGCGCCGCTGGCGGACCGGCTCGCCGCGGTGGCAGCGACGGAGAAGAGGATGGGCGCCGTCCTCGAGGCGCTGGCACAGAACCTGCCGACACCCAAGGGCGTCGCCACGATGACGACGACGATCACCGGCGTCGACGGCAACGACATCGCCCTGTACATCACGCATCCCATCGGCGCACAGGAGGCGCTGCCGGGAGTGGTGCACTTTCACGGCGGCGGGATGGCGATCAACAGCGTGACCGATGCCAGCTATACCCGTGCACGCGAAAACCTCGCCGCCACAGGCCTTGTCGTCGTCGGCGCGGAGTTCCGCAACGCGGGCGGGCGGCTTGGCCCGCACCCGTACCCGGCCGGGCTCAACGACTGCGCATCAGCGGTGCGGTGGACGTTTGCGAACCGCGACGACCTTGGCATCAGCCACCTGATCACGTGTGGCGAATCCGGCGGCGGCAACTTCGCTCTCACCGTGCTGCACAAGGCCAAGCGGGAAGGGTGGCTCGACGAGATCGCAGGCGCTTATGCCCAGTGCCCGTTCATGTCGGGCCGCTGGTACGAGCAGCCCGACGAGTTGCCGTCGCTGAGGGAGAACGACGGTTACTTCCTGACCCGCGAAGTGATGGGTCTGGCGGGATCGGTGTACGACCCAACCGGCGAGCACTCGCAAGACGGGACCTGTTACGCGGGCTGGGCGACCGACGAGCAATTGAACGGGCTTCCGCCGCATGTGATTTCGGTCAATGAGGTGGATCCGCTGCGGGACGAGGGCCTGCTGTACTACCGACGGCTGGTACGTGCGGGCGTATCCGCGGTCGGCCGCGTCGTGGCGGGCACCGGCCACGGCTGCGACTTACTGCTCGGCGGCTATATGCCCGAGGTGTTCGAGGCCACCATCCGCGACGTCAGCGGCTTCGCAAAATCCCTCGCCTAATCCCCCGGTCTCACCTCCTCCCGCGAGATCCCCCGTGTCACCTCCTCCCGCGAGCGTGCGTGTCTGCTCCGCGACACCCCGCAAAAATACAAGCAAACGCGCACGCTCGCGGGCTGACTCAGAGCTTGTCGGCAGCGGTGACTGCGTCGGTGAACTGTTGCGGTGCTTCCTGCGGAACGTTGTGCCCTATCCCGTCGAACACCCGGTGCGAGTAAGGGCCGGTGAACATCTTGCGGTATGGCGCGCCGTCTTTGTTCGGCCCGTCGAAGTCGCTGCCGATGGTGATCGTCGGGACTGAAATTGTTGGACTGACAGCCAGTTTCGCGTCCAACTCGTCGCATTGCGGTTCGCCCGGCGCGAGCCCCAGCCGCCAGCGGTAATTGTGGATCACGATGTCGACGTGGTCGGGATTGCTGAACGCCGCCGCGGTTCGATCGTAGGTCGCGTCGTCGAACTCCCACTTCGGAGACGCCTCGTGCCAGATGAGTTTGTTGAAGTCGTGAGTGTTCTGGCGGTAGCCGTCGACGCCGCGCTGGGTGGCGAAGTAGTACTGGTACCACCAACCGCGTTCGGCTTGCGGGCTGAGCGGCTTCTGATTGGCGACGAGATTGGTGATCAAGTAGCCCGATACCGAGACGAGTGCCTTGACGCGGTCCGGCCAGACGGCAGCGACGATGTCGGCTGTCCTTGCGCCCCAGTCATATCCGCCGAAAACCGCACGTTGGATGTGAAGCGCGTCCATGAACGCGACGATGTCCTGTGCGACGGCTGCCTGCTGGCCGTTGCGCATGGTGTCGGCGGCGAGGAAGCGCGTGCTTCCGTAGCCGCGCAGATAGGGCGCCAGGACGCGGTAGCCCTGAGCGGCCAGAAGTGGCGCCACGTCGACGTAGCTGTGGATGTCGTATGGCCAGCCGTGCAAGAGGATCACCGGCGGGCCGTCCTCGGCGTAGCCGACGCTCAGCAAGCCCGCGTCGACCTGTTTGAGTGAAGTGAACGAAGTGTGAGAGGGCGCTGGCGCTGAGGGCGACTTGGTCGGTGTGCAGCTTGCGACCGAGGTGGCGGCGATTGCCAGCCCGACGGTTCGCGCGAAGTCGCGTCGAGTGATCACGGGTCACATCGTCTCCCAGAGGCGCTCGCTTTCGGCACCCACGGTCGGGTCGCGTGTCTGCTGGAAGTTGCGACCGCCGCGACGGAAGGTGGCGACGACGGCCGCGGGCACTGCCGGTTCGAGCATCGGCGTTGTCAACCAGTCGCATTCACGCACGTGCACGAGGTCGACGGCCGCGGCGGCGTCCTCGGTGTCGTAGAAGTAGGGGCCGTTTATGCGGCCCAGCCAATACAACCCGTCGGGATCACGGGTCCACACGAATGAGCCGTCGGCGACATCGCGGAAACGTTCGATGCGACGCGCCAAGCGTTCGTCAGATGGCGTCTTCGGGCCGCCGAACCCGCACAATCCGCGGCTAAGCGCCCGGTCGATCGTCGCCCCGAAGTCGACGTCATCGCGACGCGACCGCATCGGCGCTCGATAGACAGCCGGTTTCACGTCATTCATCTTCCACGAGCGTGCGCTTTCTGCTGCAAAAGTTGCGGCGTGTTGTGTGCAGACGCGCACGCTCGCGACAACAGCGGGGAGGTGCCCGGCCCGCGGGGAAATGTCAGCTGAACGGCGGCCGGCGATCGAGGCGTCGCGAGCCGCCACCCGCGCGCCGCCACACCCGTGCGATCCAGTCCGCGTCCTCGTCGGTGACGAGGTTGGCCATCACCCGCACTGCGATGTTCATCACGAACGTGGAACGCATCGCGATCGGACCCGTCGACGGCAGGAAGCGCGGAATGGTCAGCAGCAGCCCCAGGCGTCGCGCAACCGAGAACCCGCGGGCGTAGTGTTGCTGCAGAACGGACGGCCACGCCGTCGTCAGATCCCGCGAATCCAGCATCTCCGCGGCCAGTCGCCCGGTTTCCAGCCCGTAGTCGATGCCCTCGCCGTTCAGCGGGTTCACACAGGCCGCGGCGTCGCCGATCAGCATCCAATTCGGGCCGGCCACCCCCGACACTGCGCCGCCCATCGGCAGCAGCGCGGACAACCCGAGCCGCGGCTCTCCGTCGAAGCCCCATTCCTTACGTCTCAGTGACGCGTAGTACGACATCAGCGGGCGCAGCGCCGCGTCGGCGGGTCGCTTCGAGGTCGCAAGCGCGCCGACGCCGATGTTCACCTCGCCGTTGCCCAGCGGGAAGATCCAGCCGTAGCCGGGCAGCACCTCGCGGTCGGGCGACCGCAGTTCCAGGTGCGACGTGATCCACGGCTCGTTGGCGCGTGGCGTCGCGATGTACCCCCGGATCGCCACGCCGTACACCGTCTCCTTGTGCCACTCGCGGCCGAGGACGCGGCCCAGCGTCGAGCGTGCTCCGTCGGCGACGATCAGATGTTCGCAGCCGATCTCCGCACCGGAGTCCAGAAGCAGCGACGACACACGACCCGTCGAATCATGGTGTACACCAACGACTTTGACACCCAACATCATCTTCGCGCCGTCGTCGACGGCGACCAGGCGAATGCGGTCGTCGAGCTCGGTGCGCGGCACCGCGCTGCTCGTCTTCGGGAACGATGGACCGGGCCAGACGATTTCGACGTCGGCGCCGAAGCCCGACATCCGCAGCCCGCGATGCGCGATGCGGCCCTCGAGCCACGGCCCGAGCCCCAGCAGCTGCATCTCCGCGATGGCCCGCGGGGTCAGCCCGTCGCCGCAGGCCTTGTCGCGAGGGAACTGGGCGGAGTCGATCACCAGCACGTCGCGGCCGCTGCGGGCCGCCCACGCGGCCGCGGCCGAGCCCGCGGGCCCGGCGCCGACGACGACCACGTCAGCCCTGGTGTTCATGTCTCCCAGTATGTTGGGAGGGTGAGGACACCGGCGAGCGTGGTCGCGGGCGTGGACTTCGGGGACCCCGCTTTTGCGCAGGACGTCCGCGAGGGCGTCGCTCGCATCGAGGACCTGATGTCCACTGAGCTGGGCAAAGCCGACGAGCTCATGGCCGAGGCCGTCCAGCATCTGTTCCAGGCGGGCGGCAAGCGCTTCCGCCCGCTGTTCACCGTGCTGTCGGCGCAGCTGGGACCTGATCCCGACAACTGGCAGGTCACCGTCGCAGGCGCCGTCATCGAGCTGGTGCATCTCGCGACGCTGTACCACGACGACGTGATGGACGAGGCGCAGGTGCGCCGCGGCGCCCCCAGCGCCAACGCCAGGTGGAGCAACAACATTGCGATCCTGGCAGGCGACTATCTGTTCGCGACGGCGTCGCGGCTGGTGTCCCGGCTCGGGCCGGATGCGGTTCGCGTCATCGCCGAGACGTTCGCCCAGTTGGTCACCGGACAGATGCGCGAGACCCGCGGCGCCGCCGATCACGTCGACTCCGTCGAGCACTACCTGAAGGTGGTGTACGAGAAGACGGCCTGCCTGATCGCGGCGTCCGGACGGTTCGGCGGAACGTTCTCCGGCGCCGACGAAGAGCAGGTCGAGCGGCTGAGCCGGCTGGGCGGGATCGTCGGCACGGTGTTCCAGATCTCCGACGACATCATCGACATCGACAGCGACCCCGACGAGTCCGGCAAGGTACCCGGCACCGACCTGCGTGAAGGCGTGCACACGCTGCCGGTGCTCTATGCGCTGCGCGAAACGGGTCCCGACGCCGACCGGCTGCGTGAGCTGCTGGCAGGCCCGGTCGAGGACGACGGCGAGCTGGCCGAGGCGCTGACCCTGCTGCGCAGGTCACCAGGGATGGTGCACGCCAAGGAGACGGTCTCGCGGTATGCCAAGCAGGCCCGCGACGAGCTGGCCAACCTGCCGGAGGGACCCGGCAGGCAGGCGCTGGCGAACCTGGTGGACTACACGGTCAACCGTCACGGGTAAGGAACCCGCGGTGGCCGGTGAAGCGTTGAGGAAGCGAAGACTTCTAGGAGGACGCTGATGAGCTGGCATTCAGGTGCCAACACGGCCAAGACTTTCTTCCTGCTGGCACTGTTCTCGGCGCTGATTGTCGCCGTCGGCGCGATGTTCGGCAGGAACATCATGTTCTTGGCGGTGTTGTTCGCCATCGGCATGAACATCTACGTCTACTTCAACAGCGACAAGCTGGCGCTGCGGGCCATGCACGCGCAGCCGGTCACCGAGGTGCAGGCGCCGTTCATGTACAAGGTCGTGCGCGAGCTTGCGACCACCGCGCATCAGCCGATGCCGCGGCTGTACATCAGCGACACCGCGAACCCCAACGCGTTCGCGACCGGACGCAACCCGCGGAATGCCGCCGTGTGCTGCACGACGGGCATCCTGGCGATCCTCGACGAGCGCGAACTGCGCGCAGTGCTGGGCCACGAGCTGTCCCACGTGTACAACCGCGACATCCTGATCTCGTGTGTAGCGGGCGCGATGGCGAGCGTGATCACCGCACTGGCCAATCTGGCGTTCTTCGCGAGCATGTTCGGTGGCAACCGCGAAGGCGGCTCGAATCCCATTGGCATTCTTCTGGTTTCGCTGCTCGGACCGATCGCCGCGACGGTCATCAGGCTGGCTGTGTCCCGTTCGCGGGAGTATCAGGCCGACCAATCCGGTGCCGAGCTGACCGGTGACCCGTTGGCGCTGGCCTCAGCGCTGCGCAAGATCAGCGGCGGCGTGGAGCAGGCCCCGCTGCCGCCGGAGCCGCAGCTGGCCGATCAGGCACACCTGATGATCGCCAGCCCGTTCCGGTCGGGCGAGCGGATCTCGAAGCTGTTCTCCACCCACCCGCCGATCGAGGACCGGATTCGTCGGCTCGAGGAGATGGCGGGTCGCGGCCCCGGCCAGTACTGAGCGATTTCGGCGTGATTGGTCGCACTCAGCGCAACTGCGCACGCCGAAGTCGCGTCGCCTAGGGTGTGGAACCGTGCTGAACAGAATTCTGATCGGCGTGCTGGGGGTCGCGGGGGCGGCAGTTCTGGGCGCGCCCGCGATCGCTGAGGCTGATCCGCCACCGATTCCCAACATCAACGCCTATCCGTCGGCGAAGCCGTCGGACTTCTCCGCGCAGGACGGCGCCTCGTATGCCTTCTCTACGCCCGACGGCGTGACCTGCGTGCTGGACAAGCCGTCCGGCGGATACGGATGCAGCGGACCGATCCCCGCGGCGCCGGGAGGCGCCAACATCGTCTCCGGCTCGGCGGCCGGAAAACCCGGCTTCGCCAGCGCGGACCGACCGCTGTACGGCACGGTCGAAGGGGCCAAACCACTGCCACCCAACACCCGGCTGAGCTTCCGTACGGTGAGCTGCGGCACCGACGGGGCGGTCACCAGCTGCGTGAATGCTGCTGATCAGGCGGGTTTCGTGCTCAGCCCGGCGGGCAGCTACACGTTCGGTTAGAACCTCTGCCGTTTACTTCTGCAACATCTAAGCTGGCCCGGTGCGTAGCAGATTGATTGTTTTGGGCGCCGCGGCGGCGGCCATGGTCAGCGTTCCTGGGATCGCTGCGGCCGATCCGACTGAGCCGCCACCGGCGCCACCGCCACCCAACGTCAATGCCTGGGCGGCCGCGAAGCCGTCGGACTACGCGGTGCTGAGCAACCAGGCCTACGGATTCACCACGCCCGACGGGCTGACGTGCATGATCCAGCGCAATGGCGGATACGGCTGCTTTGGGGCGATCCCCGGCGCACCAGAGGGTGCGAATCTGGTCAGCGGACGGATCGGCCAGGTACCCGGTTTCGCCAACGCAGGCGGAAATCCCTTCGCCATGGCCGGCGACATCAAACCGCTTGCGGCCGGCTCGCGCCTGTCCTTTCAGACATTGAGTTGCGGCACCGACGGCACCACGACGGCCTGCGTCGACAGCCAGAACCAGGCGGGCTTCGTCGTCAGCCCTAGCGCGAGTTGGATTGTGGGCGAGGTCAATCCGCTGGTCGACCGGCCCGAGGGGACCAACCCCTACTTCAACTAGCTCAGAAGCCCGAGCCGTGCACCTCGTGGCCGGGTTTCTCGGCGGCCAGCCCGCGATAGGCGTCCTCGACGGTCGCGCCGTGGTTGACGACGCCGTCGACCTCCCGCGCGATAGGCATTGAGAGCCCGTACTTCTCGGCGAATTCCATGATCACGCTGGCGGCCTTCACGCCCTCGGCGACCTGGTTCATCGACTCGATGATCTCGTCGATCTTCTTGCCTGCGCCCAGCTGTTCGCCGACGTGTCGGTTGCGGCTGCGCTGCGATGTGCACGTGACGATCAGATCGCCCATGCCTGCGAGGCCGGCGAACGTATCGCGGTGGCCGCCCATCGCCTCACCGAGCCGCGACATCTCGCGCAGCGCGCGGGCGATCACCAGGGCGCGGGTGTTCTCCCCGATGCCAAGCGAATAGCCCATGCCCACAGCGATCGCGTACACGTTCTTGAGTGCACCGGCCATCTCCACGCCGACGACGTCGTCGGTGTTATACGTCCGAAATCGCTGTGTGCGGAACAGATTTGCGAGATTGGCTGCGAGGTGCTGGTCCGGCATCGCGAGCACCGCGGCGGCGGCGTATCCCTCGGCGACCTCGCGGGCGATGTTCGGCCCGGCGAGGATACCTGCCGGATGTCCCGGCAGCACCTCGTCGACGATTTCGCTCATCCGGTAGTTCGTGCCCTGCTCCAGACCTTTGACCAGCGACACCACCGGCACCCACGGCCGCAGCTCCTTGGCGAGCTCGGTCAGTACGGCGCGGAAGCCGTGCGACGGCACGCCCATCACGATGACGTCGGCGCTGTCGGCTGCTTCTGAGAAGTCGGTCGTCGCCTCCAGCGTCGGCGCCAATTCGACTTCGTCGCCGAGGTACTTGGTGTTGCGGTGCTTGTTGTTGATGTCGTCCGCGGTCTCCTGCGAGCGCACCCACTGCAGCGTCGGTCCGCGCCTGGCGCAGATGGATGCCACGGTGGTGCCCCAGGAGCCTCCACCGAGGACGACGACTTTGGGTTCGCGCTGAGCAGGTGCCATGGCGTTAGCGTATGGCCGACGCACGGTGTTTTACCGGCAGTTAATGCACATTCGTCGTCCGCGCCGACCAGCGGCGTCAGCGATAGTTGACGAACTGCAACGCGACGTCCAGGTCCGCCTTCTTCAGCATGGCGATGATGGCCTGCAGATCATCGCGCTTCTTGGAGCTGACGCGGACCTCGTCGCCCTGGATCTGGGCCTTGACGCCCTTGGGACCCTCGTCGCGGATCAGCTTGGTGATCTTCTTAGCGTTCTCGCTGTCGATGCCCTGCTTGATGCTGCCGCTGACCTTGTAGGTCTTGCCAGAGGCCTGCGGCTCGCCGGCGTCGAAGGCCTTCATGGAGATGTCGCGGCGGATGAGCTTTTCCTTGAACACATCGACGGCGGCCTTGGCGCGTTCCTCGGTGGACGAGGTGATGGTGATCGTCTCCTCGCCCTGCCACTCGATGCGGGTCTCGGTGCCGCGGAAGTCGAAGCGGGTGGACAGCTCCTTGGCTGCCTGGTTCAGTGCGTTGTCGACCTCTTGGCGTTCGACCTTGCTGACGACGTCGAAGCTTGAATCCGCCATCGGATTCCCTCCTCCTGCGTGGTTGGTGCGTTTTCGTCTTAACACCATCCTCGTTGTACCCTGCTAGTCGCACCAAACCGGGTCACGGAGTGGTGCAGCACCCAGGCAGGTTGCCCGAGCGGCCAATGGGAGCGGACTGTAAATCCGTCGGCTAACGCCTACGCAGGTTCGAATCCTGCACCTGCCACCAAGGTCAGAAGCTATTCCGGGTATTGATCAGACGTTCGAGTCAGCCGGAATTGTCACGGTTTGTCAAGGTACCCACCGGTTAAGTCACGCAGCAGCCGAGCCGCCGAACGCCTCCACATGCTCGGGGTTTATGACCTACAGCTGCGGGACGGCTGCAAGACCAGCATCGGCGGCGACACCCAAACTGGCGGCGGTGCCAGTCGGGAAGTGCACGCTCCGGCGCATCTACGTCTCCGTCACGGCTTCTGTTGCGCAGGAGGCGAGTTGACACGGCACACTTTCTCACCCACGACACCACCGAGCGTCACAAGAACAAGGTCGTCAAGACGTACGGGGTTGTGTGGCGTGAACCCGACCGGGACCAGTTCGGCCTACCTGTCCCGGTCAACCCAGACCACCCGAAGGGGCCGAAGCGATGCGCGCTTGGCGGGAGACCTACTCAGCCGGCGCGCCCCACGACAGGGACCAGCGCGCTGGCCGAGCAGAAGAGGCGGGGAGCTGCCGGTTGGGTACGACGCGCGCGGCTGGCTCGACGCGCAGGCGGTGAAGACCAGCCAGGTGAAGCTCGTGCAGCGCACGGTCAAGCCACCTCCCTGGCCCCGGCAGGCTACTGACGGACCACCTGGTCTCATCCGCTGTCGCAGGGCGGGTCTATGAATCCACAAGGCGCTGAAGGTTTTTCAGGCTTTGTGAGAGTGGGCGGCCGACGTGGCCAGCGGCGATGCGGTCGGCGATCACGCCGCGCAGGCCGCCGTCTGAGTGGTAGGCAAGCCGAAATGTCACGATAGTTCGCCCCCGGCCCCGCTTCGCGCAGCCGGAAGCGGCCGCTGGGGTCGCGCGGTGATGTTGATCCAAGGCACGTCCCGAGCCGTCGAACTCCACCACTTGGGCGGCGAGGATGGTGCCTAGGTCGCTGATCTGGCGGTCGAGTTCGTGTTGATCCCACCGCGGCGCGGGTGGTGGCGAGCTGCCCGGCGCGTCGCGGAAACGAAACTTG
>JBKPSU010000139.1:0-13711 GCA_046735135.1 Actinomycetota bacterium
TTCGATGCGATAGGAGCCGCCCTCCTGCGCCGGTTGCGGCCACTCCGGGCACAGGTCATTGCGCAGCCGGGTGACGTGCTCGAGTACGACGGCGGCGTTACCGTCGACCATCCCGCGCACCTCAAATCGCAGTGCGGCGGCGGTGCCCTTATCGATGCGGCCGGATGCGATGTCGAAGTCCTCGGGCGCAGGTTCGCGGACGTAGGTCTCCGTCACCTCGTCGAGCGAGATGCCAAGTCCCGCAGCGAGTTGGCGCACCACCGAGCCCCACGCGAGGCTCAGCACGCCGGGTTGCAGCAGCATCGGGATATCGTCGAGCGGCCTGCCGAAGCCCATCACGCCGAACATGACGTCGGCGCTGTCGTAGGTGTCGTAGTTGATGATCTCCATACACCGGATCTGCTCGATGCTCTGGCAGGTGCCCGCAAGGGCAAGGGGCAGTAGGTCGTTGGCGAAGCCGGGATCGATGCCGTTGACGAACACGCTGGACTTGCCTGCCTGTGCGGCGTCCTCGATCGGCTTGAGCAGCTCGTCGGGAATGACCTGCCATGGATACTGCAGAAAGACGGCGCTGCTGCCGACGACGTTGACGCCTGCGGACAGGATGCGCCGGTAGTCCTCCAGTGCCTCGGGCAGCCGGTTGTCGGCCAGCGCGGTGTAGACGGCGCATTCCGGGTCGGTCGCCAGCACGGCGTCGAGATCGGTCGTCGCGGCGATGCCCGTCGAATTGTCAAGGCCGGCAAGTTCTGCCGCGTCTTTGCCCGCCTTGGCGTCCGACGACACCCACACCCCGGTCAGCTCGAACCGCGAGTCGTTGATCAGATGGACCAGCGCGGGCTTGCCCACGTTGCCGGTGCCGATCAACGCGACGCGAATGGCCATGAAGTTCTCCTCAGAGATCGGGGATGGGCAGGTCGAGGTTCGGGAACGTGAGACCGCCGTCGACTTCGAGCGTCTTGCCGGTCAGGAAGCTGCCGGCAGGCGATGCGAGATAGACCGCGGCCGCGGCGATGTCGAGCGGGTCGCCGAGACGTCGCATCGGGGTGACCTTCTCCATCGGCTCGCGCAGTTCGTCGTTGGAGGCGACGACATCGAGCGCGGAGGTCAGGATGGAACCCGGCGCGATGGCGTTGACCCGAATCTTCGGGCAGAGGTCGAGGGCGGTCAGCCGCGTGTAGTGGGCGAGTGCGGCCTTCGCGGTGCCGTAGGCGGCGAACCCGCGGGCGGCCAGCCGTCCCATCGTCGAGGTGACGTTGATGATGCTGCCGCCGCCGGAGTGCTCGAGCATGAAGGGCACGGCAGCGCTGGTCAGCGCGTGCGCGGTGACCACGTTGAAGGTGAACGCGTCCCTCAGGTCCTTGGTCGACGTGGTCAGCAGAGTGTTCGGCATCGTGCCGCCGACGTTGTTCACGACGATGTCTAGTTTGCCGAACGCCTCGACCGCCGTGCCGGCGAGCTTGGCGGTGTCCTCGGGATGGGCCAGGTCGGCGGTGACGATGTGGGCGCGGCGCCCGACGCCTGTGATCTGCTCGGCGACCTCTTCGAGTTGAGACTGGGTGCGCGACGCGATGACCACGTCCGCACCGGCTTCGGCGAATGCCAGCGCCATCGCGGCACCGAGCCCGCGACCCGCTCCGGTCACCACAGCGACTTGGTCGTCCAGTCGAAATCGATCGAGTATCACGTCAGCCTCTCTTCTGTCGCCGGGCGACACCGTAACAAGGGCGCCGGCGCGACGCGCCGCATTTCTGAAACACGTTCTAGTTCATACCAGCCGATGCCACGCGAGTTCTGCGCGAGGGCTGCCGTCGCGCTGGAACTGCGACCCTGACGCAGAATTCGGTGCCCGACGGTGTGATGAGAGCTGCACTAAACGAGCAAAGTTATCTCCGTCACAGAGATGCGGATCACTCCTGGTGAGCATATGTTAACGACGAAATCAGTGTTAACGTTAATTAACGACGACGGAATCCGTAGCCTTCGTCCACTGGATAGGAGTAATTCGCGTGCCGCACCAAGCCACAACCGCCCCCGCTTCAAGGTGGACCAAGCCGCTCAGCGCGCTCGGCATCTTCTCGGCAGTCGCGGTCTCGACACTTGGCCTTGCGGCCACCGCATCGGCGGCGTCCAACGACTATCTCGACAAGCTTCAGCCGCGCTACGACTACCTGAGCTCATCGCAGCTGATGGCCGAAGGCAACAAGGCCTGCGCAGCCATGCGCAGCGGCATGCCCGCCTCGGACGTCACCACCATGGTGAGCGAGGACCTCGGTGTGTCGGTGTCGGCCGGCTACGAGATCACGGTCAACGCGATCAGCAGTCTCGGCTGCTGAGCCGGTAGCGCCGAGCTGAGCGCTACTTCTTCGCAGCGGCTTTCTTCGCCGCCTTCTTCGCAGGCGCCTTCTTGGCGGTCTTCTTGGCCACCTTCTTAGCGGGCGCCTTCTTGGCGGCGGACTTCTTGGCCGGTGCCTTCGTGGCCGCCTGACCGTCGCCGGATGACCCGCCTCCGCGTCGCGCCTTCACGCTGGCCTCGAGCTTGGCAAGCAGATCCGACACGTCCTCGGTCTCGTCGAGCTCCTTGGGCTCGGACTCCTCGACGGTAAATGCCTCTCCGCCTTCGAGTTTCGCCTCCACCAGCTCCCTGAGCTGCTCCTGGTAGGTGTCCTCGAACCGCTCGGGGTGGAAGTCGTCGGTCATCGACTCCACCACCTGGCCGGCCATCTTCAGCTCGGCCGGCTTGATCTCGACTTCCTTGTCCAGCACCGGGAAGTCGGGGTCGCGGATTTCGTCGGGCCACAGCAGCGTGTGGATCACCATCACGTCGCGCTTGCTGAAGTCCTTGACGCGCAGGGCCGCGAGCCGGGTCTTGTTGCGCAATGCGAAATGGACGATGGCGACGCGGTCGGTCTCGGCCAACGTCTTGGCGAGAAGCACGTAGGACTTCGACGACTTGCCGTCGGGCTCGAGGAAGTAGCTCTTGTCATACATCAGCGGGTCGAGCTCGCTGGCCGGGACGAACTCGACGACCTCGATTTCGCGGCTGCGTTCCTCCGGCAGGGTGGAGATGTCCTCATCGGTGATCACCACCATGTGTCCGTCGTCGGATTCGAAGGCGCGGGCGATGTCGCGGTACTCCACGACTTCGCCGCACACCTCGCACACCCGCTTGTAGCGGATGCGACCGTTGTCCTTTGCGTGGACCTGGTGAAACTTCAGATCGTGGTCTTCGGTCGCGCTGTAGACCTTGACGGGGACGTTCACCAGTCCGAAGGAGATCGAGCCCTTCCAGATGGAACGCATGACCCCAGTATTCCCTAATCAGTTAGCCGTGTTGCGTCTGCAGCTTCTCCGCACCCGCGGCTGCGGCATCCCGCGCCGCCCGATCCGGCAGGTCAGCCCCTGCGCGCGCGACCGTCAGCGCCGACGAGAGCGCGGCGGTCTGCAGTACGCCGGTCAGCGTGTCCACGCTGATGCGACGCAACTCCGCGCGCTTTTCGGCGCCGAGTAGACCCAGCGTCCACAGCGCATCGATCAGGCCGGTCATGAACGCGTCACCCGCACCGACGGTGTCCACCACCTGCACGGGCTGGGCCTGCACCCGTGCCGTACCCGCCGTGCACATCGCGAACGCGCCGCGCTCACCCATCGTCACCGCCACGATTGAGGGCCCCAGTCCCAGCCACGTCTGCGCGACCTGTTCCGGTGTGCGGTTCGAGTCGATCCAGCGCAGGTCCTCATCGCTGGCCTTGACGACGTCGCACCGCTCGACGAGACGCTCGATCCGGGTGCGCCCCTGTTCCTGGTCCTCGATCAGGGCGGGCCGCACGTTCGGGTCGAAGGTGATCGTGGCCGAGAGGTGATAGGCGTCCAGCAGCGCCGCGGCGGCACGGCAGCCCGGCTCGAGCACCGTTGCAATCGAACCCGTGTGCGCCACCAGCGGGGGGGCCACCTCTGGCGTGCCCGTCAACTCCCAGTCGATGTCGAAGACGTACTGCGCCGACCCGCTCTCGTCGAGCGTCGCCAACGCCGTCGGCGTGTGATCCGCCGTCATGCTTCCCGCCACCAGCTGCGCGCCAGAGCTTTTGACGTACTCGGTGATTCGGCGACCTCGCGCGTCGTCGCCGATGTGGGTGAGGAAGTCGACGCCGCGGCCCAGCCGCGCAAGACCGATGGCGACATTGAGCGGGCTGCCCCCCACGTGCTCGCCGGTGACCTTGCCGTCCCGCTCGACGATGTCGATCAACGCCTCGCCGATAACCAGCGCTCGTCGTCGGTCGTTCATGCCGACTCCCCTCCCATCAGGGTCTCCAGTGTCGTCCGCGCGCCGTCGCGATGCAGCGATTCCAGCGCCCATAGGTAGGCCTCCACGAATCGGCCGGATGCGGCGAGATCGCCGAACACCTCGGTGTTCTCGATGAACGCTGTTGGATTGTGCTTCTGCGACTGTGCGATCGGAACGAGCTTGTCGGCCAACTGATCCTGTACGTCGATCGGCTCGCCCTGCTCGTCGACACCCTCGGCGTAGCGTGCCCAACTGGCCACCGTCGCCGCTGACAGTCGCACGGGGCCGTCGGTCGCCAGGTTCGCACGGACGACGGGAAGCAGCCATTTGGGGATGCGGTCCGATGAACCGAAGCAGAGCCGGACGATGGTGTCCCGCACACCAGGGTTGGCGAACCGCTCGATCAGCGTGCGTTTGTAGTCGGGCAGATCGATCCCCGGCACCGGCAGCAGCGTCGGCGTCGCCTCGGTGTCCATGTAACGCATCAGAAAATCGGCGAACAGGGGGTCGCCCGCGGCGTCGTGCACCAGCCGGTAGCCGCTGAGATATGCGAAATAGCAGAGGCTTTGGTGGCTGGCGTTCAGCAGCCGCAGTTTCATCAACTCATACGGCGTGACGTCGTCCACCAGAAGCACGTCGACGTCCTCCAGGGGCGGCCTGCCGTCGGAGAAGTCGTCCTCAAGCACCCAGGAGGTGAACGGCTCGGCCACCACGGGCCACTGGTCCTCGACGCCGAACTCGTCCTTCAGCCCGGCGATGACGTCCGGTGTGGTGGCCGGCGTGATGCGGTCGACCATCGAATTGGGAAACCGGGTGTTCTCCGAGATCCACTCCGCCAGCCCCGGATGCACCCGTTCGGCGTAACCGGTGAAGGCCTCGCGCGCGATATTGCCGTTGCCCTCGATGTTGTCGCACGAGACGATCGTCGGCGAGGCCACCCCGCGGTCACGTCGCCGCGCGAGAGCCTCGGCCACCAGGCCGAAGACGCTCACTTCGCCGGGATCGATGTTCTCGATGTTGTAGCCGCCTTCGGTGATCGTCAGCGAGATGATCCGCGTCGTCGGGGCGGCCAACAACTCGATGACGGCCTCGGGGTCGTCTGAGGCGTAGAGGTAGTCGACGATCGAGCCGATCACACGGGCGTCGCGACTGCCGTCGGGGTTCTCTGACACCAGGGTGTAGAGGCAGTCCTGGGCGTCCATGACGTCTTTCATCCTGCGATCGGCGGGCATGACGCCGACACCGCAGATGCCCCACTCGCTCGCCGCACCCTTCTCCAGCAGCCTGTCGATGTACATCGCCTGGTGCGCCCGGTGAAATCCGCCGACCCCGAAATGCACAATGCCGATGCCGATTTCGTCGCGATCGTAGTTCGGCGCGCTGATCGGGATCTGCGCCACCGTCGAACTGCTCAGCTTCATGACACGGCCACCACCGTCTTGACGCTACCCGGCGTGCGGTCGGAGTCCAGCGCCTCAGCGGCCCGCTCGAGGGGGAATCGCCCGGTGATCATGCCGTCCAGATCGACACGGCCGGACTCGACGAGCGCGATCGCCTCCGGCCATGTGTTGGCGTAGCGAAACACGCCGGTCAACACGAGTTCGCGGTTCTGAATCAATTGCGTCGGCAGTTCCATTGACTCGGCTCCCAGGCCGACCAGCACGGCGGTTCCGGCGCCCCGGAGCGCGCGGACGCCCGCGACCACAGCCGCCGGCGCGCCAGAGGCGTCGACGAACGCGTCGAAATCGGAGTCGAACTCGTCGACCGAAGGGTCGAGTGTGACCGTCGCCCCCGATTTCGTCGCCTGGTGGCGGCGCGCCTCGTCCGGATCGGAGACTGCGATGTCGGCCGCGCCGTAGGCGCGTGCGAGTTGGACCACCACGAGGCCGATGGGTCCCGCGCCGGCAATCAGCACACGCGACCCATCGCCGATGCCGGCCTTGCGGGTCGCCGCGATGCCGACAGACAGCGGTTCGCACAACGCGGCCGCGTCATCGGACACGGAGTCCGGCACGGGGTGTGCGAACGCCGCACCGATCGTCACGTAATCGCAAAGGGCCCCGTCGACTGGCGGCGTGCCGAAAAATTGCATGTGCGGACACAGGTTGTAGTCGCCACGGCGGGTCTCCGCGCTGTCCGGGTCCGGACGTTGAGGTTCGATCGACACGCGCTGACCGATGCGTGAGGGGTCGACCGAACAGCCGACGTCGACGATCGTTCCCGCTGCCTCATGACCGAGCACCAGCGGGGCGTCGACAACGAAGCCGCCGATCCTGCCGTGGCGGTAATAGTGCGTGTCGGACCCGCAGACGCCCACCGACGACACCTGGATCAGCACGTCCCCAGGCGCGGGTCGTGGAACGGGACGACTCTCCATCTCGATTCGACCTGGCTCGACGAGCACGGCGGCCCGCATCTGGGTATCTGAGCGGAGTGTTGTGTGCGTCACACTTCACATGTTAACGTGATGAGCATCTACTCGCACCCCTGAGCAATTGCTCATGAGTTGGCCGAAAGCTGAGGCGAAGTCGTGGTCACATCGACGTCGAACGGCGAGGTCGCCGCGACAGTCGAGGGCCAGGCTCTGGACTCGGCGAAGGGGCGCGGCGCCAGCCCCGAAGACCTGCGGTTGGCCCTGCGCGCGGCGACGCTCTATTACCTCGATGGCCTCACCCAGGCCGAGATCGCAGGCCGGCTCGGGGTGTCCCGGCCGACGGCGGGCCGGCTGATCGCTCGGGCCAAGGCCAGGGGGCTGGTGCGTATCGACGTCGTCATCCCACCGGACATGCGCGACGATCTGCACGCAGATGAGGAGCGCGAACTCGAGCAGCGCTTCGGCCTGACCGAAGCGGTGGTGGCCGGACATGGTATCGACGTCGGTGCACCAGGTCGGCCGGCGGCATTCGCCAGCGTGGGCCGTGCTGCGGCGGCACTGTTGATGCGCCGTCTGACACCTAACGATGTCCTCGGCTTCACCTGGGGTCCCGAACAGGTCGCGGTCGCCACCGCGATGGCACCCGGAGTAGCGAGTTGCCGAGCGGTGGTCCAGCTGGACGGGGCGATGTCAAGCGCTGCTTACCAGACCGGCACCGAGTTCATTCTCAGCCGCTGTACAGATGTGTTGCGGGCGACCACGATCCGACTGCCCGCGCCGCTGTATGCCGATCCCTCGACGGTGGTGTCCATGCGTAGCGATTCGCTGATCTCGCGCACCCTGGAGGCGGGCAGGCATGCCGACGTGATGTTGTTCGGCGTTGGCGCCGTGACCACCTCGACGACGCTCTTCGAGGGCAGCTTCCTGGACACGAGGATGCTCGACGAACTCATCTCACTTGGAGCGGTAGGCGAGATCGGCGGCAGGTTCTTCGATGCCCAGGGCGTACCCGTCGACACCGAACTGCAGCAGCGCGCTGTCTCGGTGCCGCTCGAAGACATTCGGATCTGCGAGAGGTCCATCCTGATCTCCAGTGGGGTGGCCAAGCATCAAGCCACCCTCGGCGCGCTGCGCGGAAAACTCGCTCGGCTACTCGTTTGTGACATCGACTGTGCCCGTTGGCTGTTGGCGCAGCAATAAGGGAGGTATGAGTTGATGAAGTTACGAAGAACACTGCACCGGCTGGCACTGTGTGCCGCAGCGTCCGGTTTGGTATTGACCGCCGGCTGCGCCGGTGCGGGCAGCCTGGGCGCATCGGCGAACGAGGTGACGATCGCCCTGGTGTCCAACTCGCAGATGACGGATGCGCAGAAGCTGTCGTCGGAGTTCGAGAAGGAAAACCCCGGCACCAAGCTGAAGTTCATCTCGCTGTCGGAGAACCAGGCGCGCGCGAAGATCACCATGTCCACCGCAATGGGGGGCAGCGAGTTCGACGTCGTCATGATCAGCAACTTCGAGACGCCGCAGTGGGCGAAAACCGGTTGGCTGCTGCCCCTCGGGGACTACATGAAGAACACGCCAGGCTATGACGAGGCCGACTTCATTCCTTCGCTGCGGGACTCGCTGTCGTATGAGGGCAATATGTACTCGGTGCCGTTCTACGGCGAGTCGTCGTTCCTGATGTACCGCAAGGACATGTTCGAGAAGGCCGGCATCAAGATTCCGCAGACCCCGGACTACCAGCCGCAGTGGTCGGAGGTCGCCGACTGGGCCAAGACGATAAAGGCGAAGGGCGTCTCGGACGCGGGTATCTGCCTGCGCGGCAAGCCAGGTTGGGGCGAGGTGCTGGCTCCGCTCGACACCGTGATCAACACCTTCGGCGGCCGCTGGTTCGACGACCAGTGGAACGCCCAACTCAACAGCCCCGAGGTGAGCAAGGCCGTCAATTTCTACGTCAACCTGATCAACGAGGCGGGCGAGATCGGTGCCTCCTCGACGGGATTCCAGGAGTGCGCCAACCTGTTCGGCCAGGGTCAGACCGCGATGTGGTACGACGCGACGTCGGCCGTGTCAGTGCTCGAGGACCCGAAGGAGTACCCGGAACTACAGGGCAAGATCGGCTACCTGTCTGCGCCCATCGCCGAGAAGCCGAATTCGGGCTGGCTGTACACGTGGTCGCTCGGCATCCCGAAGCACGCCAAGAATCCCGACGGCGCATGGAAGTTCATCTCCTGGATGACCAGCAAGGACTACATGCGTCTGGTCGGCGAGAAGCTGGGCTGGGCGCGCGTCCCACCGGGCAGTAGGACGTCGACATACACGGAACTGCCTGAGTACCAGGCGATCTCGAAGTCATACGGTCCGCTGACTCTGCAGTCGATCAAGAACGCGACGCCGAACAAGCCCACCGTGCAACCGGTTCCCTACACCGGTGTCCAGTTCGTCGGTATCCCGGAGTTCCAGGATCTGGGCACACGGGTCAGCCAGCAGATCAGCGCGGCGATGGCCGGGCAGAAGTCCGTTGACGACGCATTGAAGCAATCACAGGAATACGCCGAGGTCGTCGGCCGAAGCTATCAGGAGAAGTGATGACTGTTACCGCTGATACCGAGGCTGCCGCCAGCGAAAAGGCAGTCGCCGAACGAGTTCGAAAGATCCGAGAAGCACAGGACGTCGGTGTCAGTCGCGCCGAGGGGTGGCGTCGCCGTGCGCCGTTGCTCCCTGCGCTGATCTTCATGATCGTCGTGACGCAGATCCCGTTCCTGTTCACGCTGTACTACTCGACCTTGTCGTGGAATCTGGTTCGTCCGGGGTCGCGCCAGTTCGTCGGCCTGAACAACTACATCGCGGTCGCAAAGGACAGCCAGTTCTGGCGAGTCGGACTGAACACCGTCCTGCTGATCGTCGTCGTGGTGCTCGTTTCGGCGTTCCTCGGTCTGCTGATTGCGCTTCTGCTGGATCGCGCCTTCCTCGGTCGCGGGGTGGTGCGCACCCTGCTCATCACGCCCTTCCTCATCACTCCCGTTGCGGCGGCGTTGATTTGGAAGACCACGATCCTCGACGCCACCAACGGCATCTTGAACTGGGTGCTGTCGCTGGTCGGGATCGGCAAGGTGGACTGGATCGGCCAATTGCCGCTGACGATGGTGATGGTCGTCCTGATCTGGCAGTGGACGCCGTTCATGATGTTGTTGATCCTCGCCGGCCTCCAGTCGATGCCTCGCGACATCCTGGAGGCCGGTCGAGTCGACGGTGCGGGCGCGTTTCAACTCTTCCGTGAGTTGACGCTGCCCCACCTTCGGCGCTTCATCGAACTGGGTGTCGTGCTCGGCGCGATCTATCTGGTCAACACGTTCGACACCATCTTTATGCTGACGCAGGGCGGCCCCGGTATCGCGAGCGCGAATCTGCCGTTCTACATCTACCAGCGCGCGTTCCTGGGCTTCGACATGGGCCAGGCCGCGGCGATGGGCGTCGTGGTGGTCATCTTCACGATGATCATCGCCAGCTTTGCGCTCCGGTTGATATTCAAGTCCTTCAGCGGCAAGGAAGAGGCGGCCTGACATGACAACAACAGTCGAAAAGACCACGGAGTCAACGGCTCCGGCCCCGGCGTCGAAGAAGAAGAGCCGCGAGTTCAGCCCGTGGGGGGTGGTCGCGTGGCTGGTCGGACTCGGATTCTTCTTCCCGGTGTTCTGGATGGTGCTGACGGCCTTCAAATCCGAGGGCGACGCGGCGACCAGTCCGCCGAAGCTGTTCTTCACCCCGACCCTTGATCAGTTCAAGGCGGTGTTCGAGCAGGGCATCGGACCGGCGATGTTGAACTCGCTTTTCGCGACAGGCATGTCGACGATCCTCGTGTTGCTGCTCGGGGTGCCCGCCGCGTTCGCGCTGTCCCTGCGGCCGGTTCGCAAGACGCAGGACGGCCTGTTCTTCTTCATGAGCACCAAGATGTTGCCCATCGTCGCGGCGATTCTGCCGCTGTACGTGATCGTGTCCAATATCGGTCTGCTGGACAATATCTGGGCGCTGGTCGTTCTTTACACGTCGATGAACCTGCCGATCGCGGTGTGGATGATGAGGTCGTTCTTCCTCGAAGTCCCCGGTGAACTCCTCGAGGCGGCCAGCCTCGACGGTGCAAGCCTGGGGCGGTCGGTGCGCGAGGTCATTCTTCCGCTGGTGTCACCAGGTATCGCGGCGACCGCGCTGATCTGTGTGATCTTCGCGTGGAACGAGTTCTTCTTCGCGGTCAACCTGACCGCGGTGAACGCTCAGACCATGCCGGTCTACCTCGTCGGCTTCATCGCCGGTGAGGGTCAGTACTGGGCCGTGCTGTCGGCGGCCGCAACCATAACGGCGCTTCCCGTGATCCTGTGCGGGTGGTTCGCCCAGAACAAGCTGGTGCGCGGGCTTTCGTTCGGCGCCATCAAGTAGACGAATCAACCAGACCCTCAAGACAACTCACACAGGGAGACGGACCAATGGCAGCAATCACCTACAAGAAGGCATCCTGCATCTACCCGGGGTCGGACAAGCTCGCGGTCGACTCGCTCAGCCTCGACATCCAGGACGGCGAGTTCATCGTCCTTGTCGGGCCCTCCGGGTCGGGCAAGAGCACCGCGCTGCGCATGCTCGCCGGGCTCGAGGACATCGACGAGGGCCACATCGAGATCGGCGGCAAGGACATGGTCGGCGTGCCGTCCAAGGACCGCGACATAGCAATGGTGTTCCAGAACTACGCGCTGTACCCGAACAAGACCGTCGCCGAGAACATGGGCTTCGCGCTCAAACTGCGCGGGGTATCGGCCGACGAGCGGCGCAAGAAGGTCGAAGAGGCCGCCAAGATCCTGGATCTCACCGACTTCCTGGATCGCAAGCCCGCCAAACTGTCCGGCGGCCAGCGTCAGCGGGTGGCGATGGGCCGCGCGATCGTGCGCGAGCCACAGGTGTTCTGCATGGACGAGCCGCTGTCGAACCTGGACGCGAAGCTGCGCGTGCAGACGCGCACGCAGATCGCCGCGCTGCAGCGCCGGCTCGGCACCACTACCGTCTACGTCACCCACGACCAGGTCGAGGCGATGACGATGGGCGACCGCGTCGCGGTGCTGCGGTTCGGCAAGCTCCAACAGTTCGCCTCGCCGAACGAGCTGTACGACAGGCCGGCCAACGTCTTTGTGGCAGGTTTCATCGGCTCGCCCGCGATGAACCTGATGACGTTGCCCGTCGCCGCGGACGGCGTGAAGATCGGCGAGTCGACGCTGGAGATCCCGCGCGACGACCTGGCCAAGGTGACCGAGGCAGGACTGGACGAGGTCACCGTCGGCATCCGGCCCGAGTCGCTCGAGATCTCCGACACCGGAGGCGTCGACGTTGTCGTCGACCTCGTCGAGGACCTCGGCAGCGAGGCCTACGTGTACACGCACGCGGGCTCGGGTTCCGGAGCGGAGTTTGTGGCGCGGTGCAACCCGCGCACGGCGCCGAGGCTGGCCGACACCGTCAACCTGCGCAAGTCTCCGGAAGGTGCTGTGCACCTGTTCAATCCGAAGACTGGCGAACGCATCAACTGACGGTGGCCGCGCCGGAGTTTCGGCTTCGGACACCGACTGCGGGCCTGCTCGCACTGCCGTGGGACCGGCCGTTGTCGCAGTGGAACGTCCCGGATGTTCCACTGCGCGACATCGCGGTCGGGCCCAGCCGTCACTTGGTGAAGTTCGTCGAGGCCGACGATGCGCTGTGGGCGGTGAAGGACATGCCCGCTCGGATCGCCGCCAAGGAGTACGAGGTTCTTCGCGGGCTCGAGGAGATGGGTCTGCCCGCGGTGCGCCCGGCCGGTTTGGTGCTGCAACCGGAGTTCGACACCGCGATTCTGGTGACGCGCTATCTCGAAGGGTCCTGGCAGTACCGCCGTCTGTTCATGCGGCTGCCGCCGGACCAGCCGAAGCATCGCGAGCGGTTGCTGGACGCGATGGCCGGGCTGATGGTCGAACTGCACCGCCACGGCGTGTTCTGGGGCGACTGCTCGCTGGCGAACACGCTGTTCTCCCGCGACGGCCAGATCCTGCAGGCCTGGCTGGTCGACGCGGAGACATCGGAGATCCATCCCACGCTGAGCCGGGGCCAGCGCGAGCACGACATCGACATCATGGTGGAGAACGTCGCGATGGGCCTTGTCGACCTCGCCGAACGGCTCGGGCGACCGGAGGAGTTGCAGGACACCCTGATCGCGGAGGCCGAGCATCTGCGCGATCGCTACACCGCGCTGTGGGACGTCCTGAACGCCGAACCGGTGTTCGGCTTCACCGACCGCTATCGCGTCGAGGGAACCGTACGCCGACTCAACGACCTCGGCTTCGCGGTCGACGAGGTGTCGCTGCAGCCTGTCAGCGACGACCCCAGTCAGCTCAGAATCCGTGTCGCCGTTGGGGATCGGCGCTATCACGCGCAGCGCCTGCAGGAGCTCACCGGCCTCGACGTCGGCGAGGGGCAGGCCCGCATCCTGCTCGGCGACCTGCGCGCCTACCAGGCGCAGCTGTGCCAGGAGGCAGGGCACGACGTCGACGAGCCGAGCGCCGCGCGGCTATGGGTGATGGAAGTCGTGACACCCACCGAGCACCTGGCGCACGATGCGCTGAATCACTCGGGCACCGCGATCCAGGCCTACTGCGATCTGCTCGAGGTGCGGTGGCTGCTCAGCGAGCAGGCAGGCCGCGACGTCGGCACCAATGCGGCGCTCGCGGCGCTTCACCGCGATGTCATCCCCACCGACTCCGCGGCGAAGATGGCCATCGCGGAGGTGCCGACGGCCCCGATGCCCGTCGCGGAACTCGACGACGACTAGCTGCTCGCGCTCGCCGAAATCAGGTTCCAGCACGCATTTGGGCCGCTTTGCGTGCATCAAGTCTGATCTCGGCGGCCACAACGGGTATTACGTTGGCGTGGTGGAGCAAATCGGCCGGGTGAAGCTGACCAACCCGGACAAGGTGCTGTATCCCGCGACGGGTACCACCAAAGCCGAGGTGTTCGACTACTACGTCAACATCGCCGAGGTGATGATC
>JBKPSU010000140.1:0-10497 GCA_046735135.1 Actinomycetota bacterium
CCAGCGGGACCTTCTGGCTCAGCGTGCCGCGGTCGGGGTTGGCGTCGACGGCCACCACGCGGTCGCCGCGGATGGACGCGAACGTCGCGCCCAGCGTCGCGGTGATCGTCGTCTTGCCCACGCCGCCCTTCAGCGACAAAAGCGCGATCCGATAGCAACCATGAAGCGGCCGGTTCACCTGTGAGAGGAGGTCGTTGTGGTGGACCACTTTCCGGCTCTCGCCCAGGTTGAGCAGCTTGCCCGACGCCAGGTAAACCAACCGTCGCCAACCTCCCGACGGCGGCCGCTTGGACTGGCGCAGCAGCGCGGCAGTCGACAACTCGGGGTATCCAGGCGTGTGCGGGATTGCCGGAATTCCGGTGGGCGGCGTGGGGTCGGTCCACTCCGGCGGCGGGGATTCGTCGGTGGCCGGATCGGTGAACCGCTGTTGCGACCGGAACCCATGCGACGGATGGTCAGACAACGGTCAGTCCTCTCATTGGACGGTTCTCAAACGTCACCCACGCTGCTCCATCGTCGGCTCAACCGACCCCGGCGTAGGAGTGCAGCCCGACGGTGACGAGGTTGATGAAGAACAGGTTGAACACCATCGCGACGAAGCCCGCGACGTTGATCCATGCCGCCTTCTTGTCGCGCCAGCCCGCGGTCGAGCGGGCATGCAGGTAGGCGGCGTAGATCACCCATGCGATGAACGACACCGTCTCCTTGGGATCCCAGCCCCAATACCGGCCCCAGGCTTCCTCGGCCCAGATCGCACCGAAGATGACCCCGAATCCAAACACCGGGAACGCGAAAATCGTTGTGCGGTAAGCGATGCGGTCCAAGGTCTGCGCGTCGGGCAGCCGCTGGACGATGCGGGCAAGCGCACCCTGGGTCTCCGGCTCGCCGAGCTTGGACATCTTGAGCAGAAACAACATGCTCGCCACGCCGGCGACGAGGAAGATGCCCGAGCCGAGGCTGACCACAGAAACGTGGATCGGCAGCCAGTAGGACTGCAGCGCGGGCATCACCGGCGCGGCGTTGGTGTAGAGCCAGTGCCCCGACACCGTCAGCAGGATCAGCACCGGCACGAGCACGAACACCCACAGGGTGCGGTACTGCGCGCGGCGCAGCACGATGGCGCCCGCGACCAGACCCGACAAACAGGTCAGGTTGATGAACTCGTACATGTTGCCCCATGGCACCCGTGTGGTGGCCAGGCCGCGTAGCACGATGCATATCAGCAGCAGCGCGATTCCGACATAGACCAGCGCCAGCCCGGCCTTGCCGACGCGCTCGTCGAACGGGCGTTGCGGTGTCTCGACGACGAGGCCGGGGGTGGCGCTGTCGGAGCTGACCGTTCCTGCGGCCACCAGTTCGCGGTCGGCGACCTTCCGGCTGCGGGTGTAGGCGAGCTCGACGGCGAGCAGCAGCATCGCGAGTACCAGCACGACGACCGACGAGGTGAAGGCCCAGTCGGAATAGCGGGCCAACCCGATGTCGATGTGCTCGGTGTTCATGCGCGATCCGCCTTCGCTTCTCGCTCGGTGTTCATGCCTCGACTCCCGCTCGCTCCGGTCCTCGCTCGTCCCTCGCTGCGATCCTCACTCGCGATCGTCTTCGGGTGTTCATGCCTCGACTCCCGCTCGCTGCGATCCTCACTTGCGATCGTCTTCGGGTGTTCATCAGACCTTCTCTCGTGACGGCTCTGCCGTGTCGAGTCCATCGAGCAGGCGGTGAGTCAGCCGTTCGAACTCGTCGCCCCACCCGGAGTTGTCAGTACGAGCAAGACCGCCCAGCTCGACGCTTACGGTACCTGCATCACCTGGTGTGATTCGAACCCAGACCCGGCGCCGCCGCACGATCAACGACACCAGCAGGCCCGCCATCATCGTCAGCGCGAACACCAGCACCCACACCTGGGCCGGGTCGTGGGAGACCTGCAGGTTGATGAAGGGCACCGCCCCGTCGAACCGCACCCTGGTGCCGTCGTCGAGCCGCGTCTCCTGTCCGGCCCGCAGGTTCACCCGTGCCGCCTTGGCCAGCCGCTTCTGCTCGATCAGCCGGGTGTCGAGCGAGAACATCGACTGCGGCTGCCCGGTGTCCAGCCCCGTGTCGCCGCGATAGATGTCCACCGCGACAGCGGGGTCGTTGAGTGCGGGGAAGCTCGACGACAGCAGGGTGCCGTGCAGCTGCTCCGTCGGCGCGAACAGGCCCTGGATCGCGATCTGGTGCTTGCGTCGCTCGTCGGCGTTGGGATAGGTGCCGCCTGGCGGGTCGAATCGCATGACGCCCGATGACAGCAGGGTGAGCGGTTCGTCCGGCCGCCACTGGACGGTCTGGCTCCGGGTCTGGCCGTCGGGGAAGGTGACGGTGAACGTCGGCGCGTAGCCGTGGCCCTGCAAGTAGATCCGGTCACCGCCGATCCGCAGCGGTTCGTTGACTTTCAGGTGATACGGCCGCCAGGTGTCGCTGTTGAGGTCGTCGCCTTCCTGGTAGTCGATGTTGGCGGCGAAGGACAGGGCTTGCCCCGACGGCAGATAGTGCGCGTCGAAGTCGTTGACCCGCAGACAGATCGGATTGAGCGAGGTGCCGTCGACGGTGTTACCTGCGCGGAACGAGTCGAATGCGGCAGGTGATGCCGAGCAGAAACCGGGACCGCCGTCGGCGATGACGATGACGTTGCCCTCGTAGCCGAACAACTTCCCGACCGCCACCGACACGAGCAGGCCGAGCAACGCGAAATGAAAGACGATGTTGCCGAATTCGCGCAGATACCCCTTCTCGGCCGACACCTCGATGATGTCGTCACCCCCGCTGCGGGTGGTGCGCCGCCATCCGCTGAGCCGCTCGGACACCGTCGCCGCGATCGCCTCGGGTTGGCCCGCGACGTCGGCGGTGTGGTGCTTCGGCAGTCGCGGCAGGTTGCGCGGGGCGGGCACAGGCGAGGCGCGCAGGCTGCGGACGTGTTCGAGCAGCCTCGGGGTGAGACAGCCGACGAGGGAGACGAACAGCAAGACGTAGATGGCGGTGAACCAGAAGCTGGAGAACACCCCGAAGGCCTGCACCCGGTCCAGCCACGGCCCGATCGTCGGGTGCTCGGCGATGTACTGATCGACCTTTCCCTCGTTGAGGCTGCGCTGCGGCAGCAGCGCGCCGGGAATCGCGCCCAGCGCCAGCAGGAACAGAAGCACCAGCGCGGTGCCCATCGATGTCAGGGTGCGCCACGTATTGCGGGCGATCGCGAAAAAGCTTCTCATATCGGCAATCTCACGTCGCTGACCAACGCGTCGCGCACCCACGAGACGAAGTCGTTCCACACGCCGGTGACCAGCGCGGTGCCGACGAGGATCAGCAGCACGCCGCCGAAGATCTGGATTTGGCGGGTATGGCGCCGTAGCCAGCTCAGGCCTTGTACGGCGCGGGCTGAACCAAAGGCCAACAGCACGAACGGAATTCCCAGCCCAAGGCAGTAGGCGATGACCAGCAGAACGCCGCGCCCCACATTGGAGCCTTCGGTGGCCGACGCCACCGCGATCACTCCGGTCAGCGTCGGGCCCAGGCACGGCGTCCAGCCGAGTGCGAACACCGCGCCGAGCAGCGGTGCGCCGCCGATGGTCGACAGCTGCCGCGGCGCGAACCGGATGTCCCGCTGCAGCAGCGGAATGAATCCGACGAACACCAGCCCCATCAGGATGGTGACCACCCCGCCGATGCGTTGCAGCAGGGTCTGATTGGTGATGAGCGCGCCGGTCATGCCCAGCACCGCGACGGTCCCCAGCACGAACACCGCGGTGAACCCGGCCACGAACAGCGCGGCGGCCCCGGCCACCCGAAGCCGCGCAGTCCTGACCGCGACATCGCGAGGTTCCTCCTCGACGCCGACGACGGCGGCGAGATAGGACAGATATCCCGGCACCAGGGGCACCACGCACGGCGACGCGAACGACACCAGCCCGGCGAGCACGGAAACGCCGAGCGCCGCCAGAAGAGGTCCGGCAGCGGCGGTTTCGCCGAACCCGGTCATGTCGCCTCGGCCGGTTCCGCCGCCAGTCGTTGCACGACCGGTTGCAGGTCCTCGGCGAGCAGTTCGCGCAGGAACACCGCGGCCACCCGGTGCTCGCGGTCCAGCACGACCGTCGACGGTATGACGGTGGTCGGGTACTTGCCGCCGAACGCGATCATCGTGCGCATGGACGGGTCGTAGATCGACGGGAACGTCACCTTTCGGTCCACCACGAAGTCACGCGCGGCGTCGCGGTTGTTGTCGCGCACGTCGATGCCAAGGAAGGCGACGCCGTCGGCCTTCGTGGCGTCGTACACCTTCTGCAGCTGACCGATTTCGGTCCGGCACGGACCACACCACTGGCCCCATACGTTGATGACGACGACCTTGCCCACGAAGTCGTCGAGCGAAAGCGTCTTGGCGGGGTCCATGAGGTCGGATCCTGCCAACTTTCCTGGGCGGCCGCGGCTTTGAGGCGGGTCGTAGGAGATGTCGGTCTTGCCGCCCGGCGCGACGAATTCGAACGTCCCACCCTGAGCTACGGCGTCAGTGCCCGTGGAGCATCCGACGAGCGTGACGATTGCCGCGCTCGCGATGACGACCCACCACTTCACTGCCCAGCCAATTCCGAATAGCCCCAGCCGACGTTGTCGTCCCCGTGGAAGTAGAAGGACGTCAGCGAGGCCAGGTTGCACATCCGCCGGGTGGGGAAGTGATGCAACGTCTTCTCGTTCATCGCCCGTCGCAGCGTCTCCACGGGCAATTGATGGCTGACGCACACCGCCTCATGACCGGCCGCCTTGATCCGGGCCCGATGCAGCGCGGCCGTCATCCGCTCGGCGATCTCCTTGTACGGCTCGCCCCAGGACGGCGTGCGCGGGTTGCGCAGATACCACCAGTTGCGTGGGTCGCGCAACGCGCCATCGCCAGGCGAAACCCTCTGCCCCTGAAAGATGTTCAGCGATTCGATCAAATCGTCGTCGGTGTCGACCGGCAAGCCGTGCCGCTCGGCGATAGGAGCGGCCGTCTCCTGCGCACGCTCCAACGGTGAAGCGACCACGTAGACGATGTCGCGGTCCGCCAGCCAGTCGGCGACGGCCTGCGCCTGTGCCCGTCCTCTGTCGGACAGGTGGTAGTCGGGCAGCCGGCCGTAGAGGATCTTGTCGGGGTTGTACACCTCGCCGTGCCGCATCACGTGCACGATCGTCTTCTCGGTCACGCGGGTTCGGCCTCCGCGGCTGCTTTGGCTGCGCCGGGTAGAGCGGCGGCGATGCGGTCGAACGCGGCGTCATCGAGAGCCGTTGAGACGAACCAGGTTTCGAACGCACTGCACGGCGGGTAGACGCCCGCGTCGAGCAGCGCGTGAAAGAACGCCGGGTATCGCCAGGTCTCGGTGGCCTTCGCGGATGCGAAGTCCGTCACCGGTTCCTCGGTGAAGAACACGCTGAACATGTTGCCCGCCCGCGATATCCGATGCGCCACACCGGCGTCGGTCAGCGCGCGCGTTAACAGCCCGATCAGACGGTCGGCGTTGGCGTCCAGCTTCACGTACGCCGCATCGTCGGCCGCACGCAGTGTCGCCAGACCCGCCGCCATCGCGACCGGGTTACCCGACAGCGTGCCTGCCTGATAGACCGGACCGAGCGGCGCCAGCCGCTCCATCACCTCGGCGCGGCCACCGAACGCCGCGGCGGGCAGGCCACCGCTCATCACCTTGCCGAAGGTGAACAGGTCGGCATCAACGGGATCGACTCCGTACCAACCGGATCGGCTCACCCGGAAGCCGGTCATCACCTCGTCCACGATCAGCAACGCGCCGTGATCGGAGGTGATGCGTCGCAGGTCGCCGTTGAAGCCGTTGAGCGGCGGCACGGTGCCCATGTTGCCTGGGCTGGCCTCGGTGATGACGGCGGCGATCTCGTCGCCGAACCGGGTAAAGGCATCCTCGATCGCCGGGATGTTGTTGTACGGCAACACAATCGTGTCGGCCGTCGCCGCGCCGGTGACGCCGGGAGAAGACGGCAGACCGAGCGTCGCCACGCCCGAGCCGGCGTCGGCCAGGAGCGCGTCGCTGTGGCCGTGGTAGCAGCCGGAGAACTTGATGATCTTGGCGCGGCCCGTATATCCGCGGGCCAGCCGGATCGCGCTCATGGTGGACTCGGTGCCAGAGTTGACCAAGCGCAGCTTCTCGACGGGCTGCACCCGTCCGATGATCTCGGCCGCGAGCTCGGACTCGGCGGGCGTGGGCGCGCCGAACGACAGACCGCCTGCCGCCGCCCGCTGCACGGCCTCGACGACAGCCGGGTGCGCATGGCCGAGGATCATCGGGCCCCACGAGCAGACCAGGTCGATGTATCGGTTGTCATCGGCGTCGGTCAGCCAGTACCCCTTGGCCGAGGTGATGAAGCGCGGGGTGCCGCCCACCGCCGTGAAGGCCCGCACCGGCGAGTTGACCCCGCCGGGGATGAGGGCGGACGCGTCGGCGAAGAGCTTCGCGGATACGTCGGTGCTGGACATGGCCACCAGTGTCCCAGCTGACCCCGGAGCGTGAACTACAGGGTGTAGCAGTCCCGGTTGCGATCTTGTTGCGCAAAGCGTCTTCGTTTGCCGCACACGTCAATTAATCTGGCCTAGCAAACGCTGGCGCGGCCAGAAATGCAGGCAAGACGCATAACAGGCAACACACAGTAAAGGAACAGTTGTGTCCAAATCTCCTCGCCTGGTCGCCGCGACGGTGGCCGCCACCGTCGGCATCGTCCTCACGCCAGCTGCCCCGGCGATGGCCAGTCCCTTCGGGCACCACGATCGTGGGCCGTCAAACCCCACCCCGAGCGTCAACGACACCCCCCGGGGCAACGCACTTGACACCCCCCGGGGCAACATATTCGACGACATCGGAAATTTCTTCAAAGAGGTTTTCGTCAACCCCTGCGAGCGCGTCAAATGCTGTAGCAACAGCAATTCCTCCAGAACAATCCACTGCTGAGTCACCCGTTGGGACAGGCTGCTGACTGACGGCTTCGCGTCAGGCTGGGGCGAGCGCGAACGTCGGGTGGTCGGCGTCGGAGGGCAGCTGCTTCCAGTACCCCTCGACGACCTTGCCGGCGAGCGGCCGGTAGGCGGCGATGATCGGCCCGCGTCGCTCGACGGGCACCTCGGTGGCCACGTACTTCGTGTCGCCGAGCTTGACGTTGGGATCGGCGCGCACGTTCTTCACCCACTCGGCTTCGCCGCGGGTCGAGACGAGGTACTTGACGCCCTCGAGCTCGGGGACGACGACGGGGATCTGCTGCGGTTGCTTGCTGACGCGCTTGATGACGGTCAACGTTTGGCTGTTGCCGACGCCGGTCGCCATTGCGACCCGGTTGAAGATCTTGCGGACGAACCATGGAGGCTTGAGGTAGGCCATAGCCCCGAGTTTGATGGCGGTGTGCAAGTACCGCAATGGGTGGCGCGATCTAACAAGTACGTGACGAATCCTGTTCAACGGCTGTGGACCGGCCGGTTACCGGCCCGCGGCTGCCGTTCGAGTCCGCCGTGCTTCTGCGACTGGTGAACTAATAGGACGGATAAAACGTGATGAAGGCGTGAAACGCCTTTTCATCGTCGGCTACGGCGCCGCGAGCTACCTGATATTCGCACTGTCGTTTTTGTATGCGATCTGTTTTGTCGGCAACTTCGTCGTGCCGAGGACAATCGACAACGGTCTGCCTGCGCCACTCGGCGAAGCGATCGTCGTCAACGTCGTCCTGCTCTCGCTGTTCGCCGTGCCGCACAGCGTGATGGCCCGCCCCGGATTCAAACGCTGGTGGACGCGGTTCGTCCGGCCGGCCATCGAGCGCAGCACCTACGTGCTGCAGAGCAGCCTCCTGCTGGTGCTCCTCTTCTGGCAGTGGCGCACGATGCCCACCGTCATCTGGGACGTCCACGTCCCGGTTGCGCGTTACGTGCTGTGGGCGCTGTTCTGGTTCGGCTGGGCGTTGGTGTTCGCATCGACGTTCATGATCAACCACTTCGACCTGTTCGGACTGCGCCAGGTGTACCTGGCATGGCGCGGAAAGCCCTACAGCGACATCGCGTTTCGCACCACGATGGCGTACCGGCTGGTTCGTCACCCGCTGTTGCTCGGCTTTGTCATCGCCTTCTGGGCGATACCGACGATGACGGCGGGCCATCTGCTGTTCGCGGCGGTATGGACGGTCTACATCCTGATCGCCATCCAATTCGAGGAACGCGACACAGCGGCGGCGCTGGGCGATCAGTACCGCACTTACCGCGAGCAAGTGCCGATGCTGGTGCCTAATCCCGTCCGCCGGTTACGGCCTCGGCAATCAACAACCGCGTAAGCGGCGCGAGTTCGATATCGCCCGGATTCGCCGGATCCACCCCGGCATGATCTTGCCGCCCGGCTGCATGAACGCCGCAGTCCTCCGCTTCCGTACGACGAGCATGCGGCCGCGCGCGTCGCGGATCACCGCCGCGGCAACGCGGATCACCGGCTCGGAATTCACGCGCGCGTCTTGATTTGCGCCAGGATCGGGCCCTTGGCGACGGTGGTGAATGGCACCTCGACGGGGAAATCGCCTTCCAGCGAACGGATCTCGGTCGACCGGACGATCGTGGCCAGCGCCAGCGTCGTTTCCAGCCTGGCGAAATGTTCGCCGATACACGATCGGGCGCCGCCCGCGAACGGGATGAAGTGCCAGCGGTCGCGCGCCTTGGCGGACTCCGGGCTGAAGCGGTCGGGATCGAACACCAACCGTTGCGGCCACAGGTCCGGATCCCGGTGCAGCGCATAGATTCCGACCAACACCAGGCTGCCTGCCTCCACGCGATAGCCGTCCACCGCGATGTCACGCACCGCCAACCGCCCGACGCCCGCAGCGGGCGGACAGAGCCGCAGCGCCTCGTGCAACACCCGAATGGTGTAGCCGAGACGCGGCACGTCTGAGGGCGTGAGTTCGCCATCGCCGATCTCGCGCGCCTCGCCCGCGACGCGGTCCTGCGCGTCGGGGTGGTGGCCGAGCACCCACAGCGCGTAGGTGAGCGCCGTCGCCGTCGTGTCATGCCCGGCGAGCATGAAGATCAACAGGTCGTCGATGATGTCGTCGTCGGAGATCGACTGTCCGGTCACGGGATCCGTGGCCGCGATCAACGCGTGCACGAGCGGAGCATCGAGCGCCGGGTCCGCCCGGCATGCCTGCAGCATGTCGTCGGTGACCTTGCGCAACGCCGCCACCGATGCGCGAGCACGGGCGCGGGCAGGCGTCGGCAACCACCGCGGCGCGCGCAGCGGACGCAATGCGCGATCAGCGGTGTAGGAGGATGCGACGTGCATGTGCTCGGCGATCACGTCTTCGCGCTCGTTCAGGTCGAGACCGAGCACCGAGCGGCCCAACGATCGCATGGTCACTCTGCGACAGTCGACGTCGAGGTCGACTTCCCCACTCTGCGGCCAGCTTTCACACAACGCTTGCGCGGCACGCGACATGTGGCCGCCGAAGTTGCTAACATTCGGCTTGGTGAAGACCGGTTGCAGTGCGCGCTTGCGCGGCAGCCACGGCTCGTTGGGCAGGACGAAAAGACTGTCGCCCGCAAGATGCTGCACCTCCTCGTGTACGACGCACCGCTCGGCGGATGTGTCGTTGCGGCTCAACACGTCTCGAACTCCGCTGGGCGAGAAGACGGCCACGACGGGCGGAAACAACCACTTCGGGCCGACCTGGATGCGGCTGACAGAGCCGCCCGCGTCCCGAAGCACCTCCTGCCCGGCGTCGAGATTCCGTACCGCTCGTAGCAACTGCCGGATCGACAGCGGGTTTTTCGGCGCCAACGGAAGTGTGCTGACGTCACTCACGAGTGCCAGAGCAGCACCTCGCTTCCGCCATGCAACATGGCCTCGCCGGGCATCACCCGGAGGCGGTAGGGGCTCAGCCGCAACGCGGCGAACTGGTCGGACGTGGGACCGTCCTTCCAGATCGGGATGATGCTGGGGTCATAACCCACGGGCTCGGGACCGTTGACGAACTTGTCCCACACCGCCTTTCGGGTTTCGTCGTCGAAGTACCACTCCACCAGGCACTCGGCGCTGCAGGTGTCCTGGTTCGGTGACCAGTAGTTCAGCGATATCTCGGGGTGAGCGGCCAGGTGCGCCCGTTTGATCGGGCTCGGCGCCGTGGCGATCCAGCCGAACAGGTCGGTGCCGTCCCACTCCCAGAACGGGTGCAGGATGCGGCTGCGCGGCTTGGCGTCGGAATCGACCGTGGCGGCCGAGGCCCACACGATTTTGTGCGCCATCTCGATGAAGGCCGGGGCGATCCGGTCCAGCGGCGTCATGCGGGCACCGCCCGCAGCGCGGTGGGCAGGCTGGGCAGAAAGTGCTGGGCCGCGAAGGCGCGAATGTCGTCGGCGCTTTCCAAAGGTTGCGCCCCGGGCAGCAACAGCGCCATCGCGGCGTAGCGCAGGATGGTGTCGGCCAGCTCGCTGACCGCATGCTCACCGATCCGGTCGGC
>JBKPSU010000141.1:0-14292 GCA_046735135.1 Actinomycetota bacterium
CTACGGCGGCTTGCGGATCGATCCACCACAGCTCTCGCTCGCCGGCCGACAGTCCGGTGCGGCGGGCGAACAGTTCGGCCATCACCGCGAGCTTGCGGGCACACGCGCCGTTTTCCGCCCGCGCCCAGCCACCGGCAGCCGCCACCAACGCCGCATCATCGAGTGCGGCGAGATCGGCGATCTCCGGCAACGAACCATCGAACATACATTCGAACGTAGCCGCGATCTCCGACTCGAACCACTGAGGTCAAGAGACGCCTGTGGATGAACTCGCAACTGTGGACAACTGCCACATCGTCAGCCCGCCACATCAGCTCAGCGGCAGCTTGCCTGCGCTCACGGTCGTCTGGAGTTCGACATACTCGGACAGCCCCTCTGCGCCGAACTCGCGTCCGATGCCGGACTGTTTGAAGCCGCCGAACGGTGCGCTGGTGTCGAGCATGTACATGTTGATGCCGTAGGTGCCGGTGCGTACCTGCGCGGCGACCTCGAGCCCGTGGGCGATGTCGGCCGTCCACACCGAGCCGGCCAGCCCGTAGTCGCTGTCGTTGGCGATCCGGATCGCATCGGCCTCGTCGGTGTACTTCAGCACGGTCAGCACCGGGCCGAAGATCTCCTCCCTGGCGATCCGCATATCGTTCGTCGCGTCGGCGAACAGCGTCGGCCGGACGTACCAGCCGCGGTCCAGAGGTGCTTCGGTGCCGCCCAGCACGATTCGCGCGCCTTCGTCGATACCGGACTGAATGTAGCCCTGCACGCGCTGCTGTTGCCGTTGTGCGACAAGCGGTCCGATGTCGGTGGCCTCATCGGCCGGGTCACCGACCTGCAGGCCTGACATCATCGAGGCGAGCGCATCGACGACGTCGTCGTGCTTGCGCTCGCTGGCCAGGATGCGGGTCTGCGCCACGCATGCCTGCCCGTTGTTCATCAGGCTCGCCATCTTTAGAGCCTTGACGGGGTGGTCGATGTCGGCGTCGTCGAGGATGATCGCCGCAGACTTGCCGCCGAGTTCCAGGCTGACCCGCTTGAGCTGCTCGCCACACATCGCGGCGATGTTCCTGCCGGTCGCCGACGATCCTGTGAAAGAGATCTTGTCCACGCCAGGGTGGCGTACCAGTGCCTCGCCGGTCTCGCGGCCACCGGGCAGAATCGACACGACGCCTTCAGGCAGGTCGATCCCCTCGAGCATCTCCGCCAGCCACATCGCGTCCAGCGGGGTTTCGGGTGCGGGTTTGACGACGACGGTGCAGCCGGCGATCAGGGCGGGGATCAACTTCGGCATGATCAGCACCTGCGGAACATTCCACGGCACGATCGCGCCGACGACGCCGACGGGGGCGCGGCGCACCTGCACCTCGCCGAACAGCCCCTGACGGCGCTCCACCCACCCGAATTCCTTGGCGGTGGCGAGGTTCAGGTGCATCTGCGAAACCGCGCCCAACGCTTGTCCCAACCTGCTGAAGCTGCGCGGTGAGCCCATCTCCGCGGTAATGAGGTCGGCCATCTCGTCGGCCTGCGCGGTGTAGACGGCGGCGAGTTTCTCGATCTTCTCCATCCGCTCCGAGACCGCGAGCCGCGGCCACGGACCGTCGTCGAACGCCTTGCGCGCAGCGGCGACGGCCCGGTCGACATCTCCCTGGGTTGCCTGCGGCGTCTCGCCGATGAGTTCCTCGGAGTGTGGTGAGATCACCAAGTTTCGCTGCCCGGTTGCGGGGGGCTGCCAGCGGCCGCCGATGAAGAGTTCGTCGTATGAATAAGATCTCATGCGCTGATCTCCTCGTAGGATTGCCTTGCCCACGAACGAAATTCGGTGATGGCGCCTTCGCCGCGCGCAAGCTGTGGACGATCGCGGTAGATCTTGCTTTCCCAAATCGGGATGTCCTGTTCGATCTGCTTACAGAAGTCGCGCGCGAAGCCAAGGCCCATACGGGACATCTCACCCGTTTCGGCGTCTGTCAGGACGAAAAACGTGTAACGCGCGTCGACGATTTCGCCGTCGATCGGGGTCACCGTCAAAAGCGTGCAGGAGCGGCCGAGTCCGCGGTGGCGGACCACGTCGATGCCCATGCCGTACAACTCGGAGTCGACGGCGCCGGACACTGCGCCGCGTGGCGTCTGGAATGTCACCTCGGCCACCGCCTTCAGCCGGTGGCCATCGGTCTCGAGGTCGAGGTCGCCGAAGCCGGAGACCCCGTGCACGGTCGCGAAATGGGCTATGTCGACGGTGTTTTCGAAGACCTCCTGCGGGTGCGACCGGAAGCGCCACCGCGCCGTGTCGGGCGCGTGGAAGGCGAAAGCCGTGTCATCGCTCTCGGGAATCTTGGGCAGTTCCCAGTCCGGCTCGGTCGTCTCTGCCGAGTACCAGACGAAGATGATGCCCGCGCGTTCGGCGGTGGGCCAGGCGCGAAGCCGCGCGGTGCGGTTGACGGTCTTGGCGTAGGGGATCTCGACATTCGAGCCGGACCCGTCGAAGCGCCAACCGTGGAACGGGCAAGTCACGCAATCGTCGACGACGGTGCCACCGACAGCGATGTCGGCGCCCAGATGCGGGCAGTACGCGTCCAATACGTGGGGTATACAGGTGTCGCCGCGATAGCAGATCAGCCGCCTGCCGAAGTAGTGAAGACCGATGATCTGACCGGGTTCGACATCCCGGCTGTAGGCGACCTGGAACCAGCCTTTCGGGAAGGGGGCGAACGGGAACCGCTTGTCCAGCTGGTCCCTCATGGCGCCACCACCCGTCGCGCTAAAGTTGCTATTACTGCTAACATAGCAAAAAAGGAATTCGGGAGTGCCGCTGTGGGCGATGAATGGCGTCAGTATCCGTTCGAGTTGGTGGCGGGCGACCCGCAGTTGGTCTTCCCGGCCGCCGAGGCCAACCATCCGGACTGCGAGTCGGACACCTGGTTCCTTGCGGGAGAGCTGACGAGTCGATCGGGGCGAAAGTTTGCCTTTCTGACGATTTTCAACAAGAACCGGCCGGGGCAGGTCATCGTCGCCGACTTCTACACCCTGGCATTGTTCGACTTGGACAACGGTGACTACGGCACATTCACCGACTACGACATGCCGTCAACCAACAACAAGGGCGCCACGGCACCGAAACTCGCCGTCGTCGACGACCACCTGGACATTTCCTACGAGAGCCGGGCAGGCACCGCGGTGTGGCAGACCTGCCGCGACGGGCAGGGCAACCTGATGCCCTATACCTACGACGTCAGCTTCTGCGGCACCGATCAACGCGGGGCGGCGATGCGGGTGGATCTGCACGTCACTCCGTCGCGGGGGCCGGTGCCGTTGGGTGCAGCGGATTACAACGGCGCGATCGAATGCTTCGGCCAGGCCAACACCTATTCGTACTTTCAGACGGGTATGGCCATGACGGGGACGCTAGCGTGGGGAGAGTTGGAAGAGCCGGTGACCGGCGCGGCGGGACATGTCGACAGGCAGTGGTTTCCGAAGGTCGCCAATGACGGCGGCTCGACAGGAGACATCCGGTCCCGGGCCCACGAGTGGCGCACCATCAACCTCGACAACGGTATTGACATCAGCGTTTGGCGCCAATTCGACCGCACCAATCGCAATGCAGTCCAACCATTTTCGGGTGCGACCACCAGCTCGCCAGACGGCGGCTGCGAGTACGCCGACGATATCGAAGTCACCGTGACCAGTTACGTACGTTGGCCCGACTCGATCCGGACCCTGGTGCCGCCCCCGTCGAAGGTGCGGTACATGCCCGATCGGCATCGGTTGACGTCGCGCAAGCTCGATCTCGATCTGACGGGAGAGCCTCTGGTGCCGGCACCTGCGCACGGCCTACCGCTCGAATACATGGAAGGTCCCTACCACTATCAGGGGACCCTGCGCGGAAAACCCGTCAGCGGCTTCGCGTTCTACGAGCGGTCGTTGGCGCTGTACCGCGACTGGGAGTTGGCCGACGTGCTGTCGGCCGCCGAGCCGGCTCAGCGCGACGAGGTCGCAAAGGTCATCGAGGAGTCGCGCCGCTGACCGCGTTCGCCCACGTCTCGTGGCGGTGCTGCAGTCCCGGTTCGTTGCGACCGAACACCAACTGCTCGCGCACGCCGGACGCAAGGTTGGCCTGAAGTTTCTCGACGAGCGCGTAGTCCTCGTCACGAACGGTGCCGTGCGCGTACTCGAACACCGCCTGCGCCCCCGCGGCGACGGACTCGTCCGACAAATCCAACGGAGTCGAATTCTGGTGCACGGTGATCGAGCGGCCGGGGATGTCGCCGGGATACACCCGGAACAGTTCGCCGTTGGCGATCGTCGCCGACAACACGATGTTCGGGAACAGCGCGTAGATGACCACCATGGCCTGCAGGGGCTCCCACTGTTCTTCGGGAACGTCCTCCAGGTCGAGGATGCCGTTGAGCGGGAACACCAACCGGTGATGCGGACCGAAGGAGTCGAACACGGTGCAGTTGCTCCGTGCGATGGTCGCGAACGTGGTCTTGTGCACGGTCGCGAAGTGGTAGTTCTCCGCGAAGGTGTCGATCGCCAGCTTCCAGTTGATCGCCGTGTCCAGCACCTTCTCACCCAGCGGCGCCCAGTGGCCGATGCCCCACGACTCCAGTTCGTCGGCCAGCGGCCCCAGGAATCCTGGAATGTCGAGCGTCGCGTTCGGATCGAGCGCCAGCCAGAGGAACCCGGCGCATTCTGTCGCGGGCAGCTCGGTCAATTTCGGACTGCCCGTTGAGCTTTCGGGGAAGCCCTCTTTGCCGGGAACGCCGACGAGGTTGCCGTCGAGGTCATAGTTCCACGCGTGGTACGGGCACACCAGCCGGCGTGCCGACCCGCAACCCTCGGTGATCTGCGACTGGCGGTGCAGGCAGACGTTGTCGAAGGCTTTAACCGATCCGTCCGACGTGCGGGTCAGCAGGATGGACCGGCCCATCACCGTCTTGGTGCAATAGGACCCCGGCTTGGGCAGCTCGGACACATACCCCACCAGTTGTGGGCTGGCGAGCAGCATCGCGACGTCCTCGCTGTGGCGGGCGGCCGACGTGTAGGTGTGCGCATCGACCCGGTATTCGGCCGTGGTCAGGTCCGTCGTCTTATCCCGCGCCAGTTTGAGCGCGCGACGGGTGAGGTCGACGAGCTGGTCGCGATCCATGCCGCCTATCTTATTATCTTTATAAAGATGGCGACAAGGGCGGCGTCACTTGCGGTCGCCGGTGCTGTAGCTGCCCTGCTCTTTGTAGGTCCGGTTGCTCGCATAGGCCATCAAACGCACCGCGGTACGGCGTCCCACCAGATGGCGGAACGCGAAATGCGTGAAACGCAGCACGCGCGCGGGAGCACCCACTGGTCTGGGTGATCGCACAGCACCTGCATGGACCCAGCCCGCTGGCTTCGCGTGGTATCGGTGCCTGCCACCAGAATGCTGAACGCCAGCATGCGCAACTCGCTGCGTCGAGTCGGTCGCGACCGTCTTCGGCTCGCCGGGATTGAGAGCGAAGCCAAGCTCAGTGAAAAGTTGCGTGGCTGCGTCGAGACGCTCTGCGGCGACGGCGAATGTGACGTGGTGGAGCCGTTGCGACGGCACTTCGGTGGTCATTCATGCACCAGCCCGTGCGGTTGCAAAAGACCAGCCGACGACTGCCGCCCGGGAGTGAATTGCACAGGAAAGCTGCGGAATCCGCGAGTGACGGAGTTACCGTGAAACACGGCGTCGCCGTCGGGTGCAAGCCGGTAGTCGGGCATCCGCGCCAGGACCTGTTCGATGCCGATTCGGAACTCGAGCCGTGCCAAATTTGAACCGAGGCAGCGGTGAACGCCTGCTCCGAAACCCAGGTGCCGGTTGGCCGCGCGATCGAGGATGCAGCGAGCTGGATCGGCGAACTCATCTGAGTCGCGGTTGGCCGACGCGTAATTGACCACGACCGACTCGCCGGGGCAGAACGTCTGACCGTTCAATTCGACTTCCTTGGCGACTGTTCGGGGGATGCCGTGGATCGACCCGCCGAAGCGGATAAGTTCCTCGACGGCCCGCGGCATGATGTCGGGCTCGCGGATCAGTCGGTCGCGCTCATCGGGATGCGTTGCGAGGTAGTGGAAGGCGAACGACATTGCGCTCGCCGTCGTTTCGAGGCCCGCCTGAACCAGAAGCATCGCATTGGCGACGACATCTCCGAACGCCAGCTTCTTGCCGTCGATCTCGGCGCCGAGAAGCACGTCGATCATGTCGTCCTGCGGTGGTGCGCCGCCGCGTGCGGACACCGCATCGTGGATGTGCTGGTACAGCTCGCCCCATGCGGAAACTCGGGTTTCCTCGGAGGGTCCGTTCAGCCCCGTGTCGGTCAGCTCGATGCACAGGGGCACATCGTCGATCGGCATACCGAGGAGGTACTTGAAGAAGACGATGCCGGGCTGCCGCCACGCGACCTCGGCGAGATCGCCCCGGCCACCCTCGATGAAGTCGTCGATCAACCGATCTGTCTCGTCACGTATCTGCGGCGCCAACGCCTTCATTCGCGCAGGCGAGAAGTAGGGGTTGAGGACCTTTCGGAACTTCTGCTGTCGCGGCGGGTCCAGTGTGATGACGAGGTCACCTGTGAGCTGTTCGGATGCCTCGGGTGTCGGATTGCTGGAGAAATGCTCCCAGTCCTGCAGGATCCTGTAGCAGTCCGCGTAGCGCACCGCTACCCAGGCGCCTCCCGGTGTGGGGGCGAGAAACGGAACATCGGTGTGGGCGAACGGGGCTCGGTCCCGCATCACCTCGTACACGTCGTAGAGGAAGTCGTTGTCGTTGAAGTCCTCGTGGCGGAGATCCCAGTTCTCCGCGTGCTCTTCCGGCTGTTTGGGCACTAGCCGCCCTGCCGCCCTGCGGCCTGGCGGGCCACACGCTCATCATGGATCTTCACGAGTTCGCGAAAGCCGAGCCTGTGATATTTCGGCGTCGGCTGGATGCCCCACTCGTCCTGCGCGGTGTCCTTGCCCTCCGCGCCCTCGGGCGGCCCCAACGGCGGGTAGGGGTACTTGCACTCGAGGGTGTCGTCGGAGTAGCGGATCTTCAGCAGCTCGCTGCAGATCTGGGTGAGGCTCAAGGTCGGGTAGCCGTAGTACACCGCCATGAATGGCAGTGTGAAAGCGCCTTCGATGACGAGTGCGACCAGGCACACCAGCACCGCACGCTTGATCCACTTGTGCATGCGCGCGTAGTACGCGGTGGTGCCGGGAGGAAGGTCCTCTGCCGGCTTCTGTTCCTCTGTGGAGGTTGGTGTGGTCATGTGATGCTCCTTGAACCTGTTCAGTCGGAGAAGATTTCGCGGTTGACCGTGTGGAGGTACGGGATGGCGAGGAACGGCGTGATGTAGAAGATGTCGTAGAGCCACCAGCCGATCACCGGGAAGACGACGCCTGCGTAACGGACGTCGGCGAACATCGTCATGTTGAAGACGTAGGCGCACCAGATGACCACGCCCATCCAGCAGGTGATGATCATCCACTGGTGGCCCCACCGCTTCATCTGCAGGAACCCGATCGCCGCGGCGACCCGCATGGAGAACACGGTGAAGATGAGCCCGGCCACGTAGGCCTTCTCGCCGGGTCCGGCGGCACCGCCTACCCACAGTTCGTTGTAGTGCCAGAAGTAACCCGCGTCGAACATGTTGCCCCAGCCGACCATCAGCACACGGTTGATCAGGGTGTGGTTGGCGACAAGGTCGAGCGCCCAGCCGAGGCTGTTGAGCATGCCGTCGATCAAGACCAGGTAGCCGATCAGGGTGACGATCATCGGCCGGACGGAGAGTCCGGCGCGAAGTGCTTGGCGTTGCAGCCAGACCCCGCGCATGAAGATCGGGAACCCGATCAGGCCGGGCGCCCACATGCCCATCAGCGCGGCGCCGACGATCATCCACTTGTCCGCCCTGCGCTGGGCCAAGCGGGACTCGTCGTGGTGAGCGTCGACTCCGACCGAGTCAATCGGCGGCGTAGGTGTTTTCGTGCCGGAAGGACGGTTCAGCATGGGCAGGTTCACAAGTCCCACCACCCTCTGGCGAATGACATGTACAACTGGATGCCGAACATTGTCAGTAGGTAGCCGTAGATGACGATCTGCAGCACGATGAGAGCCCGCTTGCGCTTCTGTTCCTTTTGATCCATTTGAGTAATCCCTTCTAAAGCAAGCTGGCTGCGGCGATTTCGCGAAGTCCGTCGGTGATCGCTCCGTCGGTGCTCAACGGCGCGAGGATGCATGCCTCGGCAGCGTCCAGTTCGCTCGCGCCGGCCGCGACCAACTGCGCGGCCGTGACGAGCACCCTGGTGGACGGCGGCTCGAAGTGGAAGGCGTCGTCGGCCGTACGGATCGCGACCGCGCATTGCACAAGGCGCTCCGCCGCGGCCAACGGGATTCCCGCTTCGGCGACGATCACCTCGGCCTCGCGGTCGGGAGGCAGGTACCGCATCGGGAGCGTCGCGAACCGCTGGCGGAACGATGGCTTGAGCTCCTTGAGGGAGCTGCGATAGGCGGGGTTGTATGAACACACGAGCATGAATCCGTCTGGCGCCCTGACGACTTCGTCGGCGCGATCAAGGTAGAGCGCGCGGCGGTGGTCGGTAAGTGAGTGCAGGATCGCCAGGGAATCGTGGCGAGCTTCCACCACCTCGTCGAGGTAACAGATTGCACCCGCCTTCACCGCGCGTGTGAGCGGACCGTCGGTCCACACGACGTCGCCACCGGTCACCATAAAGCGGCCGACGAGGTCGGAGCTGGTCAGGTCGTCATGACAGCTGATTGTCACCACGGGTCGTTGCAGCAGCAGACCCATGTGTTCGACAAGCCGTGTCTTGCCGCATCCCGTTGGCCCGGTGAGCATCACCGGGATTCGACGATGGAAGGCCTGCTCGAACAGCTGGACTTCGTTGCCGTTGGAGTAATAGCTGTCAGTCATGCGGCCACCAACTCTCGATGAACGTGGGCAAGGACGCGCGGTAGCTCCTCCACTCGCCGGATGCGCTGAGACCGGCGCGGTCCGAAGACTTCGGGAAGCGGGTCCACCCTTGTCGGCCCGACGCCGACGTAGTACACGGAGACGCCTGCGTCGTTGGCCTCGTCGACCGCATGTGCGGCGTCGGCCCACGCGTAGCGGCCCTCGTAGCCCTCGTCGGAGATCAGCCCGTCGCCGATGATGATCAGCAGCCGTCGTTCGGAGGGCTGGGCGAGTAGGCGGCTGGTCAAGTGGCGAAGTGGCGCACCGAGCCTGGTGTATCCGCCGGTCGCCAGGCCCATCTTGCTCGGTGGCACGAACCTCCGGTCCTCGAAGTCCTTGAGGCACCGCACTTCGACCCGGTGCCTGGTATTACCGGTGAACACGAAGACGCCATGTCGTTCGCGCGCGAGCGTCATCGCACGGGAAAGCGCGTCGGCACAGGCCAACTCGAGCCGGAAGATGCGGCCGCCGTGCACACCCAGCGACGAGCTGCCGTCGAGCAGCAGCGCGGTGGTGACATCGCGACTGCTTGGCAGGAGCGCGCGGAAGATGCAGGGTTCGGACGCCTCACCGATGGCCATGTCGATGAAATGGCGGACGTACTGCTCGACATCCAGGTCACAGCCGTCCTCGAGGCGGCCGGTCATCGCCCGATGCGTGTGTTCGGAGAACCACTTCCGCAGGTCTGCCCCGACAGGCATCGGTTGGGGCGTGCTGTGGGTGTCCACCTGCTCGAGCACCGCGACATGGTCGACCATGAGCCGTTGGGTCCACATGTTCCATTCGGGGTAGGGAATCCCGGGCCGGTGCTCGGGGGTGATGTCGAGGTCGTTGTCCTGCGGCCGGTTCGGCGGAGGCAGATTCGGGTTGCGCACGCCCCCGTCGCCGCCCACCGGCACGGAGTACGGACGGGGTAGGCGCTTCTGCGTTGTGGTCCACGGCATCCTGCCGAAGCTGCGGCGCAGTTTGTCGGCGATACCCCGTGGGGCCGTGAATGCCAGTGGCAGCGTGCCCAGGAGCGGATGGACGGTCAACGAATCGTCCGTGCGCGCCAACGCGATCGCCCGATTCAGCATCTCGTGTGCGTCGGTGTCGGGCGCGGTGGCCTCGATATCGGGCAGTGCCCAGCGCAGCTCAGATACCAGCCCGGGCCAGCGCGATGAGATCCACCCGCTGGCGACGGTGGCTTCGACGAGCAGAAGCGCACGCAGTTCACGCGACGACAGCTCGTTCAACCGGTAGTCGGTCAGCCGATCCTTTGAGGGCGAACACTGCAGTGCCACACCACATGTCAGTGTTCGTCGCGACCAGTCCGGACTGGGCGGATAGGGAACGTGGACATGGGTGAGGCCGGCATTCAATCCGAAGCTGCGGCGTACACCCGTCACCAGCCGGACGCCCTCGCGGCGCTGTTCGCTCAGGGCAACCGCAGTTACGGCGCAACTGCGCTCGAGCGCCATCGCATGGGCATCCGACAGTTCGGTCATGTGAGGGCTCAGAACGTGCCGATGTTGGAGAACATCCAGTACCAGAACCAGATGATCAAAATGGTTCCGCCCCACGCGGCGACGTACCGCAGGATCTCCCATAGATATGCCATGTCTACATCTCCTTCAATGTGACGGACGACGATGTCATCATCGGACCTCCAGGCTGCGCACGGCGGTGGCGACCAGTTCCTTGAGCATCGTGTTGCGTGCCGCCTGACTCGACGTCGTGCTGAGCACCCCGTAGACACCGAGCAGAAAGAACACCGCGCTGCAGAACGCGTCCACATCGGGATGCGCTTCACCCGCCTCGCGCGCACGGTCGATCTCCTTGACCAGAAGCACGATCACCGGATGGTCGGTCCACACCTCGTCCTGGCGAGGGCGCGATGGTGAGAAGTGCAGCGCAAGAACATCTTTGAAAAGCAAACCGCCGAGCCGGTGCTCCACGGAGATCACCAGCTCCATGACCTTCGTCAGCATCGCGGCCAAGCCAGGTGAACTCGACAGGAATCGGGCGAGCTCGGCGGCAATCCGCGACTCCTCGCGTGATTCCAGCTCCAGCACGACGTGCTCCTTGGTGGGGAAGTGGAAGAAGAAGGTGCCGTGAGCCACGCCCGCGGCGTCGACGATCGCACCGACGTCGGCCCCGGCCATACCCGACCGCTGGAATTCCGCTATCGCCGCACCCAGGATCCGTTGACGCGTCTGCAGTCTGCGCGTCTCGCGCGCTGTGGGCTTGACCGAGATCGTCACGACGGCACCAACTCAGTCCGAGAAGATTTCGCGATTGACCGAATGGAGGTACGGGATGGCGAGGAACGGCGTGATGTAGAAGATGTCGTAGAGCCACCAGCCGATGACCGGAAGCACGACGCCTGCGAAACGCACGTCGGCGAACATCGTCATGTTGAACACGTAGCCGCACCAGATGACGACCCCCATCCAGCAGGTGATGATCATCCACTGGTGACCCCACCGCTTCATCTGCAGGAAGCCGATGGCGGCCGCGATCCGCATGGTGAAGACGGTGAAGATGAGCCCGATCTCCCAACCCTTCTCACCGGGTCCGGCGGCGCCACCGATCCAGAGTTCATTGAAGTGCCAGAAGTAACCGGCGTCGAACATGTTTCCCCAGCCGGTAAGCAGCACGCGGGCCAGAAGCGTGTGGTTGGCCACCATGTCCAGGGCCCATCCCACGGTGTTGATGGCCGCGTCGATGATGACCAGATACCCGAGCAGGGTGACGAGCATCGGGCGGACCGACAGCCCGTCGCGTTGCGCTCGCCGCAAAAGCCACACCCCTCGCAGGAAGAGCGGGAGACCGAAGATGCCGAGTGCCGTGGTGCCGATCAGGACGCTGCCCGAGGTCAGCCACTTGTCAGCCTGGCGCTGTGCGAGCCGCGACTGCTCATCGTGATCGTCAAGGGTCAGCGGCGCGCCCACCGCTTCTTTGGCGTCCCCGTTTTTGCCGCGCAGCTTCAACGTAGGCAGATTCATGCTTCCCTCCCGCGGCTCGACGCCCTCTTGTTGTAGTCGAAAGACTGACTCAAGTCAATGACTTAGGTAAGCGAAAGAGCCCTACGGTTGGACGCTGCGCAGCATTCTGGCCACGTAGTCGTCGAGCATCGCCGCCCGCGTCGGCCACGTGGTCGTGGTTGTGAGCAGCGCGTAGAGCCCGAGCAGAAAGAAGACTGCGCTGTTCATCGGGTTGACGTCGGGCGCTACACGGCCTTTGGATTGCGCGTTCTCGATCTCCTGTGCGACCTCGACGATGAGCGCGTGGTCCCGCCCGTCCTCCGCCGGCGGACGCGTCTGGGAGAAGTGCAGTGCCAGGAAGTCCTTGAACAGCGATGCGCCCAGCCGTCGCTCCAACGCCACTACCAGCCGCGTCGCCTCCTGCAGCGATGCGTTGAGATCGTGCTTGGACTGCAGGAACCTCGCGAACTGGTTGGCGATTCGCTGTTCCTCGCGATGTTCCAGTTCCAAGAGCACGTGTTCCTTGGTGGGGAAGTGGAAGAAGAACGTGCCGTGCGCGACCCCGGCCGCCGCGACGATCGCGCCCACATCGGCTTCGGCCATGCCCGAGCGTTTGAACTCCGCGATCGCAGCACCCAGCAGACGCTCGCGTGTCTGTAAGCGCTTGGCCTCCCGCAACGAGAGCTTCTCCGCCGCCACCTGCTCCGTCCCTGCCCAATCTGTCGTTGACTATAGTCAGTGTAAACCGTTAGATAAACACGGTGCTCCATCGTTGGTGAAGGAGGAACGGGCGGCAATGCGCAGAGTCATCCAATTCTCCACCGGCAACGTCGGGCAGCATTCGCTGCGAGCGATCATCGGCAGACCCGACCTGGATTTGGTCGGTGTGCACGCGGCGAGTCCGAACAAAATCGGGCGGGACGCAGCCGAACTGTGCGGCTCGACGGAGCCGACGGGTGTCATCGCGACGGATGATATCGACGCGTTGATCGCGCTGAAGCCTGATTGCGTCGTCTACACCGCGCAGGGCGAGACGCGACCGATGGAAGCCCTCGAACAGATCTCGAGGTTTCTCGCCGCGGGCATCAACGTCGCAGCCACGTCGATGGTGTGGCTCGTGACGCCTCGCCAGGCCGATGACTGGCTACGGGGACCACTGGAGCGGGCATGCGAGAACGGCAACTCCTCGTTGTATGTGAACGGCATCGATCCCGGCTACTCGGGCGACACCGAGGTGCATAGTGCGCTGAGCCTGGTCGTTCGCGCCGAGTCGATCCTGGTCCAGGAAATCTTCGACTACGCCAACTACGACGACTACGAGTTCACCGGCAAGAGCATGGGTTTCGGCATGACCGCCGACGACGACACCCCGATGCTGTTTCTGCCGGGCGTCCTCACGACGGTGTGGGGAGGTCCGGTGCGCAATCTCGCCGACCAGCTCGGCGTCGAACTCGACGAGGTCTGTCAGCGTATCCAGCCGTGGTATGCCGACAGGCGGATCGAATGCAAGATGGCGACGGTCGAGCCAGGACAGATGGCCGCGGTTCGGTTCGCGGTAGAAGGTGTGCGTGACGGCGTTCCGGTGATCACCATGGAACACATCACCCGGCTCACCGCGGCATCGGCACCCGACTGGGAGTATCCGCCGGACGGTAAGCCCGGTGTGCACCGTGTCGTCGTCGAAGGCGAACCTCGGGTCGAGCTCAACACCCACGTCTCCGATCCGCGCCTCGACGTCACCGAGGCGGGATGCGTATCCACTGCCGCCCGCGTGGTGAACGCGATCGATTGGATCTGCCGAGCTCCCAAGGGATTGATTGCGGCGGAGGACATTCCGCTGTCCGCCACCATTCGCGGCCTGATGTGGACTAGTCCGTAACGAGTTTGCGAAGCGGTCGTGCCGCCGTTTCACGCATCGTCAGAACCGTTGCGAGCGAGATGATCGCCGCGATGATGACGTAGTAGGCGGGCGCCAGTTCGTTCCCGGTGCGGTCGGTGAGCCAGGTCGCCACGTAAGGCGCCGTCCCACCGAAGATGGCTACCGAGATGTTGTAGCCGATCGAGTATGCGCTCGAACGCACCCGTGTCGCGAACAGCTCCGCTCCCGCCGCCAACGATGTCGACGCGAACACCGCCTCGACCGCCGCCAGTCCTGCGTGACCGCCGATCGCACCTGCGAGTGAGCCGGAATTGAGCAGCAGGAAAAGGGGATACGCGAGCACGATGAAGCCGACCGCGCCCGCGATCAGTAGCGGCTTGCGTCCGACCCGGTCGGAAAGGGCGCCGAGCGGCGGGATGAGAACCAACGCAACGATGCTGGCGACGGTGATCGAGACGAACGCGTCCATCTTGGTGAGATGCAGTGTCTTGGTGAA
>JBKPSU010000142.1:0-32179 GCA_046735135.1 Actinomycetota bacterium
GGCTGAGCGTGCCCTCGTCGTCGAGGTGCCCGACGAGGACCCGACGGTGTTGGCCACGTGCGCGTTTCGCGGCCGGCGCATCGGCGCGGAGGTCATGGGTCAGCCGTGTGACGGGCGGATGAACGACCGCGAAGGCAGCCGGCAGCTCGGCGAGCGCGGCCACCTGCTGTGCGGTTGCGGCGCAAGGTGTTTCGGCGACGAGCGAACGCCAACTCCATCTCGGCCTCGGCAGGCGATCGGTGCCGCACCTGCTACTGCGCCGCGACGACCTGCTGTGTGCGCTCATGCCCGTCAATGACAGGGTGCTGCAGGCGCTCACTTCGCGGCTCGGCGGCCAGGCGACGCTGGGAATCAGCGGCCCGCTGGGGCGGCCATCACGCGCCCCGAGTGCGGTGCGTGAGGCGACCTGGGCGGTGCGTGCGGCCGTCACCACGTCCAGCCGGACCGCGCGCTTCGCCGACGCGACGATGTTGTCGGTGCTCCGCGACCCGGAGGAGGCGCGGGTCGTACTCGACCGGGTTCTCGGTCGTCTGATCGCCTACAACGCAACGCATTCCAGCAATATGGTGAAAACGCTCGACGCCTACCTGCGCTGTGAGCGGTCGTGGCTGCAGACTGCGAAAGAACTCGGCATCCACCGACAGTCGGTCGTGTACCGGATGCAGCGAGTCGAAGAGATCACCGGCAGGCGCATCGCCGACACTGCGACGATTGCGGAGTTCTGGCTGGCGCTACGCGCGAGAGACCTACTCGCCGTTCCTGGCTGACGTGATCTCGTCGACGACGGTGTGAATGAACCGCATCTTGTCCAGTACTTTGACGGGCAACACAAAGGGATAGACATCCTCCTTGCCCATCGACCGGTTGATCATGTTCAGCGCCCACGACAACGGCAGCCACATGTCGATGATCTGGTCAAAGCCACTGGGGCCCAGGACCCTTCGCTCAAACGTCGCGGCCGCCGGCGCGAAGCTGAATGCGGCGGCGGTGTCGAGCGTGTCGCGGACGTGCAGGTAGTGCGCGAAAGTCTCGGCCCAGTCCTCGGCTGGATGCATCGTCGCATAGGAGGACACGAAATCGTCGCGCCATGCGGGCGGTGCGCCTTCCTTGTAGTGACGGTCGAGCGCCTCCTGATACTCGGCGTCGGGATCACCGAACAATTCCCGGAAGCGCTTGTCGTAATCGGGTGATGTGCTGACGAGTTGGTAGAAGTAGTAGTGACCGATTTCGTGGCGGAAGTGTCCGAGCAGTGTGCGGTACGGCTCGTCCATCGCAATGCGGAGCTGCTCGCGGTGTACGTCGTCGCCTTCGGCGAGATCCAGTGTGATGATGCCGTTTTGGTGTCCCGTGAACACCTTCTCCTGCTCACTGGAGAGCAGGTCGAAGGCCAACCCGTAGTCGGGATCCTCGTCGCGTCCGATGATCGGCAACTTCAGTTCGAACAATTCGGCGATCAGCCGACGCTTGGCCCGCTCCGCATCGGCGAACGCCGTCAGCGCCTTGGCGTCGATGTCAGTTGGCCTGGTACGGGTGAGCGCACATGAGCAGCACAGCTTCCTCACCGGGCTTTTCTCGACCAGCCAATTACATTCGGCCAGATGCAGATTAGCGCACAGCTGGTACTTGTCGGCGTCGACGAACCCGGGCTGGGCGCTTTCGTCGCCGGACGCGATGACCAACAGCGACATATCCTGTAGCGAGAAACCCAACGGGCTGTGGCAGGACAGGCAGACCGAATTCTCGAATGTCAGGTGCTGACCGCACTTGGGACAGATGAAGTCACGCATGCAGCACTTCCCCTTCGAATGGCGCAACGTCGACCGAGACGTCGATGACGCTGCTCTCGGAGTCGGTGTAGATGATGCCGCGCAGCGGCGGCACGTCGGCGTAGTCGCGACCCCAGCCGACGATGATGTAGCGCTCGTCCACCATCTGGTCGTTCGTCGGGTCGAGTCCGAGCCACTGGTTCTGTGGCGTCCACACCGACGCCCACGCGTGGGTCGCGTCGATCCCGATCATCCGCTCCTTGCCCGGCGGTGGGACGGTGGCCAGATAGCCCGAAACATAGCTGGCGGCAAGCCCGTTGGCGCGAAGACAGGCGATCGCGAGCCGGGCGAAGTCCTGGCACACCCCTTCTCTCGCGGCAAGCATGTCGTTGACACCAGTGGAGACCGTCGTCGACCCGGACCGGTAGGCGAAGTCGCGATAGATCCGCGATGTGAGGTCGCTCAGCACGTCGATCAGCGGGCGGCCGGGGGTGAAACTCGGCGCGGCGTAGTCCCGCACCTCGTCGGTGATCTCCGGTGGCTGCAGATCGAGTGTGAATTCCGTCGCAAGGGCTCCGTCCGGACCGACCGGACGCGCGATTTCCCATGGCGCAAGGGCGGATCCGGCGCCGTACAGTTCCTGCCGCGGCGGGTCCACCTCGACGACCGACTCGCTGATGATCGACAGCCTGCTGTGCCGCTCGGTGACGTGGAAGTAGGAGCTCACATTTCCGTAGGCGTCCTTGCTCGTGGAGCTGTCGGCCGGCTCGGGATCGATTCGAAGGGTGTGGGAAAGGCAACGCTGCCCGTCGGTGTCGCGCGGCGTGAGGAAGCCACGACCGTAGGAGCTGACCACGACGTCGGAGTACCCGTAAATCGTGCTGTGAGTCACCTGATATCGCCGGGCCGTCACGGCATCACCCGCCGCACGTCAGGACCCCACAGCGGCTGCATGCCGCCCGGCAGTGCCAGGTGTGTCGTGGTGATGACGTCCGAGAGGTCGCGCAGGTCGGCGTGCAGCCCGTCGAGCAACTCGGCGAGCTCGGCGCGCCTGCCGCCGGGGGTGACGTCGTCGAGGTCGCCGAGGTCGAGCCGGCGAAGCCGGGTGCCGATGTCGTCGACGAGGCGCTGCGGCCGCGATGAGCCCGACGAACCTGGCAACGCCTTCAGATCGGCGCGGAGCCGCTCGATCTGATAAACCAGCGAGCGCGGGTTCTCCGCATCGAGCAGAACCAGATCGGCCACGGCGGCGATGTTGACCACGCCCAGGTTGCGCCTGCGGTAGATGACCGACGACTCACACGCCACCAACGTCGACTCGGTAGCGGTTTGGTCGGCGCCGGCGCTGCGCGCCGTCGTCAGCGTCGCGTTCAGCAGCGCGGTCAGAGCGAGGCCGCGCTCGATCCGCTTGCCGATGTCCATCATCGTCCAGCCGACGTCCTGCACCATCGACTCGGCGGCCAGCCCGGACATTGCCAGCATCCCCGCGAGGGTTTCGCGGTGCGCCGAGACCAGATAGGCCTCGCCTTCGGTGCGGGATTCGGGCAGTGTGCGACCGCGGTGGAGCACGGCACGTTCGACTGCGGCCAGCACCATCCAGGTGTCGTTGGACATCTGGTCGCGGACCGCACGGGCCGCGAGCCCCAGCCGCTCCACGGACTGCGCAAGCGCGCCCGCGCGCTGCCGGTCTGCAGTCAGCGACCACAGCGTCGTCGGCGCTGTGGCGATCATTTCGTGGGAGTCGCCGCTTGCGCCGGTGTCGGTCCCCGTGATCTGCCCGAGAGCGGTCAGCAGTACCGGAACGCATTCGCTGCCGTCGACGTCCTGCCGATATCGGAATTCGTGGTAGCGCTCGCGGGTGACGGTCAGAAGCCTGGCGGTGTTCTCGGCGCGCTCGGCGTAGCGTCCCATCCAGAACAGGTCGGACAGCACACGCGGCGAGCTGACGGCCCGCGTCGGGCTCGGCGTGGTCAAAGGCGATTCGACAGGCGGCGACGTGAGAATTCGTTCGGCCGTGACGCGTGTCGGGGCGCGGACCCAGATATCCTTGGCTGCTACGTTTTTCCCAGAATAGGCGGCATTACCTGGTGCGAGCAGATACCCGAGGCCGCCGATCATCGGTGCGTAGCCGCCGCGTTGGGCCACCGCGAAGAGCCGCATCCCCACGCTGGCCGATGACAGGCCGCCCGGTTGGAAGTCGGTTGGGGCGGAGGAGAACTGCGGCAACTCCTGACCGACCCAATGCCACGGGTTGGCCTCGATACGGACGCCCAGCTCTTTGCGCTGCTTCGCCGACAGGGCGGGACCCACGATCGTGGGTCCGCCGGTCACCGGCTTGATCAACAGCGACCCCAGCCTGCTCAACAGGTGCGAACGCTCGACGTTGATGCCGCCCCAGTACACCGGGGCGGTTTCCAGCAGTGGCACCTCGCCTAACAGTGCCTGAGCGAGATCCGGCAGAAAGCGAAGCAGCCCAGGGCTTTCCAGAATCCCGCTGCCGAGAGTGTTGACCACCGACACCGCTCCCCTTCGCAGCGTCTCGACCAGTCCCACCACGCCGAGCCGCGAGTCGGCTCGCAGATCCAGCGGGTCGGCGTACTCGGCGTCCACCCGCCTCAGCACCACGTCGACGCGCTTGAGCGTGCCCAGCGACCGCATCCACAACTTGCCGTCGCGCACCACCAGGTCGGCGCTCTCCGCCAACGGGAAGCCCAGCACGCTGGCCAGATACGCGTGATCGAACGCGGTCTCGGAGTGGATGCCCGGGCTGAGCACCACGACCCCCGGCTCCTCTGCTGACTCGGGCGCGGCGTCGATGAGCGCCAGTCGCAGCGCCTGCGCCCATGGCGAGGCGGGACGCGGCCCGATCCGCTCGTAGAGATCGGGGACGGCGTGCGCGACGACGCGGCGGTCGGCCAGTGCGTAGCCTGCGCCCGACGGCGCCTGCGTCCAGTCGGCATTGACGCGGAACCCACCGTCGGCGGACCGGCTGATGTCGCAGGCGTGCATGAACAGCTGATGGCGGCCCGGCACCTCGATCCCCCGCGCCGGGCGGACGTAGCCCGGATGGGAGAACAACAGCTGGGCAGGGAACACGCCTCCGATCACCGACCGCCGAGGGCCGTAGAGGTCGGCCAACACCGCGTCCAGGAGCCGGGAACGTTGCACCAGGCCGGCTTCCAGGGTGTCCCAGTCGGTGGCCGAGATCACCAGCGGCAAGGCGTCCAGGCGCCAGGCCCCCGGTACCGCACCTCCGACGCCGTTGGTGGTCTCCCCGTCTCCGTCGAGTCGGACATAGGTGATGCCGTCGTTGTCGACGAGGTTGCGGACCACGGCCTGCAGCTGTTCGAGGCCACCCCGGCCGCGCTCGCCGACGCACTCTGCCAACTCGGCCCAGGAGGGCCGGACATTGCCTGCCGCGTCGACGAATTCGTCGTATCCGGTGACCGAGCCGCCGCGCGGGTCGAACAGCGCCTGCTGAGCCCGGGCGGCGCGATAGCCGGCCAACAGGTTGTCGATGTCGTGCGCATTCGCGGCGGGTTGTGCCATCAGTGCAGAACGGTACGCACCCGGCGCCGGTCCAGCAGGCTCAGGCGACCACATGCCAGCGACGACGGTCGGCTATCCGCCGCACCCAGAGCACGAGAATCGCGGCTAGCACGATCCCAGACAGGTTGACCGCGAGCTGGGCGGCGGACTTGGCTGCGATGTCCCAATCCCCCACAGTTGCTGCGACCACCGCGAATCCCGCGGCGGGCACCGTTGTGACCGAGATGAAGACGCCGACTAGGGCGGCCGACTTGGACGACACCAGCGACAGCATCCCGGCGGCGCCGGCGAGCAACGCAACGACGAACGACAGCGGCCCGACCTGGAAGATGAAGTCCACTTCCTTCAAGTCGCGGGTGCTCGTGACATCTATCCATCCCACGGCCTCCCCGGCCAGGACACCGATTGCGGTGACCACCATGGCGACCGGGAACCCGACGAGCAGTGCCAGTGCAGCACGTCGCGCCAGGCGCGTCTTGCGTCGCACCAACGCCACTGCCAACGCTGCCAACGGCCCGAACTCGGGCCCGACGACCATTGCGCCCACCACGGTGACGGGAGAGTCGGTGACCACACCGACCGCGGCAATCAGGCAGGCCAGGCACAGGAACGTCAGGAATGTCACGTTGAGCGCCGACTCTTCGCGCGTCCGCCCCGCCAATTCGTCCCACACGACAGCGTCGGCGGGGTCGCCAGCGGCTTCCCGCTCGGCGCGGTAGGCCTTCGACGACAAGACGGTGTCGACGACATCCAACGTGATCGCCCCGCGTTCCTTGACGCCCAACGCCTTCAGCGCGTCGATGACGTCGTTGGCGGACTCGCGGGCGATGTCTGCCGTTATCTCGTCGCCCCGCGGATCCTGCGCCGCGTCGCGATGCATGACCAGGTGCGCGACACCCGGGTTGTCCCTCAGGGCGTCGATCACCGAATCGCGCAGTTCAGCCGGTGCGATGACGCGCAAATGCAACACGTTCGGCACAGTATCGGCCGCACCCGGCGCGTCGCCTCCAACAGCACCCAATTTCGGATGACTCTCCCTTTGCCGGCGCCCCTGCTCTACTGTCTGTGTGTTGGCGAGCTAGTCGTAGAGGGGGATCCACACTGATGAAGCGCCGGTTCACCGCCGCAGCCGCTCTACTCGTTGCCATGGCGGGTTGCTCGAGCGCACCTGCGGCGCTGGGCAACCATGACGCCAGGGTGAGCATCAACGGAAAGGCCACCAACGCGTTGCAGCCGGTCATCTGCACCCAGACCGGCAAGGCCTGGACGATCGAATCCACCACCAAGGATCCGGGCTTCACCGCGACCATTCAGTTGGGTGCTGAAGTCAAGGCACAGGCGGTGGACATCCGCAACCTGGGCAACTTCACCGGCACCTTCTGGGATGACAACCTCGGCAAGGCCAAGGCGGAGGTGGAGGGCGGCCAGTTCAGTATCAGCGGGGAGGCCTCGGGCGCCTTCGCCGACAATCCCAACAAGCCGGCGACTGCGACATTCGACATCACCACCAAGTGCTGACGGGGTGGCCTCGTGGAAGGACGTGGCGCGTGTCGTCGCGGCGCTTCCCGAGACATCGGAGTCGACGCCGCGCTCCTGGCGCGTGCGCAAGAAGCTGATCGTGTGGGAGCGGCCGCTGCGCAAGGCCGATCTTGAGGCGCTCGGCGCAGACGCGCCCGACGGCGACATCCTCGGTGCCCGCGTCGCCGACGAGGGCGTGAAGTTCGCGCTGATCGCCGACGATCCGGCGGTGTACTTCACCACCCCGCACTTCGACGGCTATCCGGCGGTGCTCGTGCGGCTTGCGGAGATCGGCGTCGCCGAGCTCACCGAGCTGGTCACCGAGGCGTGGCTGGCCCAGGCGCCGAAGACGTTGGTCAAGACGTTTTTGTCGAACTGAACTGCCCGACTCGGCGTCGGAGGATCATCTGACGCATCGCTGACAGTCGTGTCAATTGACGGCTGGGCGCGAAACCCGAGGAGGAATCATGCCAGCGACAGATCCGACCTTCTACCGCACACCACGTGCCGCCGCGACGGCTGCGCCTGAGCAACTCGCCTATGTCGCAGCGTTCGACCCGGCAGGCGCGGTCAAGGATGCCATCGCGGTGGTCGATTGCGACCCGAGCTCGTCGAGCTACGGCGGTGTGGTCGGGTGGAGCGAGCTGCCGACGGCCGGAAACGAACTTCACCATTTCGGCTGGAACGCATGCTCGAGCGCGTTGTGCCATGAAGGCCATGACAGCCACAACGGCCTCGAGCGTCGCTATCTGCTCGTGCCGGGGATCAGATCGTCGACGACCTATGTCCTCGATACCAAGTCCGATCCCCGAAACCCTGTGCTGAAGCACACCATTGAGGCAGGCGAGCTGGCCGCAAAGGCTGGCTACTCGCGCCCGCACACCGTGCACTGCGGGCCCGGCGGGATCTTCATGTCGGCGCTGGGCGGCGCGAACGGTGACGACGGGCCCGGGGGTGTCGCGCTGCTCGACCACGACACATTCGAAGTCCTCGCACGGTGGGAAGCGGACCGGGGATCCCAGTTCTTCGCCTACGACTTCTGGTGGCACCTGCAGCAGGACACGGTCATCACGTCGGAATGGGCGTCTCCGTCGATGATCGAGAACGGACTCAATCCCGAGGATCTCTTGGGCCGCAAGTTCGGTCACCACCTGAACTTCTGGAGCATGTCGGAGCGCAAGCTCACCCAGCGCATCGACCTCGGCGACGAGCATCAGATGGTGCTGGAGCTGCGCCCGGCTCATGACCCGTCCAAGTCCTACGGATTCGCGAGCGTGGTGATCAGTGTCGAGGATCTGTCTGCCTCGATCTGGTTGTGGCACAAGGACGGCGATCAGTGGGCGGTTCAGAAGGTGATCACGATCCCGGCCGAGCCGGCCGATGCCGACCGCCTACCGCCCCTCCTGCAAGGGTTCGGTGCTGTCCCGCCACTGGTAAGCGACATCGATCTGTCCGTCGATGACCGGTGGTTGTATGTATCGTGTTGGGGCACAGGAGAACTCAAGCAGTATGATGTCAGCGATCCATTCCATCCGCGGGAAACGGCATCGGTCAGGCTCGGCGGTATCGTGCGACGCGAACCTCACTCGGCGCTGCCGGATCAGCCACTGGGCGGAGGCCCACAGATGGTTGAGATCAGCCGCGATGGTCGCCGGGTCTATGTCACCAATTCGCTCTACGCGTCGTGGGATGAGGTGTTCTACCCCGAGGGTGTCGGCTCGTGGATGGCAAAACTGGACGCCGATGTCGAGGGCGGTGGACTGTCCGCCGATACCTCGTTCTTCCCCCACGGCGACGACTTCCGAGGACTTCGCGTGCACCAGACCCGACTGCAGGGCGGCGACGCGTCGAGCGATTCGTACTGCTACACGAACTGACCGTCAGCCGCCCGTGACCGGCGTCGTTGGCTGCTCGCCGTCGGTGCAGGTCATGCGTGCACGGCCCTGGTCAGTTCGAGGATCTGTTTGCTCAACTCGATCAGTTGCTTGTTCTGCTGGTCCTCCTCCTGGACCATCTTCCACTGCTCGTCGATCCAGACCGCGAACCAGACGATGTGGAAATAGACGAACGCCATTGATCCGGCGAACCGGGTGATGGCGTCGGCGATACGGTTCTGCAAGCCCGCCGCGCGGGCTTCGGCGTGCTTGGCCAGCGGTGGATTCAACGGCAACGGCAACTTCGGCGGGACGAATCCCCGGTGCGCCGTGTGCTCATGGGTGTTTGCCATGGCTCACCGTAGCCGCGCGCGACGATTGGGTCCGGCCCCTCCGGCTGTGAATTCCCTTGAAATCAGCTACTTTTCCTCGCGAGGCGCACACCCAGTTCGGTCGCGGGAACCGTGTGGTCATTGGCACACCGGACCTCAACGGCGGCCTCTGCCCCGCAGTCTTTGTGAAACAGCCGCAACGGCGTGCGGTTGGGCAGGTGGCGGCGGCCCCATTCGAACATCGCCCACACGACCGGCATGAAGTCGACGCCCGCAGGCGTCAGCACGTATTCCTCACGCGCGCGCTGTCCCGGCTCGCGATAGGGACGGCGCGTCAGCAGCCCGGCGTCGACCAACTCGTTCAGCCGGGCGGCGGCCGCGGCCCTGGTGATGCCGACGCGTTGGCAGAAGTCGTCGAAGCGGGTCGTGCCGTAATACGCCTCGCGCAGGATCAGCATCGCCGACTTGGTGCCAAGCAACGCCATCGTCTTCTCGATAGGACACTCGCCCACCGCTGACCAGGCATCCCGGTCGGCGAGCCTGCCCTGCAGAACTGTCATGGAATTCACCCCATCTCTGAGTTGTTCTCAGTATACCCAGGTGGTATAGCTGGGTATAGAGACCATTACTCAGCGTGGAGTCACAGGAGGCAGGAATGGCCGGATACGTAGGCCGAGACGCAGTCATCGTTGGCGCGGTACGAACCCCGATCGGAAAGGGCAAGGCCAGCGGCGCGCTGCACGACGTGCTCTCCGTCGATCTCCTCGCCCACAGCATGAAGGAACTCGTGACGCGCACGGGCGTGGACCCGGCTCAGATCGACGACGTCATCGCGGGCGCGGTCACGCAGGTCGGCGACCAGGCCGTCAACATCGCCCGCAACGCCGTGCTCGGCGCCGGATTCCCCGAGACGGTGCCGGGAACGACCGTCGACCGCCAGTGCGGAAGCAGCCAGCAGGCCATCAGCTTCGCCGCCCAGGGCGTCATCTCCGGCGCGTACGACATCGCGATCGCCGCGGGCGTCGAGTCGATGGGACGGGTCCCGATGGGCTCGAGCGTGCTGCCCGGCAGCGATCCGTTCGGAGCGATGTCGCAGCGCTACCCCGACGGGCTTGTGCCACAGGGCATCAGCGCCGAGCTGATTGCGGCGAAATGGGGCTTCTCCCGACAGCAGCTCGACGAGTTCTCCGCGGGCAGCCACGAAAAGGCCGCCGCGGCAACCAAAGAGGGTCGGTTCGACAATGAGCTGACGCCGATCGCCGGGCTCGCCACCGACGAGATCATTCGCCCTGGGACGACGGTCGAGACGCTGGCGAACCTCAAGCCGGCGTTCTACAACCCGGCATACGAAGAGCGCTTCCCGCAGATCAAATGGGAGATCACGGCAGGTAACTCGTCGCCGCTGTCGGATGGCAGCGCCGCGGTGCTCATCACCACCTCGGAGGTGGCCAAGCGCCTTGGCCTGCGTCCGCTTGCGCGCATTCACACCGCCACCGTCGTCGGGTCGGACCCGCTGTACATGCTGACCGGTGTCATCCCCGCCACCGAGAAGGTGCTGCAGCGCGCGGGCCTGACGCTCGCCGACATCGACCTGTTCGAGGTCAACGAGGCGTTCGCGCCAGTGGTGCTGGCCTGGGCGCATGACACCGGTGCCGACCTGGCGAAGACGAACGTCAACGGCGGCGCGATCGCGATCGGTCACCCGCTGGGCGCCAGCGGCGCGCGCATCATGACGACGATGGTCAATGCGCTGGAGCAGCGCGGCGGCCGCTACGCACTGCAGACGATGTGTGAGGCCGGTGGCATGGCCAACGCCACCATCATCGAGAGGTTGTAACCCCGAAGCGAAGCCGGGCCGTGGTGGTGCCTTCCGCGGCCCGGCTTTTCCCGCGAAACAATAGTCCAGCAGAGAAAGCTCGAGTTAACGCCTGCCGGAATATCGTTTCGTTTCGGCGAACCTAGTCGCGGACAAGCTCGAACAGCGGGATGACGCGCGACGTCTTCGACTGGTATTCGCCGAAACCCGGTGCAGCGGCGACGATCTTGTCGAACAGTCCGTCGCGCTCGACCTTCGACAGCTCGCGGCTCGTGACGTCGTATGCATCAGTGCCGACCTCGACGTGCGCCCGCGGGTTGGCCCGCAGGTTGTGCACCCAGTCCGGGTTGGTGTCGGCCCCGGCCTTCGAGCCGATGATGATCAACTTGCCGTCGATCGTGAAGTAGGCAAGCGGCGCAAGGCGCGGCTGGCCCGACTTGGCACCCGTCGTGGTCAGCAGCAGCAGGTTCGCACCCGCGAACTGGCCGCCCACTTTCCCGTCGTTGGCCCGGAACTCGTCGACGATGCCCTTATTGAACGCCTGCATGGCGTTGGCGTCAGGTGTGCTCATCTCTCGTCCAGCTTCTGCGGCTTGGCATCTATTCCCGATTCCTTACGCTGCTGCGGCGTGATCGGCGCCGGCGCATCGGTTAACGGGTCGACGCCGCCGCCGGACTTCGGGAACGCGATCACCTCGCGGATCGAGTCGGTGCCGGCCAGCAATGCGGTTATGCGGTCCCAGCCGAAGGCGATGCCGCCGTGTGGTGGTGCGCCGAAGGTGAAGGCGTCCAACAGGAACCCGAACTTCTCTTGCGCCTCGTCGTGGCCGATGCCCATCATCGCGAACACCCGCTCCTGAACGTCGCGCCGATGGATACGGATCGACCCACCGCCGATCTCGTTGCCGTTGCACACGATGTCGTACGCGTTGGCCAGCGCCGAGCCGGGATCGGTATCGAAGGTGGATACGGATTCGGGTTTCGGTGCGGTGAAGGCGTGGTGCACCGCCGTCCAGGCGCCCGATCCGACGGCGACCTCACCGGACGCCGTGGCCTCGTCGGCAGGCTCGAACAACGGAAAGTCGACCACCCACGTGAACGCCCACGCGGCCGGGTCGATCATGTCCAGACGCTTGGCGATCTCGATGCGGGTCGCGCCTAGCAGTGCGCGGGCCGGTTTGGCCGGTCCCGCGGAGAAGAAGATGCAGTCGCCCGGCTTGGCGCCGACGTGGGCGGCCAGCCCGTCACGCTCGGCGTCGGTGAGGTTCTTGGCGACGGGCCCGCCGAGCGTGCCGTCCTCGGCCACCAGAACGTACGCGAGGCCCTTGTGGCCGCGCTGCTTGGCGAACTCCTGCCAACCGTCGAGCGTGCGCCGCGGCTGCGACGCGCCGCCCGGCATCACGACCGCGCCGACATAGGGCGCCTGGAACACCCGAAATGTGGTGTCGGAGAAGTACTCCGCGCACTCGACGAGCTCGAGGCCGAAGCGGAGATCGGGTTTATCCGAGCCGAACCGGCGCATCGCTTCGGTGTAGCTGATCCGCGGAATCGGGGTGGGCAGGTCGTAGCCGATCAGCGCCCACAGCGCCTTGAGAACGTCCTCCGAAACCGCGATCACGTCGTCGGCCTCGACGAAGCTCATCTCCATGTCGAGCTGGGTGAATTCCGGCTGCCGGTCGGCGCGGAAGTCCTCGTCGCGGTAACACCGCGCGATCTGGTAGTAGCGCTCCATGCCCGCCACCATCAGCAGCTGCTTGAATAGCTGCGGGCTCTGCGGCAGCGCGTAGAACGAACCCGGCTGCAGCCGGGCGGGCACCAGGAAGTCCCGCGCGCCCTCCGGCGTGGACCGGGTCAGCGTCGGCGTCTCGATCTCGACGAAGTCGTGCGCGGCAAGCACGTCCCGCGCGGCGGCGTTCACCTTGGACCGCAACCGGATCGCGTAGCCCGGGCCCTCGCGTCGCAGGTCGAGGTAGCGATACTTCAGCCGCGCTTCTTCGCCCGCCGTTTCGTCGAGCTGAAAAGGCAGCGGCGCGCTCTCCCCCAGCACCGTCAACGACGTGGCGTTCACCTCGATTGCACCGGTGGCGATCTCCGGGTTCTCATTGCCCTCCGGCCGGGTCTCGACAACGCCCTCGACGGCGATGCAGAACTCGGCGCGCAGCCGGTGCGCGGCCTCCAGCACATCGGCCTCCCTGAAGACCACCTGCGACACCCCGGATGCGTCGCGCAGGTCGATGAAGATCACGCCGCCGTGGTCGCGACGGCGCGCCACCCAGCCGGCCAATGTCACCTTGTGACCAGCATCGGTGGCCCGTAGCGAACCGGCGGCATGGCTGCGCAGCACGAAAATCTCCCTGGGAATGGCCTGACGAGACGACTGCCACAGTGTAGAGGCAGCGAATCCGCCGGTAGCTTGGCCTTGTGGCTACACCCACCGCAGTCGTCGGCCCCGGTGCGATCGGGTCGACCATGGCCGCACTCCTGCACGACGCCGGTCATCAGGTGCTGCTCTGCGGACACACCCCGCGGGATCAGATCGAGGTCAGACCCGACGACAAGGATCCGATCATCGTGCCCGGGCCTGTCCTGACGGACCCGGCCGACATCGACGGTCCCGTCGACGTGGTGCTGCTGGCGGTCAAGGACACGCAGAACCAGAGCGCCGCGGGCTGGCTGGACCGGCTCTGCGACGGGCGCACGGTGGTGTGCGCGCTGCAGAACGGCGTCGAGCAGATCGAGCGGGTGGGGCCGCTGTGCCCGTCGTCCGAGGTGGTCCCGGCCGTCGTCTGGTTCTCCGCGGAACCGCACCCGCAAGGCTGGATTCGTCTGCGCACCGGCGTCCGGCTGGTCCTGCCCGGGTCGGGCGGTGCGCGCAAGCTCGCGGATCTGTTGCGCGACACCGACGTAACCGTCGAACTGGACCCTGACTTCGTCACGGCCGCGTGGCGCAAGCTGTTGGTGAACGCGCTTGCGGACCTGATGGTGCTGACCGGACGCCGCTCGGGCATGTTCCGCCGCGACGACGTCGCCGCGCTGTCCCGTCGATATCTGGCCGAGTGCCTTGCTGTTGCCCGCGCAGAGGGGGCCGGCCTCGGCGACGACGTGATCGACGAGATCGTTGGCCTATTCGCCAAGGCGCCGGAGGACATGACGACGTCGATGCTCACCGACCGAGAGTCGCATCGACGGCTGGAGTGGGACATCCGCAACGGCGTGATCTCCCGCAAGGGTGCGCGGCATGGTCTGCCGACGCCCATCAGCGACGGCCTCGTGGCGTTGCTGGCGGCGGCGAGCGACGGACCCGGGTAGACACAGTGCTCTAGCCTGTATGGCCATGAAGCCTTGCGAACGCGTCGAGTTGAACTTCATCGAGACCGCGCCGTATCGGTTCGTCAGCACCGTCGACCTGACAATCACGCCTGAGCAGTTATGGGAAGTGCTTGACGACGCCGAGTCGTGGCCGCACTGGGCGACCGTGATCACCAAGGTGACGTGGACGAGCCCCGAACCGCACGCCGTCGGCACGACACGAGTGGTCAGGATGCGCGGCGGGATCGTCGGCGACGAAGAGTATCTCGCCTGGGAGCCACACTCGCACATGGCATTTCGATTCAACGAAGCCTCCAGCGGCAGCATCAAGGCGTTCGCCGAGGACTACCGGATCAAGCCGACAGCCGACGGCTGCCACCTGACCTGGGTGATGGCGATGCAGCCCAACGGTGCGGTCGCGCGGCTCGGTATGTCCCTCGGGCGGCCGGTGATTTCGTGGCTGTTCCAGAAGTTCCTGTACAACCTGCGCGAGTACTCGTCCCGGCGGTTTGCCACACAAAGTTAGTGTCGGCGCTCTGCTTCTCGCGCCAGTGCTGCGGCTAACCGCGCATAGTTTCGTTGGAGCGACTTGTCGAGGTTTCTCAGGCCCGGGATTCGAGGCATACACGACGCTGTCCATACGATGAGGGACCCATTCGGCCGGTCTTCGATACGGATCTCGCCTCGGTAGTCCTTGAGCGGCACGTACCACGGAAACGCTGCGGCATAAGCATGGTGGTGTGGTCTCGCGCCGTCCACGATGTGGTCGCGGGTCACGCCTAATACGACGCGCATCCTTCTGATGCCACCTACTCCCGTAGTGGGGGCTCCCCGCACTTCCCATGACGCAGCAGACACGCCTGGCAGGAAATCCGGCCATCGGTCCACGTCCATGAGGACGTCGTAAACCGAGGCAGGTGTCGCTGTCGACGGTTGCTCGACTCTGCATGACACCGACGCTGGCATGACGCGGAAACTACTACAGATCGCCTAGTACAGACCGGCCCAGGCCGCCCGGCGCGCGCCGTCGGGATCGGCGACGACCGTGTCGCGGGCGGACTGAATGATCCGGGTCAATCGCCGGTCGGCGTCGTAGATCGGCCAATCGTGGCCGCTGGACCACCGGATCTCGCCGGTGTCCCAGCCCTGTGCCGAGAAGTCGAGCCACGCCCGCTGCATACGCCTGCCGACGGCGGGGGCGAGGCGGCGTCCCAGCGGGTGCATCTTGCGGCCGAGGAACGAGCTGTAGCTGTGCTGGATGTGCACGATTTCACTGCCGTGCGTTGCGCCCAGGCCGAGCATCCGCAGGCTGAAACCGAAGTGGTCGAACCGGTACATGTGCGTCGGCGCATGCGCACTGTACGCATCGGCGAACGCCCAGCTCGGGGCGCCGAACATCACGTCTGAGCCGAACGCGACCAGCTCTCGCCGCCGCGGGTAGTCCGGGTAGGCCGCCAGCAGCCGATCCTTGGCGTCGGGTGCGACCCGGTCGATGTAGGCGTCGATCGACGCCGTCGTGGTCGGCAGCATCGGTGGCTTGGTCCAGACGAACATCGACGCCTCGTGGCTGTTGGTGCCGATGATCAACGGAATGCGGGCCAGCGCACCTGCCCGCGCCGCATCGACCGGATGCTGCGGCAGCAGATCGACGCCGTAGGTCAATCCGTAGGCCAGCGTCGGCGCGGTCGCGGCGCTCTTCAGCTGCAGCTGGCCGGCGGCCCTGCGCAGCTGCCGCTGCGGCAGCCCCTTGACCTCGGCGACGGTCACGCCGAGCCTGTGCAGGAACTCGTGCGCGCGTCTGGCCCGCAGCTCCCGGTCGGCGATCAGCGGCAGCGCCGGGCTCTGCGCGATGGCCCTGCGGAACAGGCCGTCGGCGGCCGGGCTGGCCAACAGCGCGAGCACGGACGTCCCGCCCGCGGACTCACCGAACACCGTCACCCGGTCGGGGTCACCGCCGAACGCGGCGATGTTGTCGCGAATCCAGCGCAGCGCGGCGAGCTGGTCGCGTAGCGCAAGGTTGTCGTCGAACCCGTCGCCGAGATCGCTGAGTTCGAATCCGCCGAAAACCCCTATGCGGTAGGTGATGTTGACGACCACCACGTTTCCGTTGGCGGCCAGCCGCGACCCGTTGTAGAGCTGAAACTGTCCGGCGCCGAACACGAATGCCCCGCCGGGAATCCACACCATCACCGGCAACGAGCCGCCGGTGTCGGGCGACCACACCGTCAGCGTCAGGCACGCCTCGTCTCGCACCTTGGGGTCGTCGCGACCGCCGCCGACGAACGACTTGCTCTGCGGGGGCAGGGGTCCGTGCTCGACGGCGTCGCGCACGCCCGGCCACGGCTGAAGCGGTGCAGGCGACAGAAACCGGCGATCGCCGACCGGCTGCTCGGCGTAGGGCACCCCGCGCCAGACCCCAACGCCACCCTCGGTCGTGCCACGTAGGTCGCCCGAATCCGTGCGGACGACGGTGGAATGTCCGGCAACGACTGCCACACCCGAATCGTAGTGTGCGAAGCTGGCAGGTATGACCTTCAACGAGGGTATGCAGATCGACACCAGCACCATTTCGACCAGCGGTGGAGGTCGAGGACCCGGGCGCGGAATGGCGATCGGCGGTGGCTTCGGTGGCCTCATCATCGTGGTGATCGCGCTCCTTCTCGGGGTCAATCCCAGCGAGGTGATCCCGCAGACCCAGGGCGGCTACGCCGACTCCGGCGTCGAGGCGCCCGGTGCAGACCTGAGCCAGTGCAAGACCGGCGCGGATGCCAACGCCAACGTGGACTGCCGCGTCGCGGCGACTGTGACGTCGGTTGACGGGGTGTGGCAGCAGTTGCTGCCGGGGTACACCCGCCCACACGTCCGGCTCTTCAAAGACCAGGTGGACACAGGCTGCGGACCCGCGACGAGCGACGTCGGTCCGTTCTACTGTCCCGTCGACAAGACGGCTTACTTCGACACCGGTTTCTTCGATGTGCTCCACGATCAATTCGGTTCCAGCAATGGGCCATTGGCACAGGAGTACGTTGTCGCCCATGAGTTCGGCCACCACGTGCAGGACTTGCAGGGCGACCTCGGCCGCGCTCAGCAGGGTGCCCAGGGCGCAGGCGGCAACGGTGTCCGCACGGAGTTGCAGGCCGACTGCTACGCGGGCGTCTGGGCACACTACGCCGCGATCACCAAGCAGCAGGGCACCGATGTTCCATTCCTGGAGCCGTTGAGCGACAAGGATATTGCCGACGCCCTTTCAGCCGCCTCCTCGGTGGGTGACGACCGGATCCAGAAGCAGGCGACGGGCCGCACGAACCCCGAGTCGTGGACGCACGGCTCTTCCGAGCAACGCCAGCACTGGTTCACCGTCGGATACCAGACCGGCGATCCAAACAAGTGCGACACCTTCTCCTCACGCGATCTTGGGTAGGCGCGCAACCGCAGTCGATGCTGTAGCCGAGCGCTATCTTGCGACCTTCGCCGCGCTCGACCCCTGTGCGGCAACGGAAATGGGCATCGTCGGCTACGACGAACACATTACCGACTACTCCCCCGACGGCGTGGCCGCGCGTGCGGACGCCGCCAGCGTGGCACTGCGCGAATTGGACGGCGCGGCAGCGGAGGACGATGTCGACGTCGTGACACTCGCGGCGATGCGGGAACGGCTCGGCGTTCAGATCGAAATGCACGACGCTGGGCTCGCCGTCGGCGAGCTGAATGTGATCGCATCACCGTTGCAGTCGATGCGCGATGTGTTCGACCTGATGCCCACTGACACCGGTGACGACTGGCGGGCGATCAGCGAACGGCTGTCTCAGATACCCGACCGCGTCACGGGCTACGCCGCGTCGTTGCGCGCGGCGGTGGCGGCCGGCCATCCGCCAGCGGTTCGGCAGGTAGGCCGGGGTATCGAGCAGTCCGGCCAGATCCAGCAGCTCTTCATCGACATGGTGGCCGAGGCGTCGCCCGGTAATCAGACACTGCACGCCGACCTGCAGCAGCGGGCGTCCGCGGCGGCCGATGCGTACAGCAGGCTGGCCGCCGTGCTGCGCGACGAGATAGGTCCGCACGCCCGCGGTGACGACGCGTTCGGGCGCGACGCCTACCAACTGTTCTCGCGGCTCTACCTCGGTGCGTCGATCGATCTCGACGAAACCTACGAGTGGGGCCTGCAGCGACTGGAAGCGATTGTGGCCGAGCAGGAATCTACCGCGCATCGGCTCTATCCCGGCTCGTCGGTGGCCGAGGCGCTGGCGCGGCTCGACGAGGAACCTCGTTACGTCATCGAGGGCACCGATGCCCTGCAAGCATGGATGCAGGAGTTGTCGGACCGCGTCGTGGACGCGCTGGCGGACACACACTTCGAAATCGCCGAACCGCTGCGGCACCTCGAGTGCCGGATCGCGCCGACGCATACCGGCGGCATCTACTACACCGGGCCGTCGGAAGACCTGACGAGGCCGGGCCGGATGTGGTGGTCCGTGCCGCCGGACGTCGACACCTTCCACACCTGGCAGGAGACCACCACGGTCTTCCATGAAGGCGTGCCCGGTCATCATCTGCAGATCGGCCGTGCGGTCGTGCTGGCCGACGAACTGAATCGCTGGCGCAGGCTGGGCTGCTGGGTGTCCGGGCACGGCGAGGGCTGGGCGTTGTACGCGGAGCGGCTGATGGCCGAGCTCGGCTGGCTCGACGACGCGGGCAACCAGATGGGAATGCTTGACGCTCAACGGTTCCGCGCCGCACGTGTCGTCATCGACATCGGCGTGCACTGCGGCATGATCGCTCCCGACGGCGGCATCTGGGATGCCGAGAGGGCGTGGATCTTCCTGCAGTCGCACAGCGCGATGAAGGAGGCGAACCTTCGCTTCGAGCTGGACCGCTACCTCGGCTGGCCCGGCCAGGCTCCGTCGTACGCTGTGGGACAACGGATCTGGCAACGGCTACGTGACGAGATGGTCGGCCGTGGGTCGTCGTTGAAGGAGTTTCACCGCCGCGCGCTTGATCTGGGGGGCCTGCCGCTCGACGTGCTCAGATCGGCTGTGACGGAGACCTGAGTTCGGCTCGGGCGAGGTCGATCTGCTCGAGGGCGTAATTCGCCATCGCCGCATTGGTCATCGTCCTGCCCGCCTCTGCACATGATTCGTAGCGGTCGTCACCGAGGACTTGGCGCAATCGTGCGATCGTCGTTGTTATCTCGGAGAATGCCATCCGCGACAACGGGCCGTCGGCGAAATCCGCGATGGTGGCAGCCGGTTCATAGTGGCCGAGTTGGCACAACGCTCCGGCGAGATTGGCCAGCGGACTGCGCGACGTCGCGATGTTGCCCGAATCGAGGTAGTTGCGGATCGCAAGTCTCAGGTAGTCGAGGGCCGCTCCCGGAGAGCCGTGCTGCGCTTCGAGCGCGCCCAGCGTGACCGCGGTATGAGATTCGACGAACCGGTTGCCTGTGGTTTGGGCGATGTCCAAAGCGAGTCTGAGCGAGTCCAGCGCGTATTGCGGAGCGGAGTTGCGATGAGCCAAGGCCACGCCCAGGAGTGCTTGCGCGACCGAGAACGGATTGTGGGTGGATTCGGACTGTGCGACCAGGCCGTCCGTGAGGGCAATCGCTTCGTCGTGTGCGTCGCCGAGAGACAGGGCCATAGCGAGCGACGCGCGGGCGTGTGCGTGGCTGTCCTGGGTGTGTTCGAGCACACGCCGGGACACCTCCACCCAGCGTTCGGGAAGGCCGGGAGCGATATATGGACTGCCAAGGGTTGCCTCGCAGTCAAATGGAAAGCTATCGAAGCGCGTGTCCCCGATCAACTGCTCACCGCCTTGGCTGTACCGAATCGCGCTGTCTATCCGGCCAACCCAACCACACTGACACGCAACGATATACAGCATCGCGAGCCTTCGATGGCCGACGGCCTTCGCGGGTTCGATGAGCTCTTCGGCCCAGATGACGGGCTCGTACTGCTCGATCAAAGCTCCGATGAATGCGTACACGGCGATGGCAGCGGCGGTATCGAGATCGCCGCGGTCGGCCGCCCATCGAAACGCGGTGCGAAGGTTGGCCAGTTCGGCATTGAACCAGTCGTAGGCCTCGCGCTGCCGCGGACCATCCCACAGCGCAAGCAGATCGGATTCGAGCCCGGCGAAATACGTCGCGTGTGCATTGCGGGTCTCTTCGGCGAGGCCCCTGGCAACAAGCCGATCTTCGGCGAATTGGCGGATCGTCTCCAACATCGAGTACCGAGTACGACTCGATGACTGGCCGGCGACCAGAAGAGACTTGCGCACAAGCGCCTCGAGCAGGTCCAAGGCGGCGAACTCGTCGTGCGAACCGCCCACCGCACATGCCCCGGCGAGGTCGAAGCCGCCCGCGAAGACCGAACACCGGTCGAGCAGGTTCTGCTCGTCGGAATCGAGCAGGTCGTACGACCATTGCACCGCATGGCGCAGCGTGTGATGGCGCTCGAGCCCGCGACGAGATCCCACCAGCAGCCGGAACCGGTCATTGAGGCGGTCCCGAACCTCGGTCACCGTCATCGACACCATCCGCGATGCGGCCAGCTCGATCGCCAACGGAATTCCATCGAGTCGTCGGCAGATCTCAAGCACCGCAACGGGTTCCAACGACACACCGGGCACGGCCGCGTCTGCGCGTTCGACGAACAGGGTCGCGGCCGCAGAGTCGGATTCGATTTCGGTATCCAGTGACGGCACGGGCCAGAGTTGTTCGTCGGTCACCCGCAGACCCTCCCGGCTGGTCGCGAGGACCTTGACAGTTGCCGAGCGTGACAAAATCCCCTCGACCATGTCGGCCGCGGCGTTGAGGACGTGTTCGCAGTTGTCGAGCAGGAGCAGCCGGGACCGTCCTTCCAACGCCACGGCCACGCTTTCGGCCATGGTCATGCCCGGCTGTTGGGTGATGCCTAGCACCCCGGCGACGGCGTCGGGCAGCGCCAACGGGTCGGTGACCGCCGCCAGCTCGATCACAAAGACACCGTCGGCAAAGTCGGGCGTCGATCGCGCCGCTACTTCCAGCGCCAACCGCGTCTTGCCCACGCCGCCGACACCGGTCAGCGTGACCAGCCGGTGCGCCTTGAGCGCCGACGCCACATCGGCGAGTTCGGAATCCCGCCCGATCAGGCGCGTCGTCGGTGGCCGCAGGTTGCCCGGCGTCGAATCCGCGGTTCTCAGCGGCGGAAACTCAGCAGGCAACCCCGCTTCCTGCACCTGGAACACCTCGACAGGTCTCGCGATGTCACGTAGCCGCCGCGGACCCAACGCGATGAGGTCGACGTCGGCTATCAGTCCTGCCGTGACACCGTCGACCAGGATCTGACCGCCGTGTCCTGCCGACATCAGCCGCGCGACGCGGTTCAGCACGGCGCCGAAGTAGTCCTCGCCACGCAGCTCGGCCTCACCGGTCGCAATGCCCATCCGAACCGGCAGACCTAACGCACGCTGCGCGGCGATAGCCCCATCGACGGCGCTGCGCGGCGAACCGAAAGCCGCACATACGCCGTCGCCGGTGTGTTTGAACAACCAGCCACCGTGCGCCGCAACGGTCTCGCGCATGATGTCGTCGTGGATGGCCAACGCCTGCCGCATGGACTCCGCATCCGACTCCCACCGACGAGTCGACCCTTCGATGTCGGTGAACAGAAAAGTCACTACCCCTGAGGGCTTGCCCACCATGCGAAACATCGTGACACGATTCGCCGAAGGCGAATTGACTTTCGCCTTCGGCGGTGACAGGTAGCACTTAGTAAGCGGTCACCCTCCCATCTGCGAATAGCCGGCATGCATCAGACCCAGCTTCTTGTGGACCGGTGCCTTCACTGCGTACACATGCGCCTTCGGCTCGGCCGGCTGGTCGTTTTCCAGCGACTCGACCTTGTTCAATGCGCCTTGCTCCTGCTGCTCCGCCTTCAGGTTTCCCATGATCTGCGAATGCTGCTGCTTGTTCGGGCTGGCGGCCTGCTTCGCCTCCTGCTGCCTCTGCAGATCGATCGGATCGGCGGCGCCGCCCTGCTCCTCCTGCTGCTCGGCGGCGAATTCCTTCGACAGGACCATCCCGGATTTCGCGCTGACGACCGGTGCGGTGCTTGCATGGGCGACAGCCGCGATTCCCAAACCGGCCGCCACGATGCCTGCGGCCGCGAACGGCGCGGCGACCACGGCGATGAAGCCGCGAGATGTGGTTGTGTTCATTTGAGTTCTCCTGTGTATCCGTGCTCGCTTTCGTGCGAGGAATGTGTGCACAACTGAAGCTAGGGATCCGCCGCCGCTGTGGCGCGCTTGTGTGCACAACCCGCATAACTGCTATTCAAAGAGTTTTGCGCATTTTGCTCACCGGCTGGGCAGCACGCCGAAATCTGTTTGTCGGCAAGGGAATTCGCTGGCAGCGAAGTGACTACGCAAGTGTCGTCGCGGCGGCTTAGGGTTGGCCGGTGGACTTGACCGCCATCGCCGCCAACCTGACCATGCTGCGGGTGAATGGCTGGCAGCTCTACGTCTGGCGCGACGGGAATTCGGTGACGCTGATCGATACGGGTGCACCGGGATCGGGCGCCGAGATCATGGCTGTTGTGCCTGGTGTCGATCGGATCGTACTGACCCACGGCCATGTCGACCACATCGGATCCGCGGCCGAATTGCGTGAGCGCACAGGCGCTTCGGTGATGGCTGGAGCCGATGACGCCGCCGTCATCCGCGGTGAAGCTGACATGCCCCCACCCGTAATCGAAGACTGGGAAGTTCCCATCCACCAACGGGTTTCGGCTGGCCTGCCTCCTGTCGCACCGCCGGTGCGGGTGGACCGTGAGCTCCGCGACGGCGACGTGCTCGACTTCGGCGGCGGTGCGCACATCCTCGAGATTTCCGGGCACACGGAAGGCAGCATCGCGATTCATCTGCCGTCACACGGCGTGCTGTTCACCGGCGACACCATCGCGAACGTCGGGACGGTGATGCTCGGCGCCTTCAACCAGAACCGGGCACGCACGGTCGCGTCGTTCCGGCGCTTGGCGGAACTCGACGTCGAGACGGCGTGCTTCGGCCACGGTGAGCCGATTCTCGCCGGAGCCGGTGACCGCATTCGTGAAGTGGCTGCCACACTGACCCCATGATCGAGCCCGACACCAAGGACTGGACCTGGGTCATCTCGCAGCGGTGCCCCGAGTGTGGATTCGACGGGTCGGCGGTGAGCCACATCGACGTCGCAGGCCGCATCCGGGCCGACGCCGGCGAATGGCCGCGGCGGCTCGGTGCGCCGGACGTCCGCCTGCGACCGCGCCCTGCGGTGTGGTCGGCGCTGGAGTACGGCTGCCACGTCCGCGACGTGCACCGGACCTTCAACGATCGCGTCCGAATGATGCTCGACGAACACGAGCCGCGGTTCCCCAACTGGGATCAGGACGCGACCGCGATCGAGGATCACTACGGCTCTCAGGATCCCGCCGCCGTCACGTCGGAATTGGTCGCTGCGGCCAACGCGGTCGCCGACACCTATCAGCATGTTCCGCCCGACGCGTGGTCGCGGCACGGCTTGCGCAGCAACGGCAGTGAGTTCACGGTCGCGTCGATCGCCGTCTATCACTTGCACGACATCGTTCACCACGCGCACGATGTCGACCATGGCTGACGACACACCGCTGGCGGGCAAGGTCGCCTATGTGACCGGAGCCGCCCGCGGGCAGGGACGTTCTCACTGCGTGCGGCTCGCCCGCGCAGGCGCCGACATCGTGGCGATCGACGCCTGCGGGCCGGTCGCCGAGCACAACGGCTACCCGCACGCCGAACCGGCCGACCTCGCCGAGACGGTGAACCTCGTTGAGGGCGAAGGCAGAAAGATCCGCGCCGACGAGGTCGACATCCGCGACCTCACCGGCCAGCATCGGGTGGTATCCGATGCCATCGAGGCATTCGGCCGCCTCGACATCGTGGTCGCCAACGCCGGCGTGCTCAATTGGGGTCGGCTGTGGGAGATTTCGGCGCAACAATTTGCCGATGTCATCGACATCAACCTGACCGGTCTCTGGAACACCATCAAGGCGGCGGTGCCCGCGATGATCGAGGCGGCCAACGGCGGGTCGATCATCACGATCAGTTCGGCGGCAGGCATCAAGGCCGTCCCCGGCTGCGGGCACTACTGCGCCAGCAAGTTCGGTGTGGTCGGACTGACCAACTCACTGGCAGTTGAGTTGGGCGAGTTCGGGATTCGGGTCAACTCGGTGCACCCGTACGGCACCGACACCCCCATGGGCAACGACCTGTCGATGTATCAGATGTTCGCCGACCATCCGAACTTCATTCACAGCTTCTCGCCGGGCGCCCTGCCGACCGACTCGCTGGCCGCCCCCGACCTGATCTCCGACATCGTGGTGTGGCTTGCCAGTGACGCGTCGTCACTGGTGACCGCGGCGCAAATCCCCGCGGAGAAGGGCTATCTCAAGATCTAGCGCGCGAGCGCCGTCACTCCACAGCGGAACAACGCTTCCGTTCCCGCCATCGAATCGGCCGGCATGCCGGCCGCCATCAGCGCCTGTGCCTTGAAGGCCCTGGCCGCCGCGCTCAGCCGGTAGGACACGGCGCTGACGCCCTGCCCGAGTGCATCCGTGTCGCCCCACAGCGCCACCTCGGCGCGCCTGCGGTCCGATGTGGAGACGAACCGCCGAACGCGAACGTCGGCTGCGTAGACGTCGGCCGCGACGACCAGGGTGGCGGCGCGCTCGGGATCATCGGCTACTGCTTCGAGGCCTGTGTCGAGATCGGATGCAGTCGCCCCGAGTATCCGCAGCGCCCGTTCACCGGCGCGATCGGAGAGCAGGACGTTGACCTGCCAGCCGGCCATGCGGCGATCGAACAACCAACCGCCGGCCGACGCCACCACATCGGTCACGGTCGATGCGATGACCGTCATGTCGTGCTGCAGCACGGCACGGGCCGGCGACTGGGTTACCGAATGCGCTTTCCGATCGTCGCGATTGATCGTGCGGGAGGTCTGCGGCGACATAGCGGTCCAATCTGGCGAGCGTGGGTCCGGGCTGCGACTCACCACAGCGTGACACTTGCAGAAGAATATGTAAAGGTCCGCTTTACCGCGCTACAGCCTGGACTGCTCCTTGATGGCGGTATCCGTGGTGCGCAGCGGACGGATCAGCGCGTCCTGAGCGAAGGACGCGATCAGCTCCCCCTCCTCTGTGTGCACAGCGCCCCGCACGTAGGACATGCCCGCGCCGACCTGTGTGCTCTCGTGGGTGTAGAGGAGCCAGCCGTCCCAGCGGACCGGCTCGTGGAAGCTGACTGTCACCGTCATCGGCGCCGTCGAAACCGTCAGATGCGCCTGGCTGGTGCCGATGCCCTCGTGAGCCCGCATGGTCGTCGAAATCCCAAGGTGGCCGGTGAAATACGCGATCAACGCCTTGGCGAGGTCATCGCGGGTCGGGATCGGGTCGTAGTGCAGCCACGCGTACAGCTCCGGCGGCCCCACCTCGTCGGGGCTGTTGACGTCGACGACGTCGACCAGCCGCACTTGGCGTCCTGTCATCGGCATCGCCGAGACGTTCGCATCGGCGGGCGCGGCGACCTGCGGCCGCGGCAGGTGATGGCGGATCACGTCACCGGTGGGCACATCGGCGAGGATCGTCGCGGTGATGCACCGCTTGCCGTTCTGCTTCGCGGCGACCACGGCCGTCGCGGTGGAGCGGCCCTCGCTCACGACGTCGAGCTCCAGCTCCACCGGCCCGGCGCCCACGATGACGGCACGGGCGAACACCGCGGATACCGAGCGCACCGACTTTTCCGGAAAGCGTTTGGCGACTGCGACGATCGCTTGGGCGAGCACCTGCGTGCCCTCCACCACCTGGCGCTGATCCTCACCGGCGGGGCCCGTCTCCGCGATGAACCGGTTCTCGCCGCCGGCCCTGACGTCGAAAAGGTCGAGCAGCTCCTGAACCGTCCACGCCTGCGCTGAGTCTGTCGTCATGGGAGGGAACAGTAACCGAGCTGAGGTAAAAGCGGTAACGTCATTACCATGGCGAAGTCGAGCGCACGGTCTTCCGTAGAGACCGAGCCACGCGAGAGACGGTTCATGCGCTCGGCGCTGGCGATTCTCGGCGAGACCGGCCGGACCGATTTCACCGTGCTCGAGGTCGTCGAACGGTCGAAGACGTCGCTACGCTCGTTCTACCAGCACTTCTCCACCAAGGACGAGCTCCTGCTCGCGCTGATCGACAAGATCATGTCCGAGTCGACACGCCAGTGGCGCGAGGACACCACCGGCCTGGAGCCTGTCGCGGCCCTGCGAGTGCTCATCGACCGCATCTGCACACCGGCCGAAACCACCACCCAGGACAAGGTCAATCGCGGGCTCACCTACTACAACGACCATCTCGCCGAGACGCTGCCCCGCGAGTACGCCCGCGTGCTGTCGCCTGTGCACGAGCTGATCAAGGACATCATCAACCGCGGGATCGACGACCGCTCGTTCCGCGCCGGCATCGACGTCGAGGCCACCGCGGCGTTGATCATGCAGTCGGCACTCGGCGCCATGCGCCTGCACGTCCTCGGTGCCGAATTGAGCGGCGTGCCGGTCGACGCCAACCACATCTACGAGTTCTGCCTCGCCGCGCTCGCCACCCGCTGAACCCTATCGGGCCACCCCGTCTGACCTGCGCGATACGCCCTTCTCGGGGGGTAGTGTTTTCGCTGGTCCAGACGTGGTAATGTCATTACCACCAGAGAGCAAAAACGAGACTTCAAGGAGGCGAATATGGCAGCCCGTCAGCTTCCCTATCCGGTGTTCGACGCCGACAACCACTTCTACGAGCCCAAAGAGGCGCTGACCAAGTTCCTGCCGGATCACCGCAAGAACGTCATCGACTACATCGAGGTCCGCGGCCGCACCAAGATCATGGTGCGCAACCAGGTCAGCGACTACATCCCGAACCCGACGTTCGAGGTCGTCGCACGTCCCGGCGCCCAGGAGGAGTATTTCCGCAGCGGCAGCGGCGGCAAGAGCTTCCGCGAGGTGATGGGCAAGCCCATGAAGGCGATCCCCGCGTTCCGCGAGCCCAAGGCCCGGCTCGAGGTGATGGATGGACTCGGCCTCGACTACTCGCTGATGTTCCCCACCCTGGCCAGCCTGGTCGAGGAGCGTATGAAGGACGACCCCGCGTTGATCCACGACGTCATTCACGCGCTCAACGAGTGGATGTACGAGACGTGGCAGTTCAACTACGAGGACCGGATCTTCTCCACGCCGGTGATCGCGCTGCCGATCGTCGACCGTGCGCTCGAGGAACTCGAGTGGTGTCTGGAGCGCGGCGCGAAGACGGTTCTCGTGCGGCCCGCGCCGGTGCCCGGCATGCGCGGCACCCGGTCGTTCGGCACCGAGGAGTTCGATCCGTTCTGGCAGGCGTGCGTGAAGGCGGGCATCCCGGTGTCCATGCACGCCTCCGACTCGGGTTACGCGGAGTACCTCAACGACTGGGAGCCCGCCGATGAGTTCCTGCCCTTCAAGCCGACTGCATTCCGGATGGTCGCAATGGGCAAGCGGCCCATCGAGGATTCGATGGCGGCGCTGGTGTGCCACGGTGCGCTGACCCGCAATCCCGACCTGCGCATCCTGTCGATCGAGAACGGTGCGGACTGGGTGCCCTACCTGTTCCATCAGTTCGAGAACACCTACAAGAAGATGCCGCAGGCATTCCCGGAGGATCCGATCGCGGCCTTCAGGCGAGGCGTATACGTCGCCCCGTTCTGGGAGGACGATTTCGCCAAGATGGCCGACCTGTGCGGCGTCGACAGGGTGATCTTCGGATCCGACTGGCCGCACCCCGAGGGCTTGGCAGAGCCGACCAAATTGGTCGACGACCTTCAGGGCCTCGACGAGGAAGGTCAGCGAAAGGTCATGGGCGGCAACATGGTCGACCTGTTCAAGGTGCCGAACAAGATAGTGCACAACCCCGACGTGCCCGCGATCGTCATTCCTGCATGACGGACGCTGCGAATCCCGAGGTCCTGCTCTTCGCCTCGACGGCGCAGGCGTTCCTCGAGAAGGAGGCCCCCCTGAGCCGGCTGCGTGAACTGCACGCGGCCGGCATCTCCTTTGAGGCCGACTGGTGGCGCCGGGCGGCCGAACTCGGCTGGACGAGCCTGCTCGTACCCGAAGACCTCGGCGGCGGCTCCGTTTCGGGCAGCGGCGTGCGGGACCTCGCGATGGTGGCCGAGCTGGCGGGCAAGACCGTTGCGCCGGGTCCTCTTCATCCGGTGAGCACCGTGCTCGCAGGGCTGGTCGAGGCGCCCGAAAACCACGAGGGCACAATCGAATCCCTGGTGAGCGGCGAACTCGTCGCCGCATGGGCGGTGTACGAACCGGGCAAGTCCTGGGCACCGCTGACTGCCGGTGTGACCGCGACGCCCACCGCCGCCGGGTTCCGGCTCGACGGCGTCAAGGACCGGGTCGAAGCGGGCGCGCAGAGTGCGCTGCTACTGGTGGTGGCCGACTGCGAGGGTTCGCCGCGACAGTTTCTCGTGCCGACCGATGCGCCGGGTTTGCGGGTCGAATCGCAACGATCCGTCGACCTCGTGAAGGATTACGCCCGTGTGCATTTCGACGGCGTCGAGGTGGATTCGTCGGCCGCGGTCGGCTCTGCGGAGCAGACGCCCGAGCTGATCGCTCGCCAGAGCCAGATCGCGCAGATCCTGCAGTGCGCCGAGGTCGTCGGCATCCTGGATGCGGTCATGAAGTTCACCATCCAATGGGGATTCGACAGGCACTCGTTCGGCCGACCGCTCGGCTCCTACCAAGCCCTGAAACACAAATACGCCGACCTGAAGATCTGGCTCGAGGCGTGCAAGGCGACCACCAATGCCGCCGTTGCGGCAGTCGCCGACCACTCCCCCGACGCCGAGATGAAGGTCAGCATCGCGAAATCCTATGTGGGCGAACACGCTGCGGCCATGCTGCAGGATTGCGTCCAGCTGCACGGCGGCATCGGGGTGACATGGGAGCACGACCTTCATCTGTACTTGCGCCGGGTCCTGCTCGACCGGTCGATGTTCGGCACGCCCGAAGACCACAACCTGCGTGTGTACGCGCTCACCGAGCAGCAGGAGTCCGCCTGATGACCGAGACGACGTCGGCGCCGGCCACCACCGAATCGGTCGAAGAGTTCGCGACACGGGCCAGGGCATGGCTCGCTGAGAACATGCCGCGCATCGACCCGAACGATCCGCCCGGAGCAGATCGCGGCGAAGAAGAGCCGTGGTTGCGCGCCCGCGAGCTCCAAAAGAAGCTCTACGAGGGCGGTTTCGCGGGCATCTGCTTCCCGCGCGAATACGGCGGCCTCGGGCTGCCGATCGCGTATCAGCGTGCGTTCGACGACGTGTCGCGGACCTACGAACTGCCCATCATCCTCAATACCCCTACCTTCACGATCTGCGCCGCCACGATTCTCGACACCGGTAGCGAAGACCAGAAGAAGCAACACATTTCGGCCGTCCTGCGCGGCGACGAGGTGCTGGTGCAGCTGCTGTCGGAACCCAGCGGCGGATCCGATCTGGCCGGTGTCATCACCCGCGCCGACCGCGAGGGCGACAAATGGGTGATCAACGGCGCAAAGACCTGGAGCACAAGCGCATTCGCCGCGGACTACGGGCTGATGCTGGCCCGCACCGACTGGGATGTGCCCAAGCACGAGGGCCTGACCATGTTCCTGGTCCCGATCAACAGCCCCGGCATCACGATTCGGCGCATCAAGCAGGTCAACGGCTCCGTCGAGTTCTGCGAGGAGTTCTTCGACAACCTCGAACTCGGCGACGACACCGTCGTCGGCGAGGTCAACGAGGGCTGGCACGTTGCTTCCCGGCAGCTGTACCACGAGCGGCGTGCGGTCGGAGGCGGCTCGGAATTCGCCAGCGGTATCGGCGCTGAAGGCAAGACCGACGTGCCGATCGACTGGGTCGGCCTTCTCGAGGCGACGGGTCAGGCCGACAGCGAGCGCGCCCGCGAAATGGCCGGCCGGGCCATCGTGCACAGGGCCGTGCAGGAGCAGCTGATCGACCACGTCTACCACGGCGTCCTCGACGGCTCACTGCCTCCTGCGGCGGGTTCGATCATCCGCATCACCCACGCGGAAACCCATCAGGTGGGCTTCGACACCGCACTCGCCCTCACCGGCAGCGCCGGAATCGTCGAGGACGACGACAACCTGATCCGCTACGGCGAGCGCTATCTCTCGCGGCAGACGGCGGCACTCGGCGGCGGCACGACGGAGATCGCGCGCAACATCATCGGCGAGCGGGTGCTCGGCTTCCCGCGCGAGCACGCGGCCGACCGGGGTGTGCCGTTCAAGGACGTCAAGCGCAACAAGCAGGGCTAGCACGCTCGCACCGAGTCTGCTGACAGATCGCGATAGTCGCTAACTATCCGATCTCACCGCAGTTTCGAGGCTTAGAACAGAGTCGGCTGAGCCACTTCTGCCGTCAAGGCCGCCGGCGGTCCGGTCGTTCTGAACGAGCGCCTGTCAGGAGCCAGCCCGTGTTTGCGCACCAATGGAGTAACCCTGTCGTGCAACATCTCTCGATAATCAGACGGGAGGTAGGCACCACGCCGGTACAGCTGTCGATACTCGCCGACGAGCTCTGGATGCGATCGCGCCAGCCACGACATGAACCAGCCCCGCGTCGATCCGCGCAGATGCAGGCCGAACACCGTCACGCCGTTGGCGCCCGCCGCGGCGATCTGACCGAGCAGGTCGTCGAGATGTTCGGCGGAATCGGTCAGTCGAGGCAGCACGGGCGCGACCATTACGTGACAGTCCAGGCCCGCGTCGCGGATCGCGGCGATCAAACCGAGCCGCGCCTGCGGCGTCGGCGTGCCCGGCTCGACGTCCTTGTGCAGTTCGGGGTCGCCGACCGCAAGCGACACGGCGACGCTGACATTCACCCGCTTCGCCGCGTCGGCGATGAGCGGAAGGTCCCGGCGCAACAGCGTGCCCTTGGTGAGGATCGAGAACGGCGTGCCCGAATCCGCAAGCGCGCCGATGATTCCCGGCATCAGCGCGTAACGGCCCTCTGCGCGTTGGTACGGGTCGGTGTTGGTGCCGAGTGCGACCGTCTCACGCTGCCACGACTTGCGCTGCAACTCGCGCCGCAGCACGTCGGCGACATTGGTCTTGACCACGACTTGGGTGTCGAAGTCCGCGCCGCAGTCGAGATCGAGGTACTCGTGGGTGGGCCGGGCGAAACAGTAGCGGCAGGCGTGCGAGCAGCCGCGGTAGCCGTTGACGGTGTAGCGGAACGGCAGCATCGAGGCGTCGGGCACCCTGTTCAGCGCGGATTTGGCGAGGACTTCATGGAAGGTGATGCCATCGAACTGTGGCGTGCGCACGCTGCGGACGAAGCCGATGCGCTGCAGGCCGGGCAGTGCGCCGTCGTCGACGCTGACGCCCTGGTTATCCCATCGCACACCATCAATTCGAACCTATGTTCGATAGGTTGTCAAGCGTCCGGCACACCACGATCGACTTCAGGCTCGCGGGGTCGGCGTCACTGTTGAGCGCGTCGGCAACGTGGTCGAGGTCGTAGCGTCCCGTGACCAGTGAGTCGAGTTCGACGGCCCCCGAGGCCACCAGGTGGATGGCCGTCGGCAACGGCGTGAACCGGCGATGCGTTGAATAATCACTCAGTTATTCGCGATATATTACTTCATATACGTTTTTACGAAATTAAATATTCTATCTAGCTTCACTTGTTACATTGCTAAATCTGCATTGATGTGCGGTTTTACGAGAAGGGTTCGAGCCGCTTTCAGACGCTCTCGGCCTGATAGGAGACACATGAACGTCGTCGAACTGCCCCGCACGTTCGCTTCGGCCGGCGTCGCCAGCGCTTCGATGAGCTGGTGGGACCCGGACGCCGAATGCACTGTCAAAATCGCGCGGCCCTCCGACGACGACGAGTTGTGGCGCGAATACCTGGCCGGCGCCGAACGGAGCTACCGCAAACACGTCGTCGGTGGGGCGATCGA
>JBKPSU010000143.1:0-18696 GCA_046735135.1 Actinomycetota bacterium
TTATGCCCTTGAGGGTTCGATCGCCGTGACGGGATCGGCCGTGCAGTGGCTGCGCGACCAGCTGGGCATCATCAGCGGGGCGGCGCAGAGCGAGTCGCTGGCGCGGCAGGTCGACGACAACGGCGGCGTGTACTTCGTGCCCGCATTCTCCGGGTTATTCGCGCCCTACTGGCGGTCGGATGCCCGCGGCGCGATCGTCGGCCTGTCGCGGTTCAACACCAACGCGCACGTGGCGCGGGCGACGCTGGAGGCGATCTGCTACCAGAGCCGCGACGTCGTCGACGCGATGGAGGCCGACTCGGGCGTGCACCTCGAGGTGCTCAAGGTCGACGGCGGCATCACCGCCAACGATCTGTGCATGCAGATCCAGGCCGACGTGCTCGGCGTCGACGTGATCAAGCCCGTCGTCGCCGAGACCACCGCGCTGGGCGCGGCCTACGCCGCGGGCCTTGCGGTCGGGTTCTGGGAGAACCCCGACGACCTCCGGTCGAACTGGCAGGAGGACAAGCGGTGGAGTCCGAACTGGAGCGAGGACCAGCGCGCCGAAGGCTACGCGGGTTGGCAGAAAGCGGTGGAGCGCACGCTGGACTGGGTCGACGTGGAGTGATTTCGGCGCGCTAACCGGCGCTCAGCGCACGGTAGCGCGCCGAAATCGCAATCAACGCTGCGTGACCCTTGCCGTCACCGGCCCGGTCGGGTGCAACGTGATGTCTGCGCGCATACGAAGCGATGCCGTCGGCTCGAGTTTCAAGTGTGCCGACTGCGCGAGCACCGCCAGTGCGAGCGTCGTCTCCATCTGGGCCAGTCCCGTACCGACGCAGATTCGGCGGCCGCCTCCGAAAGGTAGGTACGCGTATCGCGGTCGGGTCGGGGCGCTGTCGTCCACGAATCGTCGTGGATCGAATTCATCGGGCTTGCACCAGAATTCAGGATTGCGGTGAAGGAGGTAGGGCGAGATTCCGACGGTGTCTCCTGCGGACACCCGGATCCCCGAGATGTCGTCGTCCTGAACCGCGTCGCGTTCGAGGTGCCACGCAGGCGGATAGAGCCTCAGCGTCTCGGACATCACCGCCTTCGTCCACGGCAGCGCTTCGATGTCGGATACCTGTGGGTCGCGTTCGCCCAGCGCGTCCCCGACCTCGGCGACGAGCCGCTGATGAGCGTCGGGATACCGCGACAACAAGGTCAGCGCCCAGGTGAGCGCGTTGGCCGTGGTCTCATGACCGGCACAGACGAGCGTCATGACCTCGGCGTGGATCTCCGCCCGGGACAGCGGTTCTTCATCCTGTCCTGCGACAAGTAGCAGGTCGAGAAGGTCGCTCGGTTCGTCGTGGGGTGCCTCGATGCGCGCGTCGATGATTCGGGCCGTCACCGACTCCAACGTGTGCAGGGCGCGACCCAAGCCGGGCACTATCCGAGGCGCGACGGTACGCAGGCGCTCCTCCGGCAAGTAAACCGGAAGCATCGCCGCGATCGCGGTCGAGCTCTGCAGCCGCGTCACGGCCCTGCCGACCGGCACGGCGTCTCCGGCAAGGTCGGCGCCGAAAAGCACCCGCCCGATGACATCCATTGTCAGCGCACGCATCTCGTCGGCGATGTCGATCGTGCTGCCGGGTACCCACTGCCCGAAGCGCTCCCGAGCGGCCGTGACGATCGCCGGTCCGAACGACTGGATGTGGCGGTGGCTGAACACTGGTTGCACGAGCCGCCGGTGCCGCTGCCACCTGGCACCCTCGGCGGTCAGCAGTCCATCGCCGAGAAACGCCTTCAGCGGCCGGTATGTGAAGGGCTTCACGTAATTGTCCTGGTGCGCAACGAGGACGTGTTCGACATGCTCGGGCCTGTTCAGCAAGAAGAACGTGTGCTTGCGGCTCAGCGGTACCGGTACCTGGAGCGCATCCCCGTACTCGTGCTGGAGCGCGACGAACGTCGCCAGCGGATCGCGAACCAACCGGGCCCACCAACCCAGGGCGCGAATGCCCTTGGGTCCCGGCGGGGCTGGTGCGGTCATCGTTCAGCGCACACGCGTCATCAGCTGGCGTCGTCGAGCTGCGTACGGGTCGCGTCGTCGAGCTCGATGTCGGCGACGGCGGTGTTCTCCTCCAGGTGAGGCACCGACGATGTGCCGGGAATCAGCAGCACGTTCGGCGCGACCGAGAGCGTCCATGCGAGCGCGATCTGGGCTGGGGTGCGACCCATCTCTTCGGCGGTCTGCCGAATGACGGGGTTACCGAGGACGGGGTTGTCCGGCGTGAACGCGGACCCGAGCGGGAAGAACGGAACGAACGCGATCTCGTGTTCGATGCATGCGTCCAGTACCGGTTGCGACGTCCGGTCGACGAGGTTGTATGCGTTCTGCACGCAGGCGATCTCGGTGCGGTCCAGGGCAATCTGCAGATGCTCGATGACGATGTTGCTCAACCCGATTCCGCCGATCAGCCCTTCGTCGCGGGCCTTGATCATCGCTTCCAGCTGACGGTCGAACAGGTCCCGGTTGACGTCGGCAGGTGCGTTGGGGTCGCTGCCCTCGTCGTGAACGCGAAGGTTGACCGCGGCCAGCTTGTCGGTGTCGAGCGTCCGAAGGTTCTCCTCCAGGCTCGCGCGGAGCTCGTCGGGCTCTTGTGCGGGCAGCCACGCGCCGGAGTCGTCGCGCCGTGCGCCGACTTTGCTCACCAGCGCCAGGTCCGACGGGTATGGATGCAACGCTTGGCGGATGAGCTCGTTGGAGACGGTGGGCCCGTAGAACTGGGCGGTGTCGATGTGGTTGATGCCGAGTTCGATGGCCCGGCGGAGCACGGCGATGGCCTGATCATGGTCACGGGGAGGTCCGAAGACTCCGGGACCGGGTAATTGCATGGCGCCGAATCCGACGCGTCCGACATGGAAAGAGCCCAGCGGGAAGGTTTGCATATTCAATGCGTACACCTTCCTCGCCGGGCCTATTCCGGCTTGATCGGTACTACTCCGATTCGCCGAGGATGTTGTACACCTCGCGGCGGGCACCGTTGACGATGTCGAGGATGCGCTGTTGTTGCTCCTCGGTCGCGGTGTATGTCGACTGAGCGACGGCGCCCATCAGCTGGCCGACTGCGGTGTGCAGGTTGACCTGGCCGGGGTCGACGCCTTCGGCAATCTCTTCCCACGGGGGCGTCTCAACCTTTTCCGCGGCGGCGCGGCCTTCCTCGGTGAGCTCGAAAAGTCGCTTGCTGCCTTCGCTTTCGGTGCCGACGATGAGGCCCTCATCGACGAGCAGCTGCAGGGTCGGGTAGACCGACCCGGGGCTGGGGCGCCACAGGCCGCCGCTGCGCTCGGAGATTTCCTGGATCATCTCGTAGCCGTGCATGGCACGGTCGGCGAGCAGAGTCAGGATGGCCGCGCGGACGTCGCCGCGCTTGCCTCGCCTGCCGCCGCCACGACGGCCACGCGGGCCACCGAAGCCGAAGCCCCGTGGATCGAAGCCGAAGCCCCCGCGGCCTGGGCCGAATCCGAACCCGCCCTGAAAGCCGGGTCCGAACGGGCCGTGGCCACCGGCGCCGTGCTCACGGAGATGTTCGCGGAACTCGCGACGGGCGTGCCGCCGCTGCTCGTGCAGTGCACGGCGCTGCTGCGGGTCGAACCCGAAGCCGAATCCGCCGGGTTGTGGTGTGAATGGGTCGTTCATGGAGAAAGTCCTTACTTTCGTTGGAAACGCCATATGCGCTTCCGATAGGTCAACGATATATCGGAAGCTATCGTGATGCAACGTTCGGAAGCTGCGGTTGTCGTCAGGGCTTTCTCGGTCGGCGGCGGTCGATCTCGCCGATCACCCACCGGGCCCAGTCGGCCTCCATGGCGTTGGCGCGCAGTCCGTACTCGAGCGCCGCGTCGCCGAAGAACAGGCCGTCCCCGTCCGTCCATTTGATGGAGTCACGCAGCGCCTGAAGCCTTTTCACCTCGGCATCGGCGTGTTCGGCTACCGCGACCATGTGCCTGCGCGCCTGCTCGGGCGTTACCTCGCCGAGCAGGAAGACGCGTAGCAGTGAGGCGTCCCGGAACGGTGGATCGCCGTCGGGGTTCATCACCCAGCGCTGCAGTTCGGTGCGCCCAGCCCGGGTGATGCGGTACTCCTTGCGGCCACGCGGCCCGATGTCGCCGACCTCGATCAGCCCGGCCTCGGCGAGCTTGTTGAGCTCGCCGTACAGCTGGCTCTGGGTAGCGGGCCAGACGTTGGCCATGGACTTCTCGAATGTCCTCAGCAGGTCATAGCCACTTGCCGGCTCTTGGGCCAGTAGGCCTAGCGCGGCCATCCGCAGACTCACGAGCAAGATCGTACCTGCCACTCTTGACATGTCACTCATGACCTGTCAGATTCGGAACATCTGCGACAGGAGACTTTCATGACCGAGACCACTTCCGACGTCTCTGCGGTCTTCGGCACCGGTGACTTCTTCCAGCGAGGCAACTACGCGCCGGTCGCCGATGAGCTGACCGAGCACGACCTGCCCGTCGAGGGCGCCATCCCGGCCGAGCTCGACGGCTGGTATCTGCGCAACGGCCCCAACCCGCGTCAGGCGACCGCACACTGGTTCACCGGCGACGGCATGATCCACGGCGTCCGGATCGACAGTGGACGCGCCGCCTGGTACCGCAATCGCTGGGTGCGCACCGACAGCTTCGAGAGCGCCTTCCCGCTCTACAACGCCGACGGAACCCGCAACCTGCACGCGAGCGTCGCCAACACCCACGTCGTCAACCACGCGGGCAAGACACTGGCGCTTGTCGAGTCGTCGCTGCCGTACGAGATCACCAAGGACCTGAAAACCTTGGGCGCCTACGACTTCGGCGGCAAGTTGGTCGACTCGATGACCGCGCACCCGAAGATCTGCCCGACAACCGGCGAGCTGCACTTCTTCGGCTACGGCAACATATTCGAGCCGCATGTCACCTATCACCGCGCGGATGCCAACGGTGAGTTGACGATCAATCGGCCGCTCGACGTGCCCGCGTTGACGATGATGCACGACTTTGCATTGACTGCCGAGCACGTCGTCTTCATGGACCTGCCGGTCGTGTTCAACCTCGAGATCGCTACGTCCGAGGATCGCGACATGCCATACCGCTGGGACGATGACTACGGCGCCCGCCTCGGCGTGCTGAGCCGTGACGACCCCTTCGGTGAAGTGCGCTGGTTCGAGATCGACCAGTGCTACGTGTTCCATGTCGCCAACGCCTACGACGACGCCGACTCGATCGTGCTACAGGCGGTTCGCTATCCCGATCTCTGGCGGAACGACAGCGGCTTCGACTCCGACGGCGTGCTGTGGAGCTGGACGATCGATCTGCGATCCGGCATGGTGACCGAACGTCAGCTCGACGACCGTGCCGTGGAGTTCCCGCGCATCGACGACCGGTTGGCGGGGCTGCCCGCCCGATACGCCGTCTCGGTCGGTGAGACCGAACTGGTGCGGTACGACCTGCGCACCGGAAGTGCTGTCGAGCACCGGTTCAGCACCGCGCAGTCACCGGGCCGGCCCGGCGAGGCCGTGTTCGTCCCGTCGACCAGCGGACCCGCTGGCGAAGGCAACGGCTGGTACCTCGGCTACGTGTACGACCCGGGGCGCAATGGCAGTGATCTGGTGATCCTCGACGCGTCCGACTTCGCGGGTCAGCCCGTCGCCAGAATCCAGCTGCCGCAAAGGGTTCCGTTTGGATTCCACGGCAACTGGATAACCGCCTAGTTGGCTCGGCTGTCAAGCGGTAGGACCGATCACAAGCACTGGCACGACAGGGCCGTGGTTCGGCCACGCCGGGCGCGGATCGTGGGGCGTCGAAGAGCGTCACCTTTCTGGGCAGCAACTTCGCACCGAAAGTGAGGTGCGGGTGAGTAACGTCACCAGCCATGACGGTGAAGTGGCTGGACGAACCGGAGGCCCACGACTTCGACGCGGCGGCTGACTATCTCAGCATGGTCGGCGCCCCGGATGTCGTCGAGAAGACGGTTGACGCCCTGCGTGCAGCCAAGCCGACAAGCCGCAAGGCAAAAGACATTCTGCGGGCGGCCGACCTGGCGCTGTTGCCGACGTCGAACCCTCACGTCAAGGGGGACCTGGTCAAGATCCACGCAGGCAGGCCGCTCTCACCCATCCTGCTCGTGCGCGGCAACGCTATGCGTGGCGCACCACTGCAGATCGCCGACGGATACCACCGGGTGTGCGCGAGCTACGTGACCGACGAAAACACGCCCATTCCATGCCTTTTGGTGTCCTGGCAGGAATGAACGGCTTCGGCTTCAACACGCTGGCGCTGCTGGTAGCCATCGGGCTTGCGGGCCCGTTGTTGGCGTCGCTTCCCGGCGTACGCATTCCGGTGGTGATCGGTGAACTGCTTGTCGGTGTCGTCATGGGCAAGACCGGCTTCGGCGCCGTCGACCACACCGATCCGGCGTTCACGCTGCTCGCCAGCGTCGGCTTCGCGCTGGTGATGTTCGTCGTCGGTACTCATGTTCCTGTGCGCGACAGCTCGTTGCGCTCTTCCATTCCCAAAGCACTGGTGCGCGCCGTCCTTGTAGGAGCCGTTGCGGCGGTCCTGGGGGTGGCGCTGGCCGCAGTCTTCGGGACGGGTCACGCGGCGATGTATGCGGTGCTGATGGCCTCGTCGTCTGCTGCGCTCGCACTGCCGGTGATGAGCTCGCTGACGCTGGATGGTCCACCGATACTGGCGGTGACCGCACAGATCGCGATCGCCGATGCGGCATCGATTGTCTTGTTGCCGTTGGTGATCGACCCGTCGCGTGCGCTCCGAACGGCACTTGGAGCGTTGGCTATCGCCGTGTGTGCAGTCGTCCTGTTCCTGTTGCTGCGAACCGGGGACCGCCATGGCTGGCGCAAGCGACTGCACCGTTATTCGCACAAGCACGGGTTCGCACTCGAGCTGCGTTTCAGCCTGTTGATTCTGTTCGTGTTGTGCGCGCTCGCCACAACCACCCATGTGTCGATCATGCTCGCAGGTTTCGCACTCGGTCTTGTCGTCGCGGCCGTCGGACCACCTCGCCGGTTGGCGCGTCAGCTGTTCGGCATCACCGAGGGCTTCATGGGTCCGTTGTTCTTCGTCTGGCTGGGTGCGTCGCTACAGGTTCGCGAGCTCGGTGAGCGCCCGGGCTTCATCCTGCTCGGGATCGGCCTGGGAGTCGGTGCCCTGCTTGCACATTGCGCGGCGCGGTTGTTGGGCCTGCCGCTGACGCTCGCCGCGTTGTCGGCGGCCCAACTGGGTGTTCCCGTCGCCGCGGCGACTCTGGGCGCCCAACAGCATCTGCTGGTTGCCGGCGAGCCGTCGGCGTTGATGCTCGGCGCCCTGTTGACGATCGCCTCGACCTCGATCGCCGGAATGCTCGCCGCAAGGCGTCAGAGAGCGGGCTCCAACGAGTCGGCGGGGTAGGCGGCGGTGGACCGGTGCGTGTTCGGGCTGACGCCGTAAGCCCGTTTGAACGCGCTGCTCAATGCGAACGGTGTGCTGTAGCCGACCTGCCTTGCCACTGCTGCGATCGTCGCCTCGCTGGACCGCAGCAGATCCGCGGCCAGCGCCAGCCGCCAGCCGGTCAGGAACGCGATCGGTGGTTCGCCGACGAGCTCGGTGAACCGGCGTGCGAACACGGCACGCGAAGAGCCAACGGCCGCAGCGAGATTCGCCACTGTCCAGGGATGCGCCGGATTGTTGTAGATCAGCCGGACGGCGGGGCCGACCACCGGATCATGTTCGGCATCCCACCATGCGGGCGCGTTTCCCTCGCGGCCGAACCACGTGCGCAGCACCGCGATCAGCAGCAGGTCGAGCAGCCGGTCCAGGTAGGCTTCCTGGCCGGAGCCGTCGCGCCCGGCCTCTTCGGCCAGCAGTTCGATCAGCGGCGTATCCAACTCTTGCGCACGCAGCACCAAAACCGTAGGCAGGGCACCGAGCAGCCGGGCGCTGACCTCACTGCGGCCCTCGTAGGCGCAGACGATCGACCGGTCCGACCCGCTGACGCTGTTGCCCCATGTCCGCACGCCGAGCGACATCTCGAATCGGAGGTCATCGCCCGACAGGGTGGTGCAGCGCTGGCCCGGGTGAATCACCACCATCGGTTCGGTGTCGGGATCGTCGGCGAACACGTAGTGCTCGGTGCCCCGCGTGAGCGCGACGTCCCCCGCGTCCAGCCAGACGGTTCCGCTGCTCTCACCGGCGATGACCGCCCTGCCGTGGGTCTGGCAGATCAGCGTCAGCGGTGCCTCGTCCTGAATGCGCATCGACCAGGGTGGGTCCAGCATCATCCGCAGCACGAACGCGCCGCGGGCCCGCACCCCGTCGAGCAATCCGACCACCGCATCCACTCCCAAAGCCTATCGCTGGTCGGGCCGATTCGAGACGCATGCGTATGCGATCGGGATCTTCAGCGATGGGTCGTCTCGACCACGGCCGGTTGACTTCAGGACATGAACATGAGCCCCGTCGTCGTCCTCACCTCCATCGCCGCCATCGCAAGCGCCGCCGCGGCCGGCATGATGTACGTCTTCTCCACCTTCGTGATGGGCGGCCTTGACCGCACCGGCCCGGTGACCGCGATCACCGCAATGCGCGGCATCAACGTCGACGCCAACTCCAACGGGCCGTTTCTGCTGGCGTACTTCGGAGCCACCTTGCTCGCCGTTGCCGTCGGCGTGGTCGCCGTGATCCAGATGCGACAGCCGGGCAGCGGATGGCTGCTGGCGGGGGCCGTATTCGGCGTGCTGGGCGCAGTCATCACGATCGCTTTCAACGTGCCACTGAACAACCACCTCGACACCGTGGATCCCGCGTCGTTTTCGGTGGCCGACGCCGCACGCGAATGGGCGGCCTACGTAACGACGTGGATCGCGTGGAACCACGTCCGCACCATTACCGCAGTCATCGCGTCGGCACTGATGCTGATCGGGCTGCGCTATCGCTGACTCGGCTAGCGAGGGGGTGCGAAGCCGCCGCCGTCCGACGATACGGGCGGCGGCCCCCACTGTGGCGGCGGTGCTTGCGGCTGCGCAGGCATCTGTCGAAGCCGTTCCAACTCCCGCCGGTGCCGCTCGGCGAGCACGGCGGCAAGCACGTACTGCGGTGGCACGCCGGGCGGTGGCGGTGGCGAGATACGCGACACGACGTCGCCTGCGATGCGATACGCCATCTGCTCGCGGATCTGGGGATCCAATTGCGGTGCCCGGGAGAGGAATTGGCGGGCCAACTCCGTCTGCTCGATGCTCAGGCCGGACAGCTGCAGTGACGACGCCCACCATGCCAGGTTCGGCGGCATCACCGGCGGTGGCGACATCTTGGGTCCGCGCTCGCTGATCACCACCGTGCCCGCGAAGATGTCACCGATGCGCTTGCCCCGGGAATTCAGCAGGCTGCAAATCACTGCCGGCCCGCCGAAGAACATCCAGATCTCCACGAACGAGGCAAGCGCCCGAAACAGGGCTTGCCGGAAGCGTTCCGGGCCGCCGTCGTCGGAAACGACCCGGAGTCCGAGTGCCATCTTGCCCAGCGTCCTGCCCCGCGTCGCGCTTTCGAACACCAGCGGATATCCGATGAGCGTCAGCACGGTGAAAATGACGAGGACCGCCCCGGACAGCGCTGTGTCCAACTGGCTCAAGGTCGCCGCCCACAGCGCGACGCCGATGAAGTAGCCGATGAGGATCACCGCGATATCGATCATCGCCGACAGCGCACGAACCGGAAGCTGGGCGATCTGCACGTCGAGGACGACGGCGTCGCCGGTCACCACCTGTTCTGCCTGGCCGACCATTCTCGCCACGCTACTAGGATTTGCCAGGTGGATGTCGACGCGTTCGTGCTCGCCCATCGGCCGACGTGGGACCGGCTCGATGCGCTGGTCAAACGGCGCAGGCGGCTGACCGGCGCCGAGGTCGACGAGCTGGTCGACCTCTACCAGCGGGTGTCGACCCACCTGTCGATGGTGCGGACGGCGTCCAGCGATTCGATGCTTGTGGGCCGGTTGTCGTCGCTGGTGGCCCGGGCCAGGTCTGCGGTGACGAGCGCACATGCGCCGCTGTGGAGCGAGTTCGTCCGCTTCTGGACGGTGTCGTTCCCGGTGGTCTGTTACCGATCGTGGCGGTGGTGGGTCGGCACGGCAGTGGCGTTCGCGATCGTCACCTTCGTCATCGCGATGTGGGTGGCGGGCAATCCCGAGGTGCAGGCCACCGTCGGAACTCCCAGTGACATAGACCAATTGGTCAACCACGAAGTCGCCGATTACTACAGCGAGAGCCCCGCGGCATCGTTCGCGCTGCAGGTGTGGACGAACAACTCGTTGGTGGCCGCCCAATGCATCGCGTTTGCACTCCTGCTCGGCATCCCCATCCCATGGATTTTGTTCCAGAATGCCGCCAATCTCGGACTGATCGCCGGCCTGATGTTCAACGCAGGCAAGGGTCACATCATGCTCGGTCTTCTCGCTCCGCACGGACTCCTGGAGCTGACCGCGGTTTTCCTGGCGGGTGCTGTCGGCATGCAGCTGGGGTGGACGGTGATCTCGCCGGGCGATCGCCCCCGTGGACAGGCGCTCGCCGAGCGGGGCAGGGCCGTGGCGTCCGTCGCGGTCGGTTTGGTCGTCGTGCTGCTGGTATCCGGCCTGATCGAAGCCCTCGTCACGCCGTCGCCGTTGCCGACCTTCGTGCGAATCGGTATCGGGGTGCTCGCGGAATTCGGATTCCTGTTCTACGTGATCCACTTCGGTCGCAAGGCCGTCAGGGCAGGGGAGACGGGCGACGTGGACGACGCGCCGGACGTCGTCCCGACAGGCTGAACTAGAGCCTGCCGGACGCCTTCATCGCCAGGTAGTGGTCGGCAAGCGCGGGGGCCAGATCCTCGGGCGGTGCGTCGACGACGTCGACACCGCTGCGCCGCAGCCGAGACGCGATCGTTCGCCGGTCGTTTCGCGCCCGCTCGGCGGCCGCGGCGTCATACACCTGGGCGGCGTCCGCCCTGCCCGCGGCAAGCTGGTCGACGCGAGGGTCGGACACGGCGGCCAGCAACACCTGATGTTTAGCCGACAACCGCGGCAGCACCTCCATCCATCCCTCGTCGAGCGCCGACGCATTCAGGTCGGTCATCAACACCACGAGCGCGGGCCCGCGGACACGTCGCCGCACCGCGGCCACCATCGCGGTGGCGTCCGGCTCCACCAGCGCGGGCTGCAGCGGAGCCATCGCATTGACCAACTGCGACAACAGCTCCGTGCGCGACGCGTTGAAGACACCCGCCCGGCTCACCCGGTCGTGGGCCAGGAAGTCGACGTGGTCGCCTGCCCGCGAAGCAAGTGCGGCCAACAACAGGGCGGCGTCCATCGACCAGTCCAGCCGCGGCCAGCCGCCCGGGTCGGCCTTGGTGGGGTCGACGCCGACGCGCCCTGCCGACATGCGGCCGGTGTCCAGGACGATGACGACGCGACGATTGCGTTCGGGTCGCCAGGTGCGCACCACGACGTCGGCTCGCCGCGCGGTCGCGCGCCAGTCGATGGACCGGACGTCATCGCCGATGACATATTCACGCAGAGAGTCGAATTCGGTGCCCTGCCCCCGGATCAACACCGGAACCATGCCCTCCAGCTCCCGTAGCTTCGCCAGCCGGGACGGTAGATGCTTGCGGGACAGGAACGGCGGCAGTATCCGGACCTGCCACGGCACCCGGTGTGAGGTCTGTCGGCCCGCAAGGCCGAGCGGCCCGATGGACCGAGCCGTCACCAACGCCGAATGCTGATCCCCGCGACGGACCGGCCGCAGCCAGGTATCCACCTGAACTCGTTGCCCCGCAGGCAAGTCGAGCGTGTGCACTCGTGGCTCGGCGCGCCCGCTGGGCGGCCAGGCGTCGCGGACCTGGCCGCGGAACCGGCCGCGGCCGGCATTGTCGATCGCCAGCCTGGCGGCAACGGGCTCGCCCAGCCGCGCGGCAGTGTCGCCCGACCTGGTGAACTGCAGCCGACGAGTGTTGGCGGCCAACGAGATATCGACCGCCATCGCCGCTATCAAGAGGATCAGCAGAACGGCGAACGCCGTCGCGGGCCAGGGGGACAATGCGATCGGCACGACGCAAAGGAGTGCGACCAGCCCGGCGCGGCCAGTGAGAACCACTATCGCGGGACCGGGACAGACGACAGAATGCCGTCGAGCACGCCATCGGTACTGGCGCCCTCGAGTTCGGCCTCCGGCCGCAACGCCACCCGGTGCCGCAGCGTCGGCCGGGCCATCGCCTTGACATCGTCGGGAGTGACGTAGTTGCGGCCGGAGAGCCACGCCCAGGACCGCGCGGTGGCCAGCAACGCCGTCGCCCCGCGCGGTGACACACCGAGCTGCAATGAGGGGGAATGCCTTGTGGCGCCGACGATGTCGACGATGTAGCCGAGCACCTCGTCAGCGATAAGGACCTCACGGATGGCCGCCCGTCCTGCTGCAAGCTCGGCCGCACCCGCGACGGGCTGCACCGCGGACAGGTCGCGGGGGTCGAATCCACGGGCGTGCCGATCCAGGATCGCGATCTCCTGATCGCGTGGCGGCAGCGGCACATTGAGTTTCAGCAGGAAGCGGTCCAGCTGTGCCTCGGGAAGCTGGTAGGTGCCCTCGTACTCGATGGGGTTCTGGGTGGCGGCGACGATGAAGGGGTCGGGCAGCGGGCGTGGTTGACCTTCGACGCTGACCTGCCGTTCCTCCATCGCCTCCAGCAGTGCCGCCTGCGTCTTCGGCGGGGTCCGGTTGATTTCGTCGGCCAGCAGCAGGTTGGTGAAGACCGGGCCCGGGTGGAACTCGAATTCGGCGGTACGGGCGTCGTAGACCAGCGAGCCGGTGACGTCACCCGGCATCAGGTCCGGTGTGAACTGCACGCGCTTGAACTCCAATTGCAGTGCCGCAGAAAGGGTTCGCACGAGCAGGGTCTTGGCGACACCGGGCACACCCTCGAGCAGGACATGCCCGCGGCACAAGAGCGCGATCACGAGACCGCTGACGACGGCGTCCTGGCCGACGACCACCTTGGCGATTTCTGTCCGCAGGGCCAGCAACGCGTTGCGCGCTGAACTCTGGTCGATGACAGGGGCAGCTGGCTGAGTCACGACTGTGCGACCTGCCTTTCGATGTTGTCGAGAGCGTTGGCAAGGTTTACCAGGTCGTCGTCGGTCGCAGGCGGCGGGCCGAACAACGCGTGCCCGACGTGGTTCGGATCCTGGCCGCTGCGCTGCGCGATCGTCGCAACGATGGCGGCCTGCTCGGCATTCGATTTGAGGCCCAGGCGCGGGAGCAGCCGCTGCAGCGTCGCGGTGCGCAGTGCGTCTGCGGCGCGGTCGCTGGCACGGCGGGACCGGTAGAGCTTGCCGCGGCCTTCGACGGTTTCCGAGGCGCGCACCACGACCGGCAGCTGCTCGGCGACCAGCGGGCCGATGCGGCGGCCCTTCCACAGCGCCATCAGCAGCACGACCAGACAGAGCTGAAAGAAGATCCACTTGACGGTGTCGGGGATCAGATCGGAAATTGATGCCGTGCCCGATGATTCACCCTCGCTGCGTTGCGGTGCATACCAAACGACATGCGGTTGATCGCCGGCAAGGTTCATCGCGAGTGCGGCATTGCCTCGCTTGAGCAGGCCGGCGTTGGTCATGAAATCGGCGGTGCCGACGACCGTCACGGTGCGGCCCCGATCGCGGTAGCGGACCACGGCGCCCTCATAGCACCGCGTCACGGGTACGTCGCCTGCCGCCTCGAAGGCGTCGCTCCCGTCGAGTTGCACATCCCCGGAGCGGGTGGCCTCCTGCAGGTCGCAGTCCGGGGGGCCGCCGAAACTGCCTTCCGGGGCACGGCGTACCGCCGGGGCGAGCGCCTCCCTCGTCCGCGACACCGGTTCGACGACCAGCCGATCCCCCGGGACGGCGGCCAATCTGCGGATCACGTCGTCGTCGGCGAGGTGGATGGTCTGTACCGCCACCACAAGCGTGTCCGGTCGCGCGGCGCGTTCGACGGCTGCAATGTCGTCGGCGACGACCACGTCGACGCCGTTGTCACGCAGTAAGGCGATCAGGGCATGGGCGCCTTCGGAAGATGTTGCGTTGGCATCCATTCGGCCGCCGGGCCGCGGCGCCGTCAGATATGTGGTGATCCCGGCGACAACCGACACCACAACCAGCGCGAGGAGAAGCCAGCGTCCGGTGCGCCACCGGTGCGCGATCGTCGGTGTAACCGCTGTCATCGGACCGTCGTCCAGGGGTCTGGCGCAGTTGTCGACTGGGTGACCGGCGTTGCTGCACCGTGGCGCCGCAGGTGGTCGTCGAGGTCGGCGATCAGCCGGTAGCCGGGCTCGGTACCTGGCCGCTCACCGTAGGTGACATCATTGAAAGCATCTGCGGCCCGCAGGAATTCGCTGGCAAGGCCAGGTACTTCGGTGCCGGCGTCCTTGGCGAGTTCGGTCGCGGTTCGGCCGGGTACGGCGTTGAGAATGCCGTCCTCCTCGAGCTGGCGAGCCACCGCTCTGAGCCGATGGCGGATGGCGGCGGCCCAATCACCGCCGGCCGCATGCTGTTCGGCGGTGGCGCGATGTTGTGCCGCGCTGAGTTCGTGTGAATCGAAGAGGGCATGCTCGCCGCGGTTGGTGCGCATGGTCCGTCGTGCGATCCGCACCGCAATCACGGTCGCCACCGCGAGGATGATGAGCAGCACGCTGACGGTGAACCAGCCACCGGGAACCTTGGAACCTTCCATGACGACGCGGTAGAACAGGTCGTCCAGCCAATTGCCGAGGCGGTCGCTCCAAGAAGCCTTGGGGTAGATGGGTTTTGCGAGCTCGCGCTGAGCCGCCTCATGGGCGGCCTCGCGGTCGATGTCTACGGCAGGCACGTCACGGCTGCCGGGTGAGCCACAGGTGGTCGGTCGAATCCGGTGCGGCGTAGGGCGCAGTCGCTGCGCCGGTCTGCAGAACCAGATCGAACGCCTCAGCGCGAATCCGGCGATCGGTGTAGAGCAGAACCACCACGCCCGCGCTGAACGGCTCGGTGATGATCTGACCGATGGCACCGCCGATCGCGACGAGGCCCAGCGCTATCAATACCGTCGTGGTGGATTCCGCGCCGAGCAGGAGAAGCTGGCCTCCGACGCTGAACGGAATCGAGACAGCAGCGGTGACGACGCCTGCGACGATCGTGGCGAGCAGCTTGATCCCGAGAACCCGCCAGAAGTCGTTCTTGATCAGCTTGACCGACCGCGAGATCGACGGGAACACCCCAAGTCGCTCGAGCACGATGAGCGGCGGTGTGAAACTGAGCACCGTCCAGAGGTAGACAAGCAGCGCAATTGTGCCGAGGCCGAGCGGAATCGCGAGCACGAACGCCGCAACGCCGCTCATCGTCGCCACGATGGCGATCACGAAGACCACGACCGCAATGAGGATGACGACACCGAGGAGCCACATCAGGCTGAAGCCGATCAGCGCAAGCAGACGCCCGCGGACCCGATGCCACGCTTCCTCGATGGTGATGCCCGTCCCGAACACCGCCCGCCCGACGATAACGGTCAGCATGCCGCTGAGCAGCACCGTCGACAGCAATGTGGTGATCGCGCTGGCGATGCCCGACGCCGACGAGCCGAGCGCGGCGGCCGTCGACGCTTCCTCGCCGCGCAACACCCCGAGTTCGCCGGTCGCCGCGAGCGGCCCGACCTGCAGAACGAGCGAGATGATCTGCGCAATCACCACGACCACCGTCGTCAGCCCCAGAGTCGCCTTCGGGTTGACCCGGATGTAGGCGACGGCGCCGTTGAGGATGTCGGTCAGCGTCAGCGGCCGCAGGGGGATCACGCCGGGCTTGAGCGCCTGCGGGGCCGCGGCGTAGCCAGGTTGGGGATAACCCGGCGGCGGATAGCCGGGATGGCTGGGCGGCGGTGGATAAGCCTGGTAACCAGGGGGCGGATAGCCCTGGTATCCGGGCTGTGGGTAATAGGGATATCCCGGCGGTGGATAGCCGGGCGGCGGATACCCCGGCGGCGGTGGGCCGGCCTGACCGAACCCGCCGGCGTCGTAGCTCATGATCACCATCCTGTCGATCACCACGAAAATTGACAACGCGGCCCTCGACCCGGGCGTGAGGTCGATCGCCGGCGCTACGGTGGCCGCATGCCAACCGAGATCACCGTGCGAGGCTCTTTTTCCGCGTTCCAGGCACCCGAGCGTGCGACCGTACACGCCACGATCGCCTTCGAGGGCGCCGCGATGGAACCGGTCTACGACCGGGTGGCACGTGACCTCGAGGCCGTCAAAGCGTCCGTCACTGTGTTGCGGACCGGCGACCACGGTCCCGTGACATGGTGGTCGGCAGAGCAGTTGCGGACCTGGTCGACACGCCCGTGGAATCAGGACGGCATCCAGCTGCCGCCAGTCCACCACGCGAGCGTCGGCATCGACGTGAAGTTCCGCGACTTCTCCGCGCTGTCACGCTGGGTCGGTCAGCACGTCGCGAGCACCGACGGTTTCCTGGTCGACCGCGTCGAATGGGCCCTCACGTCGAAGCGACGGACGGAGCTTCAAAGGCAGGTTCGCACCAGGGCGGTTGAAGACGCCGTCAGCCGAGCGCAGCAGTATGCCGACGCGCTCGGGCTGGCCAAGATCCGCCCGACCGCCATCGCCGACGCCGGAATGCTCGGCGCGAATCTTCATCCCGAGAGCGGCAGCGGAGTCGCGTTGATGCGTTCGTCCGCGGCGCCGGGTGCCGGGCCCGATGTCGAACTCGTGCCCGACGACATAGAGGTTTCCGCGGCGGTCGACGCGCGGTTCGTGGGCGAAGAAGCCAGGGCCACGGCGTAGCGTCTGCGTCATGGCGGAACTGAACGACCGGCTGCGTGCAGACTTGACCAGCGCGATGAAGGCGCAGGACAAGCTGCGCACCGCGACGTTGCGGATGCTGCTGTCCGCGATCAAGAACGAAGAGGTGTCTGGCAAGGAACCGCGCGAACTGTCCGACGACGACGTGATCAAAGTGTTGGCAAAAGAGTTGAGGAAGCGCGAAGAATCCGCGGAGATCTACACGCAGAACGGGCGGGGGGAACTCGCGGCCGAGGAGCACGCCGAGGCCCGCATCATCGACGAGTATCTGCCGACACCGTTGACAGAAGCCGAAGTCGCCGACGTGGTCGACACCGCCATCGCGCAGGTGGCCGAGGAAACCGGGGAAGCGCCCGGCATCAAGCAGATGGGTCTTGTGATGAAGGCCGCGACCGCGATCGCCGCGGGTAAGGCCGACGGCAGGCGACTTTCGGCGGCGGTCAAGGCCCGGCTGTAGCCGTTTCGCTGTGCGACACCCGGGTAACCGGGGGTCATGACGCGTTTTGGCTACACCCTGATGACCGAACAGAGCGGACCTAAAGACCTTGTCCGTTATGCCGTTTCGGCGGAGCGGGCGGGTTTCGACTTCGAAGTATCCAGTGACCACTACTTCCCGTGGCTCTCGTCGCAGGGACACGCACCGTATGCGTGGTCGGTGCTCGGGGCGGTCGCGCACGCCACCGAACGGGTCGAACTCTTCACCTATGTCACCTGCCCGACCATCCGCTACCACCCGGCCGTCGTCGCGCAGAAGGCGGCGACATTGCAGATCCTCGCCGACGGCCGCTTCACCCTCGGGCTCGGCAGCGGCGAGAACCTCAACGAACACGTGGTCGGCAAGCGCTGGCCGACGGTGGTGCGGCGGCAGGAGATGCTCAAGGAGGCGATCCAGATCATTCGCGAGCTCTTCACCGGTGAGCTCGTCGACTGGAAGGGCGAATACTTCGAGGTCGACTCCGCCAGGCTGTGGGACGTACCGGAGACGCCGGTGCCCATCGCCGCGGCGGTGTCGGGGGACCGCTCAGTCGAGATGTTCGCCCCACTGGCCGACCACCTGATCGCCGTCGAGCCGAACAAGGATCTTGTCGACTCCTGGCAGGAGGCGCGTCGCGGCACCGGACTGCACGGCGAAGTCCGGGTCGTCGGCCAGATACCGGTCTGCTGGGACCCCGACCGCGACGCGGCGATAGCGCGCGCACACGACCAGTTCCGTTGGTTCGCGGGCGGATGGGCGGTCAACTCCGACCTGCCAACCACAGCCGGTTTCGACGGGGCGACGCAATTCGTCAGGCCCGAGGACGTCGCGGAGTCGATTCCGTGCGGCCCGGATCTGGACGGCATCGTCGATGCCGTCCGCGAGTACTGGGACGCCGGCTTCACCGATATTGCGCTGGTGCAGATCGGCGACGAGAGCCAGGAGCTGTTCCTCAAGGAGGCGGCGGCCTCGCTGCTGGACAAGTTGCGCACCGCATCGCAGTGAAAGGGATTGCCATGACTCGAGGAAAAGGGATCTACGACGACGAGAGTGCCGAGGAGCCGAAGGGTGGCCGCCCCGGTCCTACCGATCAGGGTCGCGAGGGCGGGATGGCGACGCGGGAGACCACTCCCGATGTCGCAGAAACAGATCAGGAGCCGACGGCCTGACCGTTACTCGGCATCTCGCCCTTGGCGGCTGCGCCGATAGGCCGCGCGCCGAAAGTCGGTGAGCCACCCGGGAAGCAGCCGCACAGCCGGATCGGAGTGCACCGTCGGGTCGAAGGCGATTTCGTTGCGGTCCGGCAGGAGCGTTCGCAGTGTCAACCGGGCCAGCGGCAAAAAGTCGCCAGTGCCCGCGGCCTGCTCGATGTCGAA
>JBKPSU010000144.1:0-41306 GCA_046735135.1 Actinomycetota bacterium
GACCGGGGCACGATCTAACCCTAGGAATCGACCATCACTCCAGGCGGCAACAGTGCTCACCGACCGGCGGCTCGGTGATCAGCCTCCCGCTCAACAGCCAACGTCCCCGTCAAGGACACGCTGATCGACACCCATTAGGCGTCAGCCCCCGCCGCCACCGGGGCCGGCCAGCATGCCCTTGCCGATGAGCGTGCCGAGCTGGCCGAGCAGGTCGGCGGGATTACCCGGGGGCGGCGGCGCGGCGTCGGTCTGCTGCCATTGCTGGCAGTCATGGGTGGTGAACGACGTATCGCTCGGGTCGATCTGGACGATCTGAGCCTCCTTGGTCATCGCGTTGTCGACGATGTCGGCGTCCTTGGACCTCTTCCAGTAGCACGTGGCGCCCTCGACGGGACCGGGGGACTGATAGACGCCCGGCGCGATGTCGGTGCCCACCGCATACGTGCCGTCGGCGTTGATGGCCGTCTTCGGTCCAGGCGGCGGAGGCGGCGGCGCCGGGTCCGCGGTTGCCATGCCCGGCGACAGCATCCAGGCCGCGGCGATCAGCGCCGTAGCGATGGCGATGCGGGACATCAGGCGAACGCCTCCACGGGTGGGCACGAGCACATCAGGTTACGGTCACCATACGCGCCGTCGATGCGCCGCACCGGCGGCCATACCTTGGGCCGGAACGTCTTTCCCAGCGGATAGGCAGCCTGTTCGCGGCTGTACGGATGCTGCCAGTCGGTGACCAGCAGGCTCTCTGCGGTGTGCGGCGCACCCCGCAGCGGGTTGTCGTCGGCGGGCCATGCACCCGAGCCCACCTGGTCGATCTCGGCGCGGATGGCGATCATCGCCTCACAGAAGGCGTCCACCTCATCCAGGCTTTCGCTTTCGGTGGGCTCGACCATCAGCGTTCCGGCCACCGGGAAGCTCATCGTCGGTGCGTGGAAACCGTAGTCCGCCAATCGCTTGGCGACGTCGTCGACCGTGATGCCGGTGGACTTCGTGATGCCGCGCAGGTCCAGGATGCACTCGTGGGCGACCATGCCGTTCTCGCCGGTGTAGAGCACCGGATAGTGCTCGTCGAGGCGGCGGGCGATGTAGTTGGCCGACGCGATCGCAGTCAGTGACGCCGCGCGCATCCCGTCTGCCCCCATCATCCGGATGTAGGCCCAGGTGATCGGCAGGATCGACGCCGACCCGTACGGCGCCGAGGACACCGTGTGCTCGTCGGGTAATTCGTCGGCCATCGGATGGCCGGGCAGGTACGGCTGCAGGTGGGCACGCACCGCGACGGGCCCGACCCCTGGGCCGCCTCCGCCGTGCGGGATGCAGAACGTTTTGTGCAGGTTCAGATGGCTGACATCGCCGCCGAACTTGCCCGGTCGGGCCAACCCGACGAGCGCGTTGAGGTTCGCGCCGTCGACGTAGACCTGACCACCGGCCTCGTGCACCGCCGCGCAGATGTCGGCGACGTCATGCTCGTAAACGCCATGCGTCGACGGATAAGTGATCATCAAGGCGGCCAACCGATCCGCGTGTTCGGCGACCTTGGCGCGCAGGTCGTCGAGGTCGACATCGCCGTTGGCCCGGCAGGCCACCACCACGACCCGCATGCCTGCCAGTGCCGCCGACGCCGCGTTGGTGCCGTGCGCGCTCGACGGGATCAGGCATATGTCGCGGCCGGGCTCACCGCGCTCGGTGTGGTACGCGCGGATCGCCAGCAGGCCGGCGTACTCACCCTGCGAGCCTGCATTGGGCTGCAGCGACACCGCGTCGTAGCCGGTCAGCTGCGCCAGCCAGGACTCGAGGTCGCCGATCAGCTTGTGCAGCCCCGGGTTGTCGGAGTGCGGTGCGAACGGGTGCTGACGGGCGAACTCGGGCCAGGTGATCGGCTCCATCTCGGCCGCCGCGTTGAGTTTCATGGTGCATGAACCAAGCGGAATCATGCTGCGGTCCAATGCAATATCCTTGTCGGCTAACGATCGCAGGTATCGCATCATCTCGGTCTCGGTGCGGTACCGGGTGAACGCCGGATGCGTCAGGAACTCCGAGGTCCGCGTGGCGATGTCGGGCCCATTGAACTCGCCCGCGCGGGTCGCCCCGAACGCGGCGAGTACTCCGTCGACGTGTTCGGCGCTGGTGGCCTCGTCGCACGACACCGAGACGTGGTCGTCGTCGACTTGCCACACGTTGATGCCGCGCGACTTGGCTTCGCCGCGAACGTCACCGGCGCGACCGGGCACCCGTGCCAGCACGGTGTCGAAGAACCGATCGTGCACGACATCGACACCCGCCGCGGACAGACCGGCCGCCAGCGTGCGGGCGCGCTCGTGCACGCGGCGGGCGATCCCGACCAGTCCGTCGGCGCCGTGATAGCTGGCATACATAGCGGCGATCACCGCCAGCAGGACCTGAGCGGTGCAGATGTTGCTCGTCGCTTTGTCCCGGCGGATGTGCTGCTCGCGGGTCTGCAGCGACAGCCGATAGGCAGGTGAGCCGTCCGCGTCCACCGATACCCCGACCAGACGGCCGGGAAGCTGGCGTGCCTGGTTACCGCGGACGGCCAGATACCCGGCGTGCGGCCCGCCGAATCCCATTGGGACACCGAAACGTTGGGTGCTGCCGAAGGCCACGTCGGCGCCGATCTCGCCTGGCGGAGTGATCAGCGTCAGCGCCAGCAGGTCGGCGCCGATCGCCACCAGCGCGCCGCGCTCGTGGGCGGTGTTCACCAGGTCGGTCCAGTCGACCACTTCCCCACCGGCGCCGGGCAGTTGCGTTATCACCCCGAAGAAGTCGCCGTTGGGCAGGCCCTGCCGGAGGTCTGCGGTCACGATCTCGATTCCGAGTGGTTCGGCCCTGGTCGCCAGCACTGCGGCGGTCTGCCTGTACACACCGGTGTCGACCGCCAGACGGTTGGCCGGGCCGCGCACCGCACGGTGCATCAGAGTCATCGCCTCGGCGGCGGCCGTGCCCTCATCGAGCATCGAGGCGTTGGCCACCTCGAGGCCGGTCAGGTCGGCGACCATGGTCTGGAAGTTCAGCAGCGCCTCGAGACGGCCCTGGCTGATCTCCGGCTGATATGGCGTGTAAGCCGTGTACCAGGCGGGGTTTTCGAGGATGTTGCGCCGCAGTACAGGCGGCGTCAGCGTGTCGAAGTAGCCCTGTCCGATCATCGACACGGCGACGGTGTTGGCATCGGCGAGCGCGCGCAGTTCGGCCAGTGCCTGCTCCTCGCTGGCGGCCTGCGGCAGCTTGTCCAAACCGGGGGCTACACCCTCGGCCGACAGTACGTCGAGAATGCCTGCGGGAAGCGCCTTGTCGGCGAGTTCGTCAAGCGATCCAACACCGATGGTCTTGAGCATGGTGGCGACGGCGTCGGCATCCGGCCCGATGTGCCGGTCGGCGAAGTTCGGTTGGTCGTGGGAGAACATCTATCTCCTGGCGGTCGAGGGGTAGGAAACCCGCTGGGTTTCCTCTCCCTCAGTCGACAACCCGGACGTGGGCGCTCCAGAGGCATTCGGGGCCCTGCGCGGTCCGGGTGCCTGAGAGTTTGACGGAGAGGTGTTGCTCCTTCGGCGTCCGTGGCTGGCCGCCACAGATCTCTCCCGCACAGGGGCGATGCGCTGCCGATTCTACCGGCAGCGCGGGCGCTGGTGGGTCTCAGCCGATCTTGCGGTCGCGATTCTTGCGCCGGGACGCCAACTCGTCCTCGGGCGCGCTGATCGACTCGCCGCCGTCGGCGCGTTCGCCGGGGAAATCGGCGATGGCGCCGGTCAGTTCCCGCATTGCGCCGGACACCGCGATGCCGAAGACGCCCTGACCGCCCTGCAAAAGGTCCACGACTTCCTCGGCCGATGTGCACTCGTAAACGGTGGTTCCGTCGGAGAACAGGGTGATGTTTGCCAGGTCGCGAACCCCGCGCTGGCGCAGGTGGTCGACCGCTACCCGGATGTTGTGCAGCGAGATGCCGGTGTCCAGCAGTCGCTTGACGATCTTGAGGACCAGGATGTCCTTGAACGAGTACAGCCGCTGGCTGCCCGATCCGGCCGCACTGCGAATCGAGGGAACGACCAGCGACGTCCGTGCCCAGTAATCCAGCTGGCGGTAGGTGATACCTGCGATCTGGCAGGCGCTCGGTCCGCGATATCCGACGAGCTCGTCGGGCACCGAGTCGTCCGGGAACAATCCGGCCTGCACGGGTTCGCTAGGGCTCGGCGCGGCCGGCTCGACTGCACCATCGTTCGACGAAAGCTCCAGCTGCTCTTGACGTGGTGTGTCTCCCACTCTCGAATCCTCTCGCCGATCGAACTCGCGTCTGTGACCTGCAGTGCAGCACGTTTGCCGAAGCTCGAATGTGTCGAGCATACGCTCCCCGACGACCCCTGACTGCTCGTCGCGGCCATCAAAGTATGGCTGCCCGAAACACCGTTCCGGGAAACCGGCGCCGCGTGTCGAGCCGAACGCGTCAGTTGAGACGCATCCGTGACGTTGGCGATTCTGTCAGGTGGCCTTGAAGTCGTCGGGCGACACGCTGTCCAGGAACTCCTTGAATTTCTCCACCTCGTCCTCGCGCACCGCGCCAGCCGGTTCGTCGTCGTTCTCGTCGGGAATGAGCAGACCAGCCTCGGCCAGCACCGCCTCTTCGACGTAAATCGGCACGCCGACCCGCAGCGCGATCGCCACGGAGTCCGAGGGCCGCGCCGACACTTTGATGTCGCGATCGAAGATCAGATCGGCGTAGAAAGTGCCTTCCTGGAGGTCGACGATGCGCACCTCTTTGAGCGAATGGCCAAGGGCGACAATGAGATCTCGGATCAGATCATGGGTCAACGGGCGGGCGGGCTCGACACCTTGCTGCTCGAGCGCAATCGCCGCGGCCTCGGACTGGCCGATCCAGATCGGCAGATAGCGGTCGCCGTTGGATTCCCGCAGCAGTAGAACTGGCTGGTTCTGCGGCTGCTCCACGCGAATGCCGACCACACGAACCTCACCCATCTGTGTCTGCCCTCCGCACCGCTGAAGCCAATAGGACGAGTCTAATCCTCACCTATCAAGAACGTCGCGCACGGCCGACTTGATCAATGACGTGTGCAACGTGATCGCCAACGCCGCCACCTCACGCGCGAGATCATCGGCGCGGTCGCGGGCCCCAGCCTTGCCTGCCTTGACCACCGGTCCGGCGATCTGCGCGATGAGATCGGACTGCCGGTCGGCGGCCGACCGAAACGCCCGGAGGTGGCGCGGCTCGACCCCGTACTCGGCAAGTGCACTCGCGCATTGCGCGATGACCACCGAATGCTCGTCGAAGAACCCCGCAGGGCCCGTCGTGATCACGCCCGCCTTGACCAACTCGGTGACCAGTTCGTCGTCGACCCCCGAGTGCGCCAGCAGATCTTCGCGGCTCAGCCGCACCTGGGCACGCGCCACCGATGTGGCTCTAGACGCACCTGCCTCTTCCGACACGGGCACCAAACGCGGTACCCCGTAGGCAGATCCGGTGCGCGGCAGCTCACCGTCGGGCTGCGCGTCCAGCTGGGCCTTGATGACCTTCAACGGCAGATACTGGTCGCGCTGCGCGGTCAGGATGAAGCGCAGGCGGGCACAGTCGTACGCGGTGAACCGCCGATATCCCGACGCCGTTCGCTCCGGTGTCACCAGTCCCTCGGCTTCCAGAAACCGAATCTTGGAGATGGTCACGTCCGGGAAGTCCGGTCGTAGCAAGTCGAGGACCGCTCCGATCGACATCCCGGTCAGCGGAGAATGGACGCCGGGCTGTGTCATCTGCTCTTCGCGCGAGCGCTCATCACTAGGTGCCCGGGCCGCTGTCGTCGTCAGCCTTGGGCCCGGTCAAGAACACCAGACGGAACTTGCCGATCTGTACCTCATCGCCGTTGGCCAGCACGGCCGAGTCGACGGGCTCCCTGTTCACATAGGTGCCGTTGAGGCTGCCCACGTCGACCACCTGGAACTCGGCGTTCTCCAGCCGGAACTCCGCGTGCCGTCGGCTGACGGTGACGTCGTCGAGGAAGATGTCGCTGTCCGGATGCCGCCCCGCCGAGGTCGTCGGCTGGTCGAGCAGGAAGCGTGAGCCCGCGTTGGGCCCGCGTTTGACGACTAGCAACGCCGATCCGACCGGCAGGCCTTCGACCCCGGAGACCGCCCCCTCGGTCCCCGCCGATGCCGGGGCATCCAATTCGTTGAGGAAGTCGGCGCGGAATACCGATGTCGTTTCCACGGTGACTTCGTCAGACGTCTGGTCAGCCCCAGATTTGTGGTCCTTTTCCGTCACCCGCTGCTCCTTACTGGCTGCTGTGGCGATATCTGGCCGGGCCCGCGGTGGGTCCCCTCTCCAGCCGTCATTCGTCTCACGTTGACCGTACCGCGCGGCGGTCTCCGTTGGGTCAACCACCGCCGGATCAACTTTGAAGACCTCGTACGGTCAGGCGGCGAAACCGATCCCTGGCACCCTAACAACATCTCACTCGGTCACCAGCTTCTGGTAGGCGTCGGCGTCCAGAAGGCCCTCCAGCTCACCCGCCATCGAGTCGGCGTCGACCCGCAGCTCGATCAGCCAGCCCTCCCCGTACGGGTCGGAGTTGACCAGCTGGGGGCTGCCCTCCAGATCACCGTTCACCGCAACGACTTTCGCTGTCAACGGCGAGTAGAGATCCGACACCGACTTCGTCGACTCCACCTCGCCGAACGAGTCCCCGGCCGTGACGTCGGTACCGGTATCGGGTAGCTGGACGAACACCACATCGCCCAGGGACGACTGGGCGAAATCGGTGATGCCGACCCTTACGGTGTCGTCACCGACGCGCTGCACCCACTCGTGCTCAGACGTGTAGTACAGATCGGACGGGATTTCGCTCACGGCGCTCCTCTTCGCAGGTGGCTCACTTCACGGGCTGAGCGTATTGGCGGGCTTTCGGTTGCCGCAAGGCGGTTATATCCACCCGGTCGGATTGCTGGACCTCCATCTTGCCGCCGACGCGTTCGACGCTGTCCATCGCTCCCCCGGGAATGTTCATCGCCGCCGCCAACGTCGGCGGATCGCCAATGGCGACAACGGTATACGGAGGGTTGAGGGTCTGGCCGTCGATGACCAGGGCGCCAGGGGTGCCGCCCACCCAGGTGTCCACTCCAACGCGGACCGAGACCTTCGGGTCGCCCTGGCTGCTTTGCACCTCCATCGCCTCGGCACCCGCGTTCCGCAGCTCGTTGATCACATCGAGCATGGTCTCCGGTGCCAGCCCGGGGGCGTTGTCCGCGATGGTCAACGTCACCCCTGGCCCCGTCGCGGGCACGGTGCCGATCAGGATCGACAGGGCGGCCAGCCGGGCCCTGGCGTTCTCGATCGCGGCCTGGTCGCTGCTGCCGGATGCCTGCAGCGACGCCAGCGTCCGCTGCAGGTCGGCGACCTCTGTGTTGAGCGCGGCCTCGCGCTGCTGCAGCGAGTCCAAGAGCACCAGCAGATCGGCGGGCCGCGCGGTCTCCAACGAGTCGCCCGATTCGTTCTGTCTGACCTGGGTCACGATCGCCACGCCGAGCAGCACGCACAGCAGCACGCCGAGCGCCCCGAACACGAGCTGCGAGCGCCCGCGGCTCGCCACCTTCTTGGCGCCGTCAGGCGGCAGCTCATGGCGGCCGGGGTGATCGGCCTCGTGTGCGCCTGCGGTGTCCGGGGTGTCGGTGCTCATGCCTCGGCTCCCACTCGCTCCGGTCCTCGCTGTGCTGCGATCCTCACTCGCGCTCGCCTTCGGGTGCTCATGCCTCGGCTCCCACTCGCTCCGGTCCTCGCTGTGCTGCGATCCTCACTCGCGCTCGCCTTCGGGTGCTCATGCGTCAAGCGCCAAACAACCTGCGCCGCAGTGCTGCGGCGTTTCCGAAGATGCGGATGCCGAGGACCACGATGATCGCGGTCGACAGTTGCGTGCCGACGCCGAGCTGGTCACCGACGTAGACGATGAGCGCGGCGACGAGGACGTTGAACACGAACGACACCACGAAGACCTTCGAATCGAAGATCCGCTCCAGGTACGCGCGCAGCCCGCCGAAAACCGCGTCGAGCGCGGCGACCACGGCGATCGGAAGATAGGGCTCGATGAACTCCGGCACGCTGGGGTGGAAGACCAGACCAAGCACGATGCCGATGACGAGTGCCGCGATTCCGATCATTTGTCTCCGATTTCCTTGGCGAAGTTGATATCTCGCACCGAACCGGCGGGAACGGTCACATCGTCGGTCGAGCTGACGGTCGCCCCGACGCCGTACGACGCCTCCAACAGCCGAAGCCGCTGCAGCCCCGGGCTGCGGTCGAAAACGTCCTGCATGCTGTGCGGCGGACCAATCGCGAGAATCACGTAGGGGCTGCTGATCGGTTGATTGTCGACCAGGATGCCGCCGCCGGCCTGCCGGATCGTCACATTGGGGCCGATCCGCACACCGCCGACCGATACCGCCTCCGCGCCGCTGCCCCAGAGCGAGTTGACCACCAGCTGCAGGTCGCGGTCCAGGATGACCTGGCGGCTGCCCTCGACGCGTTCCTTGGACACGTCGCTGAGGTCTTTCGACACGCCGGGGTCGGTGATCGTCACGGTCAGCCCCGGGCCCGTCACCGCCGTTGCGGCGGCGGAGAAGTTGGCGCCGTCGAGGCCGCCCAGCAGCCTGCGTCCGCGCTCGTCGCCCTCGAGGCGACTGCGCCGTTCGGCGTCGACCTGGCCGGCCAGCGCATCGCGGCGGGCCGTCGCGGAATTCGTGGTGTTCTCGGCCGACCGCACGCTGCCCGCCAGCACCTGCTGGGTCTCCCGCACGCCCGGTGCGGTGGCCTGCGCCTGGGAGACCGCGAACGCGAACACGGTCGCGACCGCGAGCGCGGCAAGCACCTCCCAGCTGGCGGTCGCGAGCTTGCCTCGAGGCCTGTTGCCGTCGCGACGCCCTTCGGCTGCCGCCGCATAACCGGGGTCGAGGTGATCGGACAGCAGCGAGCGCAGCAGCGACGGCACGGGAATCAGCGTCGGTGCCCCTGACTGGTGCAGATTGCGCCCCGCGTCCGGGTCATAGCCGCCGAGCGCCCTGCGTTCGTCGGATGTGGTCGGCCGGGCGGCGTTGCGATCAACCACCGGAGTGCACCTTCGGCATCTGTCGCATCACCATCCCCACCTGGATGAGGTAAAGCACGGCTGACCACAGGTACAGCGCAAGCCCCCAGATCACGAACGCCCAGCCGCAGGCCAGAATCACCCGGCTCCACAGCGCGTCCCACTGCCCGAGCAGGATCAGCGGGAACCCCGACATCAGGGCGAACGTCGCGCCCTTTCCGATGTAGGTCACCGGCAGCGCCGTCAACCCGCGGCTGCGCAACAGCGGAAGCGTCGCCGCCAGAACCGCATCCCGGCCGATGAGCGTGATGACGACCCACCACGGCACGATTCCCGCGAAGCCGAACGCCAGCGGCACCGTCAGCATGTAGATCCGGTCGACCGCCGGATCGAGTAGCTCACCCAGCCGCGACGACTGGTTGGCGACCAGGCGCGCGATCTTGCCGTCGGCCCAGTCGGAGAAGCCGCTGAACATCAGGATGGCCACCGCCCAGCCGTTGGCGTGCGCGACGAGCAGCAGGTACAGAAAGACCGGAACCAGAACGAGGCGCAGCACCGACAGCGCGTTCGGCACCGTCACCACGCGATCACGCCCTACCCCCGGCGCGCGGTTCATGGAATAAACCTAGCGGAAGATCCCCGGCAGGCTCAGCGCCGACATCGAGTCTTCTGCCAGCGGATTGTCGTGCACCATGTATGTCCACGTCGACGTCGGCCGGGCCAGCTTCGACAGGTCGAGGCCCTGCTCCTCGTCGAGCACGTTGGCGGTCTCGAAGGTCTGCTGTGCGGCCTCGATGGCGTCGGCGGCCAGCGAGGCGAACGCGTCGACGGCCATCCGGTGGAACTCGTCGATCGGTTTCTGGTGGCCGAGGGCCCGCAGGTGGATGCTCTCCCTGATGTCGGAGAGGTAGGCGAGATGATCGGCCCAGCCGCGGTCGAGGTGGTAGAGCATGATCTGCCTGCAGACCCGCTCGAGATGATCGTCGCCGAGTTTCTCCGCCAGTTCCTCGAATCGGTCCGGTGACCGTTTTTTCAGTTCGTCGCGGGCAGTTGGCCTGCGCAGCAACGTGTTTCGGCGCTCGACCAGGATTGCGCGTTGCTGTGCGATCAGTTCGTTGAACTGCCAGGTGTTGGCGTGCACGGCGAGCAGCCTGCCCTCGGCGATGCGCTGGGCGTGATCGAGCAGGCCCGCCGCCTTCTTGTTGATGATGCGACCGTCCTCGTCGGTGTCAGTCGGCAGCTTGTTCAGCTTCTCCGGCTCGAGGTGAGATCGGACGACGTCGTCTTCCCAGCTGGAGAAGAAGACCGACGAGCCGGGATCGCCTTGGCGGCCCGCGCGACCGCGCAGCTGGTTGTCCAGCCGCTCGGTGTGGTGCCGTCCCGTGCCGACCACGTGCAGGCCGCCGAGCTCGGCAACCTCATCGTGATCGGATTCGTCGGAACCGCCCAGCCGGATGTCGGTGCCGCGGCCTGCCATTTGCGTGGAGACCGTGACCGAGCCGAGCTTGCCCGCCTCGGCGATGACCTGTGCCTCTTCGGCGTCGTTCTTGGCGTTCAGCACGACGGCAGGCACGCCGGCCTTGACCAGCCGCTCGTGCAGCTCCTCGGATTCCGCGACGTCGCGAGTGCCGACCAGGACCGGCTGTTTCGTCTTGTGCACCTCGGCGATGTGGTCGACGATGCCGTCGTTCTTGGCAGCGGCGGTGATGTAGACGCGGTCGGCCTCGTCCTCGCGAATGTTGGGTGCATTCGGTGGGATCGGGGACACCCCGAGCTTGTAGAACTGGCGCAGCTGCTCCCCCGCGGCCAGCGCTGTGCCGGTCATCCCGCACACCGTGGGATAGCGGCTGATCAACGCCTGCACGGTGATGGTGTCCAGCACCTCGCCCGTCTCGGTGGTCTCGATGCCCTCCTTTGCCTCGACGGCGGCTTGCAGACCGTCGGGCCAGCGCTGCAGCTGCGCGATGCGGCCGCGGCTGGCGTTGATCAGGTGCACGGCGTCGTCGCGCACGATGTAGTGCACGTCGCGGTGCAGCAGAGCGTGAGCGTGCAGCGCGACGTTGACCTCGGTCAGGGTGGTGCCGACATGCTCCTCGGAGTACAGGTCGATGCCGCCGAGTTTGGCTTCGACCTTCTGCGCGCCGACCTCGGTGAGGTGGACGTTGCGGCTGTCGGAGTCGGAGTCGTAGTCCTCGCCTGCGACCAATTCGCCTACCAGACGGATGATTTCGAGCTTCGGCGTTTCCCGGTGCGAGGTACCCGCGAGGACGAGCGGCACCAGCGCCTCGTCGACGAGCACAGAGTCGGCCTCGTCGATCAACGCCACGTCCGGGTTCGGCGAGACGAGGTCGTCGACGTCGGTGACGAGTTGGTCGCGCAGCACGTCGAACCCGATCTCGTTGACCGATGCGTAGGTGATGTTGCACTTGTAGGCCGCCCGGCGTTCGTCGGCCGTCGACTCCGCGGTCACCCAGCCGACCGTCAGCCCCATCGCCTCCAGCAGCGGGCCCATCCATTCGGCGTCGCGCTTTGCCAGGTAGTCGTTGATGGTGACGACGTGCACGTGCCTGCCCCCGAGCGCGTAACCGGCGGCCGCGATCGCACCCGACAGCGTCTTGCCCTCGCCGGTGGCCATCTCGATGACGTCGCCAGCCAGCATGCGCAGCGCGCCGAGCAACTGGACGTCGAACGGCCTCAGCGTGGTGGTGCGTTCGGACGCTTCGCGCGCGATCGCGAGGAACTGCGGAATGTCCGTCGAGTCGGCGAGGTCGTCGAGGTTGAGCAGTTGCGTCGCCTTCTTCAGCTGCTCGTCGTCGAGGTCGGCGGCCTTCTTGTCGAACTCCTCGGCTCCGTCGACGAGCGCCATCGAGCGGGTCTGCTCCCGCTCGGTGCTCGCGCCGAGCAGCTTCCAGAACCGGTCGCTGACACGACCTGAGGTGCGGGTCTTCGTCTTCGCCACGAGAGCTACGGTACGCGGCCGCCCCGGCTGCTCACCAAGCACCGCGAGCTGGAGGTCGCACCGCGAGCGTGCGGGTCTGCTCCCCGACACGCCGGTAAAGCGGCGCACTTTGCGCACGCTCGCGGGTCGGTCAGGGACTCGAGAAATCGATACGCACGGATTCAGCGACGGCTTCGAACCCGATGCGCTGATAGATCGCATTGGACGTCGGGTTGGCCAGATCGGCGAACAGCACGACGTCGTCGACCCCGCCGAGTCGCGCCAGGCTCGCCGCCGCGGCGGTCACAGCCGAGCCGTAGCCGCGCCCGCGTAAATCCCGCGGCGTGAAGACCGGCCCGACGCGGGACACCCCCGCGCCGGGGGCACGCAGCAGCGCGATGCTCACGGGCGCACCGCCGTCCTCCCAGAGGATGAACCGGTCGCCGACGGCTTCGGCGTTGTCGACGAACCGCTCGCCCGCGGTGTCATCGAGATGGTGGCTGAACGTCTCGACGAAGAAACGCCCCACCCAGTCGACGAGCACGGCTCGGTCGGTGCGGGTGGCCTCCCGGTGTGCACCAGGGACGCCGACCGGCGGCCGTAAAGTGCCCAGACGATAGAGCATTTCGCTCATCGCGAGCGTGCCGGCGCACCCGGTGACTGCGCTCCACGCGTTGGCGAAATCCATCGCGAGGTCGAGTCGCCCGCGGACGCCGCTGATGTCCGGGCGAATCCGCACCAAATCGATCGCGACCGTGGGGTGAACGTCATTGGGTAATCCATTGCACGCCAACGGGTATGGCGGAGTCTGCAGGGCAGCACCGACGGGCACATCGTCGTCCCACACGGTGAGGAGCAGCGCGTCGTCGCCGAACTCGCCTGCCTGCAAGAGGGTCAACTCGATGGTGTTGCCAACCGGATCGCGGCGGTACAGCGGCTCCGCGATATCGCGGAACTGCTCAGCCGACTCGTGTATCCGGACATCCATGCACTACAGGATGATCACCGAATGCTCGCTCCGTCCACCGATTTACGTCCCACGAGCGTGCGCATTCTCCGGATTTTCACCGGCGTGTCGGCTGCAGACACGCACACTCGCGGGGAGAGGGTCAGGCGAGGTTCGACCGGCGCGGATAGGCAACCTGTGGGTCGGTGAGCGTGTTCACCACCGCGGGTACTCCGGCAGCGAAAGCGCGCTCGAGCGCGGGCCGGAGCTCGACGGGCGCCGAGACAAGCTCGCCGTGGCCGCCGAGCGCGGCGACCACCTCGTCGTAGCGGGTGCCCGGTCGCAGCTCGGCCACCACCGAGTAGCCGTACAACATCTCCATCGGGTGCTTCTCCAGCGCCCAGATGCCGTTGTTCCCGATCACCGAGACCACGTGAACGCCGTGGCGCACCAACGTGTCCCACTCCATGCCGCTGAAGCCGAATGCGCCGTCGCCCTGCAGCAGCACCACCTGACGGTCCGGCCGGGCCAGCTTGGCGGCCAGCGCGTAGCCGGGGCCCGAGCCCAGACAGCCGAACGGTCCGCTGTCCAGCCACGCGCCGGGCACATAGCTGTCGATGACCCGTCCGGCGTAGGAGCCGAAGTCCCCCGCGTCGATCACCACGATGGCGTCGCGATCCAGCAGCGGCTTCAGCTCGGCGTAGACGCGCATCGGATGCAGCGGGCTGCGGTCGTCGGTCAGCTCGGCGTGTTCGGCGGCCCGGCCTGCGGACTCGACGGCCCGCAGGTCGCCGATCCACGCCTCGTGGTCGGCCGTGCGCTGGCGGCCGAGTGCCGTCAAGGTTGTCGTCAGGTCTCCGTACAGCTGGGCAGCGACCTCACGCGGATGCGGCCGCTGCGGTGTCACGCGGTCGGCGACGACGAGCCGGGTCTGCTCGCCGAACACCCCGCCGAACCCGAGTCGGAAGTCCATCGGCACCCCGACAATCAGCGCAACGTCGGCCTCCTTCAACGCCTTTGACCGCGCACGGGAGAAGGCCAGCTCGTGGTCGGCAGGCACCGTGCCACGGGCCATGCCGTTCATGAGGACCGGGATGCGAAGCGACTCCGCCAAAGCAAGCAGTGCCGACTCGCCATGGCCCCACCACACGTTGGTGCCCGCCATGATCACCGGCCGCTGCGCGCTTGCGAGCAGGTCCGCCGCAATGCCGAGCGCGCCGCCGTCGGCCTGCACGGGCGCGGGCGGGGCCGCTAGCGCACCCGGTTCGCCCGCGTCGTGGGCCTCGCCGAACACGTGGTCCATCGGGAAGTCGACGAACGCGACACCCGTCGGTGTTCCCCCCGCGCCCGCGGCGGCGACGAGGGCGTCGTCGATCAGCCCGCCAACCGCGTCCGCCGACCCCGCGGTAGCGGCGAACCGGGTCAGCGGCGCCACGAACGGGACATGGTCGATCTCCTGCAACGAGCCCTGGCCCCACCGCAGCGCGGGCGCTCGGCCACCGAGCACGAGCAGCGGCGACTGATTCTGCTGAGCGGCGGCCATGGCGCTCATGCCGTTGGTCACGCCGGGGCCCGCGGTGAGCGCGGCGACACCGGGCACCCGGGTCACCTTCGACCAACCCTCGGCGGCAAAGGCCGCGGTCTGCTCGTGTCTGGTGTCGATCAGCCGGACGCCCTCGGCGCGGCACCCGTCGTAAATGGAGAACAGATGCCCGCCCGACAGGGTGAACATGGTGTCGATGCCGCTGGCCCGCAGTCGCCGGGCGATCAGCCGTCCTGCGCCTATCTTGTTCTCAATCGGGGCGTCGATGCTCATGGCCGCAGCATAATCATGCTCATGGCTGACACTGACGTGCTCGTCGCGGGCGCAGGCCCGATCGGTCTAACGGCGGCGATCGAACTCGCCCGCCGTGGCGTCGACTTCCGGATCGTCGACCCCATCACCGATCCGCCGCAATACGCCAAAGCCGTTGGTGTGCAACCTCGTACGCTTGAGGTTTTCGAAGGCATGGGCGTGCTGCGCCGGATACTCGACGTGGCGGTCCAGATGTTCGGCCAAACAATCTACGTCAACGCCGAGAAGGTCGGTCAGATCGAATTCGCCACGCCTGCCGACGTTCCTTTCGGCTTCGTCGCCATCCCGCAGTACACCACCGAGCGGATTCTTCGCGAGGAACTGGCCATGCACGGAGTGCAGGTCGAACGCGGTCTGCGGGTTTCGGCCTTCGAGCAGGACCCAGACGGTGTCACCGCCACCCTGGAGAGTGACGCCGGCCAGCAGACCGTGCGGGCGGGCTACCTCGTCGGCGCCGACGGTGCCCACAGCGCGGTCCGCAAGGCGCTGGGGCTGTCGTTCGAAGGCGCGGCGTTCGAGGAGCAGTACATGCTCGGCGACGTCGAGGTGGACTGGTCGTTGCCGCGCGGCTGGGCCCTTCGGGCCATGCACCAGACCGACGGCAAGACCGACGACCTGTTGGTGTGCATCCCGCTGCCGGGCCGTGGGCGCTATCGCATGTCGATGCTGGTCCCCGACGAGTTGGCAGCGGGACCGACGGCTGCCGACGGGGTCGCACACGGCTTCGAGGGCGCCTGCAAACCGGAGCTCCGCCACATTCAGGCAGTGCTCGACCGAATGTCCCCCGAGCCGACCACCGCGCGAAACCTGCGGTGGTCCTCGGTGTTTCGGATCAGTCACCGCATCGTCGACGCCTACGGCCGCGGCCGGGTCTTCGTCGCGGGCGACGCCGCGCACATTCACCCACCGACAGGCGCACAGGGCATGAACACCGGAATCCAGGACGCCCACAACCTGGCGTGGAAACTCGCGCTGGCGATTTCGGGCGACGCAGCGCCCACGTTGCTGGACAGTTACGACGCCGAACGGCGGCCCGTGGGTGAGGAGGTCGTCGGGCGGACCGTGCGCAGCGCACGCGAGGGCATCGGTGCCGACTCGACCGACCCCGACTTCGTGATTCGGCGGGAGGCGCAGCTGCTGATCCGCTACGACGGCAGCCCGATCGTCCACGCTGGAGCGGGCGGGCGCGCCCCCGACGCCAGCGGGCTGACCCGCGCGGCCGTCACCGACCCGGTCCGCCTGTTCTCGCTGCTGGGCAGGCGAGATCACACCCTCCTGCTGTACGCGGGCGACGACGGCTCCGCGGATGACGTGGCGATGTTCGAGAGTGCCGCCGTGACGGCGGTGGCCGCGGCACGCGGCCGCATGGACGTCTACCTGATCGCGGCGCCGAACGCCGCTGTCGAGAACACCGTGCTGCCGCTCGTCCGCGACAGTGACAACGACTTTGCACGGATGTACTGCGCGACGGGTGCATCGGCATACGTGGTGCGACCAGACGGCTATCTCGCGTTCGCCTCGTCCCCCATCGCCTCCGACGAACTGGTGGCCCACCTCTCGTCGACCTTCGCCTCAGCGTGAACACCGGCACGTTCAGGTCGTCGATCGACTGGAGCCATGAGGTCGTCAACTCCCTGCTGTGGATATCGGCGGCCTTCCTGATCACCGCGCCGTGCCTGCTGCTCGCGCTCTTTCTGATTGCGCGGCTGACGGAATGGGGTCGTCAGTTCTGGCGTGTCACGGGCGGTTACTTCACCGGCAGGCAGAGTCTGGTGGTGTGGACGGTGTTGGCACTGCTGCTGTTGTTCACGATCATCACCGTGCGCATCAGCGTCTTGATCAGCTTCTACACCAACGACGTCTTCACGTCGCTGCAGGTGGCCCTGCAGGGAATCGCCACCGACAAGACGGCGCTCACCGACTCGGGCATCCACGGGTTCTGGGTGACGATCGGCATTTTCCTGATCCTGGCTGTGGTGCACGTCATCGTCACTCTGCTGGACATCTACGTCACCCAGCGGTTCATCATGCGCTGGCGAATCTGGTTGAGCAGCAGGCTGATTGACGATTGGTTAGGCGACTTCGCCTACTACCGGCGTCAATTCCTGCGTCGGCCGAACGACAACCCGGACCAGCGCATCCAGCAGGACATCGACATCTTCACGACAGGGGTTGGCGGACAGACGAACAACCCGATGTACGACTCGGGATCTACGTTGTTGTTCGGTGGTGTCGCGGCGATGCTCTCGGTGTTCGCATTCAGTGCGATCCTCTGGCGTCTGTCCGGGCCACTCACACTGGGCGGCCTGACGCTTCCCCGTGCCCTGTTCTGGATCGTCATCGTGTACGTGCTGGCAGCCACCGTCATCGCCTTCGTCATCGGCAGGCCACTGATCCGGCTGAGCTACCTCAACGAGCTTCGAAACGCGGGCTTCCGCTATGCGCTGGTGCGGGTGAGAGATGCGGGCACGGCCATCGGGCTGTACCGCGGCGAGAGCGTCGAGCGCCGATTGCTTGGCAGCAGGCTCTCCGAGGTGATGGTCAATTACGGCGGCTGGCTGAACCGGATGGTGCGCTTCAAGGCCTGGAACCTGACCGCGAGCCAGGCGATCAACCCCCTGCCCTTCGTCGTGCAGGCGCCCCGGTTGTTCGACGGTGCGATCTCCTTCGGCGACGTGATCCAGTCGGCGACCGCGTTCACCACGATCCACAACGCGCTGTCGTTCTTCCGCGAGGCCTACGACTCGTTTGCGAGCTACCGGGCGGCGGTGATCCGCCTCGACGGCCTCGTGGAGGAGAACACGCGGGCCCGCACGTTCACGCAGGTGTCGACGGCGACGTCCTCGCATGGCCGATTGGAGGTCGAAGGCGTCGAGGTTCGCACCCCGGACGGCGCGAATCTTCTTCGGCCACTTGATTTCAGCCTGGGACCGGGTGATGCGCTGTTGGTCAGCGGACCGTCCGGCATCGGCAAGACCGTCCTCCTGCAGAGCCTTGCCGGACTGTGGCCGTTCGTTTCGGGAAGCGTCCGCCTGCCCGAGGGGCGGCAGGCGGCGATGTTCGTCCCTCAGCTGCCGTATCTCCCACTGGGCGATCTGCGCGCCGTCGTGTCCTACCCCAACGAGGAGGGCACGGTCGACGATCGCGCGATCCAGCAGGCCCTCATCAAGGTCGCTCTGCCGCAGCTGGCCATCCGGCTCAATGACGTCGGCGAGTGGGCGAAGGTCCTCTCGGTCGGCGAGCAGCAGCGGATCGCGTTCGCGCGCATCCTTCTGTCAGTACCCGCTGCGGTGTTCCTCGACGAGTCGACCTCGGCGCTCGACGAGGGACTCGAGCTGACGCTCTACGAGCTGATCCGCACCGAGTTACCCGACATGATTTTGGTCAGCGTGAGTCACCGCACGACCCTCGAGCGGTTTCACGGTCGCCAGCTGGAGCTGGTCGGCGGCGGCGAATGGCGACTGGAGCCGCTCACCATGCGCAGTTGAGGCCTTTGTAGCGCTGTCCCAGGCCTGTCGAGGTACGTTGCCGGGATGGAATCGGAATCGGCAGGGTTCACCCCGACGCGGGAGTGGGGCAATGAGCTGTGGGCGTCGCTGATGTGGCTGGCCCAGGCCTGGACGATCGCGGCGATAGCCACGCTGATCATCTGCGTGCTGCTTGCCAAGTACACGGTCTGGGGCAGGCAGTTCTGGCGAATCACCGGCGACTACTTCACCGGCCCCGAGAGCGTCAAGGTGTGGGCGTGGCTGGCGGTGATCCTGTTCCTCGTTCTCGTGGGTGTGCGGCTGCAGGTCCTGCTCAGCTACCAGAGCAACGACATGCTGACCAGCTTCCAGGTGGTCGAGGCGGGCCGCGCCGCCGCAGACGCGGGCAACGATGCGATCAAGCACTCCGGGTGGGGCGGCTTCTGGCTGTCCATCAAGGTCTTCTCGATTCTCGCCGCCATCTTCATCGGGCGGCTGCTGCTGGACATGCTGTTGGTCCAGCGGTTCTGCCTGGCGTGGCGTGCTTGGCTGACCGACCGCCTCACCGGGGACTGGCTCGACGGCAAGGCCTACTACCGCGCGCGCTTCATCGACGACAAGATCGACAACCCCGACCAGCGTATCCAGTCCGACATCGACATCTTCACCGCGGGCAACGGACCCCTGCCGAACGTCCCCTACTACTACTCCCAGAACACGCTGCTGTTCGGCGCCATCGACGCCGTCGCATCGATGATCTCCTTCACCGCGATCCTGTGGAACCTGTCGGGCCCCTTGGCGATCCCGATAGTCAACTACCAACTGCCGAGGGCGATGTTCTGGATCGGGATCGTATTCGTCTTGATCGCATCGGTCATCGCGTTCGGGATCGGCCGCCCGATCATCTGGCTGTCGTTTCGCAACGAGAAGTTCAACGCGGCGTTTCGTTACGCGCTTGTGCGCCTGCGCGACGCGTCCGAGGCAGTTGCGTTCTACCGTGGTGAGGCCGCCGAAAGGACCGGCCTGCGCGCGATGTTCGCCTCAGTCGTCAACAATTACAAGCGGTACGTGTTGAGGTCGCTTGCGTTCAACGGCTGGAACTGGTCGATGAGCCAGGCCATCGTTCCGCTGCCCTACCTGCTGCAGTTCCCGCGCTTCTACTCCGGCGAAATCCCGCTCGGCGCAATGACGCAGTCGGCGTCGGCATTCGGCTCGATCATGGATGGCCTTTCGTTCTTCCGCCAGGTCTACGACACCTTCGCCGGCTACCGTGCCGCGATCATCCGGCTTCACGGCCTCGTCACCGCCAACGAAGAGGGCCGTGCCCTGCCCGAGATCACCACGACGCCGTGCGTGGACGGCACCGTCGAGCTCACCGACGTCGAGGTTCGCACCCCCGACGGCAAGCAGCTGCTCAACCCGCTCGACGTGCGGCTGGAGGTGGGCGACACGCTGGTCGTCACGGGCAAGTCCGGTGTCGGCAAGACCACGCTGCTGCGCAGCCTCGCCGAGCTGTGGCCGTTCACCTCCGGCACGCTGACGCGGCCGTGCGGGCCGAACGAGACGATGTTCCTCTCCCAGATGCCGTATGTCCCGCTGGGCGACCTGCGTGCGGTCGTGAGCTATCCCAACGAGGAAGGCACCATCGACGACGAGACCCTCAAGCGCACAATGGAGAAGGTGGCGGTGCCACATCTGGTCGGCCGCCTGGACGAGGTACTGGACTGGGCCAAGGTGCTCTCCCCCGGTGAGCAACAGCGCATCGCGTTCGCGCGTGTGCTGCTGACCAAGCCCAAGGCGGTGTTCCTCGACGAGTCGACCTCCGCGCTCGACGAAGGACTGGAGTACCTCGTCTACAACCTCGTTCGAACGGAACTGCCGGACACAATTCTGGTCAGCGTGAGCCACCGCAAGACCGTCGAGCAGCACCACACCCACGAGCTCGTACTGCTCGGCGACGGCGAATGGCGCTTCGGCCGGGTCGAGGGCGAGGAGAAAGAACCCGCTCCGGTGTGATCATGGCGGGGTAGCTTCCCGGCATGGACGAAACCTTCACGCCGTCCCTCGTCTGGGGCGACGAACTCATCGCGTCCGCGTTGTGGGTGGCCAAGGCCTCGGTGTTCGCCGCGATCGGAATCGTGGTCGCCGGTGCGCTACTCGCGCGCTACACCACCTGGGGCAGGCAGTTCTGGCGGATCACCGGCGACTATTTCAAGGGCCGCGAGAGCATCCCGGTGTGGGCGCTGCTGGTCGTGCTTCTGGTATTGGTGATGATCGACGTTCGCCTCTCTGTGTTGTTCACCTATCAATCCAATGACCAGTTCTCAGCTTTGCAGGCGGCTTTTGCAGGCGAGGGTGAAGCCAAAGACATTGCAATCAAGGGATTTTGGGTCGCGATGCTGATACTCGCCGGTCTGGTCATAGCGAAAGTCACCCGCACCCTGGTCGATACGTACCTGATGCAGCGATTCATCATCAGATGGCGCGTCTGGCTCACGCACCGCTTGATGAACGACTGGTTGGAGGGCGACGCCTACTACCGGTCGCGATTCATCGCGGGACCGATTGACAACGCGGACCAGAGAATTCAGCAGGACATCGACGTGTTCACGACCGGAACCGGCCCTGAAACGAACACGTTCACCGTGAGCACCGCCCAGACGCTGCTGTTCGCCACGGTGTTCTCCATCGTGTCGGTGATCGAATTCACGCCGATTCTCTGGAACCTTTCGGGCCCGCTACCGATATTAGGGCTGACCATTCCGCGGGCCCTGTTCTGGATGGCACTGCTGTGGGTGGCCGTCACGACGGTGATCGCGTTCTGGATCGGACGTCCGCTGACCCGTTTGACATTCCGAAACGAACTCACGAATGCGGCGTTCCGTTATGCGCTGGTGCGCCTGCGCGATGCGGGTGAGGCGATCGGCCTCTATCGCGGTCAACATGCCGAGCGTGGCGAGTTGACGACCAGGTTCGCGGCGATCATCGCCAACTACCGGGCATTCGTCCGCAGGGGCATCGCATTCATCGGTTGGAACAGGTCGGTGAACGAGATCGTCGACCCGTTACCGACAATCATTCAGGCGCCCCGGTTGTTCGCCGGTGAGATTCAGTTCGGCGACGTGACGCAGTCGGCGAGCGCATTCAACAATTTGCAGAGCTCGCTGTCATTCTTTCGCTCGGTCTACGACGCGTTCGCCGGCTACCGCGCGGCGATCATTCGCCTCGACGGATTGATCGCCGCCAACGAAAACGCAAGGGCGCTACCGTCGTTGACCGCCGAGACGAGCACCGACGGGTCGCTCGAGCTCGACGATGTCGAGGTGCGCACACCGTCGGGAGCACGGCTGGTCGATCCGCTGGACGTGCGGCTCGACCCCGGCGACTCGTTGGTCATCACCGGAACATCCGGCAGCGGCAAGACCACGCTGCTGCGCAGTCTCGCGCAGCTGTGGCCGTTCAGTTCGGGCACGCTGCGTCGCCCGGACGAGGACACGATGTTCCTGTCGCAGCTCCCCTACATGCCGCTGGGCGACCTCCGGAACGCGGTCTGTTATCCCGCCGAAGCGGGCACCTACTCAGACGACGCGATCCGCTCGGCGCTCGACACCGTGTCGCTGGGGCACCTCGGCGGCAGACTCGACGAGGTGGCCGACTGGGGGAAGATCCTTTCGCCTGGCGAGCAACAGCGGGTCGCCTTCGCCCGTGTGCTGCTTGCCAAGCCGAAGGTGGTCTTCCTCGACGAGGCGACCTCCGCACTCGACGAGGGACAGGAGTTCGCGCTGTATCAAACGTTGCGCACTCAGGTGCCCGACTCCATCGTGGTCAGCGTCAGCCACCGGCCCACGCTCGAACAGCACCACGATCGCCGGCTCGAACTGCTCGGCGACGGCGCATGGCGGCTGACGCCCGTCTAGCCGCTCGCCGCGTGCGTACCTGCGCGGCGGCCGAAGAAGGAGCCCTCGCCCAGCTGAGTGCCGCTGGCGTATCCCTTGGCGTCTTGCGCGATGTTGGACGCGCATGCACCCGCAGCGTAGAGACCGGGGATGACGCTGCCGTCCCCGCGCAGGACTTCGCCGTCGATGGAGACATCGAGGCCGCCTAACGTGAACCCGGAGTACAACGCGCGCCCCAGCGACAGATCGAACGCCGCCCATGGCCCTTTCGTCTGCGGTGCAACGTAATCCGGATTCTTGTGGAAGTCGGGATCCTCGCCTCGTGCCGCGTTGTCGTTGTACCGGTTCAGCGACGCCACCAACTTGCCCTCCGGGATGTCAAGCGCCCGCTCCATCTCCTCGACGGTTTCCCAGCCGTCGATGAACCGGATCAGCGGCATCGCGGGCATCTGCATGTGCTCTTCGTCGACGACGAGGTAGGCCTCCTGGCCGGGCTGCTCCAGCACGAAAGCGGCGGTGCGCGAATGGTAGGAGTCCTCCGCGACGAAACGCTGCCCCTGGTTGTTGACGATGATGCCGGTGAGCAGAATCTCCGGTGGATACGGGGACGCCGTGATCAGCATCTCGTCGAGGTGCTTGGCGACGCCGCCCGCCGAGACCCCCAACCGCAGGCCGAGGCCGTCATCGTTGGGGTTGCCGAGGATGTAGGGCTCCACCACCCCGTGGTGCTTCGTGCGCCGCTTCTGGCCGAGGGCGGGGGTGTGCTCGGCGACCATCTCGGGATTCATCGCGAAGCCACCCGCGGCGATGATCACCGAATTCGCTTTCACCGCACCGGTTTCGCTGAAGTGTTTCCAGCGGACGCCGACCACGGCACCGTCGTCGACGACGAGGTTCGTCACCCCGGTCTCATAGCGGACCTGAACACCGAGCTCGTCGGCGCGTTTCACCAACAGGTCGACGACCATCGCGGCACCGCCGAGCTCGCCGGGGACCGGTACCGAATGGCCGCGTGGCGCGGGCTTCGCCTTCTCGGTGAACGGCCACACCTTTTCATTGCCGGTGTAGGACAAGCCCTCCGTGCCGGGTGGCACGACGATCTTGCCGGGATAGAAGCTGCGCTCGAACTGAAACCCCAAGTCCTCCAACCAGTTGAAGTGCTCGACGCTGCCGTCGCAGTACGCCCGGATCTTCTCGTGGTCGGGCTCGGGCGAGACGGCGACGAGGTAGTTGTACATCTCGTCGGGGCTGTCGTCGTGACCAGTCGCCTGCTGCACGGCGGTGCCACCGCCGAGATAGAAGTGACCGCCCGCCATGGAGCTGGTACCGCCTGCCGCGGCAGCCTTCTCGAGCACCAGCACCCGTGCGCCAGCCGCCGCGGCGCTCACCGCGGCAGACCCCCCGGAGATGCCGAAGCCGATCACCACGACGTCGACCTCGTCGGACCAGTTCGGCACGTCGGAGGCATCAACGGTTTCGGGGACCTCAGTACTCACTACTGCTCCTGCTTCACATAGTCGAAGAACGCCCGGATCTCGGGCGGGATGTGCGCGACCTCGATGTAGGGCACGCCTGCCGCCTCGGCGGTGACGTAGGCGAACTCCATTCCGCCGGGCATCACACCGCGCTGCACCACGTCTGCTCCGGCGGTTGCTTCGCTGACGTCGTCAGCCTCCACACAGATGTGGTGCAAACCCGGCCCCGCGCGATCGAGGAACTCGGAATAGACGCTCTCCCCCGTCACTGGCGCGATTAGTTCGAGCTGGGTGTCTCCGGCATAGCTGAACGAGATGTGCGCGACGAAGTCTGCGGGCCGTCCCCGGTAGGTGCAGGTGTCGGACCCGAAGTGCACGTCGGGCACCCGGATCCACTTCTTGGCACCCAACAGCGTGGTCAGGGCTTTTTCGGTGGCGTCGAGATCCTTCGTCACCCACGCGATCTGGACAGGTGTCTGGGCATGCATCGCAAAAGAGAATATCTCCGCCGTGCCCCGCTGGCTAGAACGTGTTCTAGTTTTCTCCCAGGTACGCGGCGACGCACCGATCGGCGGCAGACCTCGCCCATTGCGCGTCGGCGCCGCTCGCGATGTTGGCCTCGTACCACGCCTCGCCGGAGAGCTTCATGAACTGGCGGCCCTCCTCGGAGGTCATCCACTGCTGGCCTGCCAAAGAGTCGACCGCCTTTCCGGTCGAAACGTGCAGGGCCAGGCCGACGAGGGCGCCGTCGTAGCCCATGCCGACCGCGCCGGGGCCGAACTGCTCCCAGTGGTCGTCGACATGCGAGATGTGTTGCAGCTCAAACCGTGACCGGTGCGGACCCTCGCCGATGACCCGCAGTTCGATCCAACTCACATCGTCCCCGCACTCCCATGTCGCGGTGAATTCGCGCGGCGGATCGCAGGTCAGGATCGTGCCGTGGGCGTTGCCGTCGAGCTGGTAGTGACCGCCGACCTTCAGGTCGCCGGTGATCGGCAGAAACCATCGAGGTATTCGGTCGATGTGGGTACAGGCATCCCACAGGTCGTCGGCATCGGTGTCGTAGGCCTGACTGATCGTGACGACGCGCGCCTCCGCCGCTTCCAGCGTCCGGCTGCCGACCGTGCGGCGTACGGCATTGATCTGGTGGGTGACGTCGATCATGTTGCCTTCCTTCGCCGTTCTCTCTTGCCGCGAGCGATCTCGGTGCCCAGCGCGTCGAGGTGAGGAGTCCAGAATCGCCGGAACGAGTCAAGCCATTCGTCGACGTCCCGCAACGCCTTGCCGTCGACCGTATACAGCCGTCGCTGACCGTCCGGCCGTACGGACGCAAACCCGTTGTCCCGCAGCACCTTCAGATGTTGAGAAACCGCCGGCTGGCTGATCGCGAACTCGCGCTGGATGGTCGCGCTGATGGTGCCTGCCGTCTGTTCTCCGCCGGCGAGCAATTCGAGGATGCGCCTGCGGACTGGGTCACCGAGGACGTCGAACGCGTGCACAAGGTCCGATGTTAAAAGTCAGAACTTATATAAGTCAAGGCTTTTACAAAGGAGGGTCAGCCAACCCCCGATGAGGACTGCACGACGTCCTCGCGCGCCTGCTGGCTGGCCGACTGCCAGGACACCGCAGCCGGGAAATTCCCCCACGTGCTGTTGAACATCCCGATGATGGCGGCCCTGCCGTCGGGCGTGACGACGTATACCGGGCCTCCTGAGTCGCCCTTCTGGCTCACCACGCCGTTGGTCATCGTGAACCAGCCGTTGTTGACCGCTTCGATGGTGCCGCAACTCTCCCCGGTGACCACGCCGAAGTGGCACACCGGCAGGCCGGGTGTCGGCACGACGCCCGGATCGGACACCAGGGCGCGGCCGCCGGGGAGGATGTTGTTCAGGTCGACGTCGGATGCGAGGTTGATCGCTTCCCAGTCGGAGATCTGGTGGTCGGTCGCGATGGTGGCGCCGTCGGGTGTGTTGTCGCGGTACATCGCCAGGCCGCCGATGGGCTTACCGTCCCTGTCAACGACCGGCCCGTCGCCGCGGCAGTGCCCTGCGGTGAACGCCGTTCGGGCGCCGGGCTCGACAAAACCGAGAGTGCACACGTTGGTGCCCTGATGGATCTCCATCCCCGGATACACCAACACGCCTGGAGTGGCGTGCGCCTGCGCCGAGGGAATCATCAGCGCAAGTATCGGCGCGGCTGCCGCGACCAGCGAGCGCAACCAGTGTCGGCGCACTGTCATCTCCGATTCGTTGGGGTCAGGGCCTACTACCCTACCGACACGGGGCCACTCAGCAAGGCAGCCCGGGCATTCGGCCCGGGCTGCCCGTCATCACTTCAGCTACGGAATCGTCAGCACCTGTCCCGGATGGATGAGATCCGGATTCGAGATGCCGCTGGCATCGGCGATCTGCTGGTACCGGCTGCCGTCGCCGTAGAAGCGTTCGGAGATCGCCCACAGCGTGTCACCGGACACCACCGTGTACGTCCGCGGAGCGGGCGGCGGTGGCGGCGGAGGCGGCGGAGGAGGAGGCGGCGCGGGAGCCTCCGCGGGTGGCAACGTCTCCTCCGCCACTGCGGGAGCGACCTCGGGAGCGGCCTCGGCCTCCTGTGTCGGCGGTGGAGTCGGCGCCTCGTCGGTGTTCGTGCCAGACGCCCACGCGACTCCGTCGAATCCGTACAACACCAGGTTCCGGTCGTCCTGCAGCACCAACCGGACGTCCTTGGCGCCCTTGGTGTCGGTGTGCCAGATTGGCTTGTCCGGGGTGTAGAGCACGGTATTGCCGTCCTTCTGCACCTCGAGCCGTTCCGCGTCCTGGCCGTTGGTGCCCGTCGCCCACACCGCCTCACCCTGCGCGGCGAGCACCAGGTTGCCGTCGTCCTGGAGGGTCAGCGTGTAGGCACCGTTCCTCGACGTCAGTGAGTCACCACGTTGAAGCTTCTCGCCCTCGGCGAGCCTGTCAGTCACGTAACTGCCCCTTTCTCAAAGCATTCCCCGAACCCGACGCGGCTGAGCTTACTGATCTTGACTATTTGTGTGGGCGGTTCGGGATCGGCGCAATCGAAACGTCGCGGAAACGCTTCGTGACAGTCAGGAATCGAAGCCCAGACCGAGAGCGTCCAGCGTCCGCAACAACAGATTGCGTCGTCCCGCCGAATGATCCGCGCGGTCGAGCGACCATCGCGTCGCCTGGATTCCTATGCTGACCAACGGCTCAGGCGGAAACGGAGGCGGCCGCCTGCGAACCATGTCCAGCTCGGTGCGCTCGGTCCGCTCGCCGTCGAGGAGATCCAGGCAGACGTCGGCGGCGAACCGGGCCGCACCGACGCCGAGTCCGGTGAAACCGTTGACGTATGCGACGCGGCCGCCGCGGGCCAGCCCCCAATGCGCGCAGAACCGCGTGCTGGTGTCGATGGCCCCGGCCCAGCGATGGCTGAACCGGACATCGTCGAGTTGCGGGAAGGTGATGAAGAAATGCTGCGCGAGTCGCCGGTAGGTGGCGGGACGGTCCTCGTAGGCGGCCTTGACCTTGCGCCCGAAGTGGTAGACGGCGTCGTAGCCGCCCCACACGATGCGGTTGTCCGCCGAGAGCCGGTAATAGTGAAACTGGTTGCCGCAGTCGCCGATTCCCTGCCGATTCGCCCAGCCGACGCGGCCGAGCTGTTCGTCGGTCAGCTGTTCGGTGGCCAGCACATAGTCGTACACCGGCACGGTGCGCAGCCGGTTGGTCTTGACCAGGCTCGGGAAGACGTTCGTGGCAAGGACCGCGCGGGCGGCCGTTATCGTTCCCGCATTCGAGACGAAGCGTAGGCCGGCGCCCGAGGTCTCGATCGATGTGACGTTGGTTCGCTCGTAGATGCGGACACCGGCCTGCTCGCAGGCGCGGGCGAGTTCGAGCGCGAGTTTTGCGGGATGGACGATGGCCGTGCTGCCGGGGCTGAACAGGCCGGCCAGATAGGTTGGCGACGACACCTCGTCATGCACCTCGCCCTGGCCGAGGAACTGCCCCTCCCCGTCGTCGGCGGCCTCCAGGAGCAAGGCCACTTGATGGGGTTCGGTGGCCACCGACAGCATTCCGGTGCGCTCCCAGTCGACGGCGGGCGCCAGTTGCTCGATATCGGCCTGCATGCCGTCCAGTTGTTCTGCCCGAGCGCCTCCAACTTCTGGAATTCGTTGGGCCAGCGTGACTTTCCGTTCGCCACGCCGTGGGTCAGACTGGCGTCGACAAAGCCGCCGTTACGGCCCGATGCCGCCCATCCCACCCGATCGGCGTCGACCAGCACGACCGTCTGGCCCGGATTGCGCTGTGCGGCATGCAATGCCGTCCACAGCCCGGTGTAACCCGCCCCGACCACCAGCAGGTCGGTGGTTACCGAGCCCGAGACCGCGTCGTGTTCGGGTCGCGGGATGTCCAGCCACGTCGATCCGAATGCGCTTGCCGCAAGCGAGCGCTCGACCAGAGTTGGGTCGACGTGGGCATCGAACACCGTCTGCATTACGCGGACACTACGGGCCGGGCGCCGATCGCGGCGTCAAACCGGTCGAGGGCCGGCGCCTGAAGTTGAGGGGGCCTTGGAAGCGGTGATCGGCGCGGGAATGTCGGGTTGGACCGACTGGGGCGGCTGCCATCCCGGGGGCCCGAAGACGAAGCCCATCCGGTCGCGCCAGCGTTTCGCCGCGCGGACATCCCTGGCGATCGCCACGTACTCGTGGGTCTGCAGCTTCCAGATGTTGTAGGTGTCCACCTGCTTGGTCAGTCCGTAGTGCGGCCGGAACGTCTCGGGCTGGAAGCTGCCGAACAGCCGGTCCCAGATGATCAGGATCCCGCCGTAATTCCTGTCGAGATAGAGCTCGTCCATTCCGTGATGCACACGGTGGTGCGAGGGCGTGTTGAAGATGAATTCGATTGGCCGCCAGAGTTTCCCGATGCGCTCGGTGTGAATCCAGTACTGGTAGATCAGGTTGATCGAGAAGCCGGCGAACACGATCCACGGCGGCACGCCCAACAGCGGCAACAGCGCACGAAGGAAGACGTCGCCGCTGATGTTCCACTTCTGCCGGAGCGCGGTCGCCAAGTTGAAGTACTGGCTGGAGTGGTGTGCCTGATGCGTCGCCCAGAACAGCCGCACCCGGTGTGCCATCCGGTGATACCAGTAGTAAAGGAAATCCACGCCCACGATGGCGATCACCCACGTGTACCAGGCGGTCGCGGGCAGTTGCGACGGCGCGACGTAGACATACAGCGCGGCATATCCGAAGAGCGCGATGCCGTTCATCACCGCGCTGGTGCCGATCGACACAATGCCCATCCAGATGCTGGCCCACGCGTCGGGCTTCAGGTAGGCACCCGATGGCGCGCGTTCGCCTTCGGTGTGGGCCAGCGTGCGGGACGACAGCCACTCGATGACGAGAAGTAGCAGGAAGAACGGGACGGCGAACGTCACAGGGTCATGCATCAGCGGCGGCAGCACGTGCTCCCATGCTTTTGCCCAGTCCACGAACGACACCTCCCTGGCGAGTCTAGCGATGCCTCGCAGGCCTACCGGAAGTTGAGTATCTCCTGGCCCCAGGTGGCCCGGATATCGGTATCGATGTCGCTGACCACCGTGTCTTCGCGCCCGATCAGCAGGCTGGCCCGGTCGGGCTCCTGGTAGGGCAGCCACTCCGGCTCCCCCGGCAGGCCCGCGGGCCTGCCTTGCGTCGCGAAGTTCACCCAACGCGCCCGCACCCGCTCGGACACCACCCGCCCGGTCTTCAAGCCTCCCAGCTTGAACGTCGGATCCTTGGGGCTGGACCCGAGATTGCCCCATACGAACGGCAGTTCGGTGGCGTGGGCGGACGCGATCCGCAGTAGTCGTAACATCGGCGTCGCGAAGTCGAAGCGGTATAGGTAAACCGGCGCCACGGCGCTGTGTCCCTCGGCCAGCCATACGGAGGGCATCCGGAAGCCGAGGTCACGCGCCACGCCCATGCCGCGTTCCTTCCGGCGCAACTGCGAATACGCGGCGCCCGTCTCATAGTCGATCGGCAGGCGCAGGTTCGGCTGCTCGGCGGCGATCTGGGTGAACATCGCGCTGATCGCTTCGGGCGTGATCGGCACCAACGGCGACTTCATCCACTTGAACAGCGCCGCCTCGTGCTTGTTGGTGCCGATGATCAGCGGGACGCGATGGGAGCGGCCCTCGCGGGCCAGCTTCACCGGATAGTCGGTTACCAGGTCGCCGTCGACGAGCGGTGCGAAGGCCACGGTGCCGGGGTTGGTCACCGGCACCTCGTAGAAGACGTCGGTGGAGGCCGCGACGATCGCGTCCACAGGGACCTGCGGCAGCCGATCGATGTCCGAAGTTGTCAGGCCCAGTCGGTCGAGCACCTTTCGGGTGATCCCGTGCGCCCGGCTGGCGTCGTATACCGATGTGGCCGGCGAGCTTTGCGCGATCGCAGCCCAGAACAGACCTTCGGCGGCAGGACTGGTGAGCAGGGTGGTGATGATGCCCGCGCCCGCCGAAGCGCCGAACAGCGTGACGCGGTCGGGGTCGCCTCCGAATGCCGCGATGTTGTCGCGCACCCAGTGCAGCGCGGCCAGCACGTCGCGCAGTCCGAGATTCGAGTCGAACCGGCGCAGCGGGCTACTGAACTCGGACAGGTCGAGGAACCCCAACGCGCCGATCCGGTAGTTCAGCGTGACGACGACCACCTCGCCGCCGTCCGCCAGGACGCGGCCGTCGTAGAGCGGCTGGCTCGCCGAGCCCAGGATGTAGGCGCCGCTGTGCACCCACACCATCACCGGTTTCCGATCGCCCGCGGCGGTGTCCGAAGACGCCCAGACGTTCAGGGTCAGACAGTCCTCACCCTGTGGTGCGCCGAGGTCGATCGGGACCCTGGGGTCGACGGGCTGTGGGCAGACGAAGCCATAGTGGGTCGCGTCGGCGACCTCGGTCCACGGTTCCGGCGGTTCCGGCGCCCGCCATCTCAGATCGCCGACCGGCGGCGCGGCGTAGCGCACGCCCTTCCAGGCGGTGACCCGTCCGTCGTCGCTGCCCCGGACGGGGCCACTGACGGTTTCTACCAGGGTGTTGTCGGTCGTCATCAACCCACCAGGTTACCTGCGGGTAACCGTTGACAGCGTGAATTCCGACACGGGATGGTATGGCTGAGAGGATATTTGTAACACTCGTACCAAGGGATGGCAGATGGATTGGCTACGCCGCCGGATAATCGCCGATTTCGAGAAGGGCGCCGGGCGTCACGACGATCCGGACGTCTACGCTGGCCGGGCGGGCGACCCGGGGTTGATCGGTCCGGGCAGCATGTCCTGGGAGATCAACGCCGACCTCGCTTCGGTGTCTCAGGCGGGGCTGCCCGCCATCGTGCTCGAGATCCTGCACCCGTCCGTCATCGCAGGCGTTCAGGACATGTCGAACTACCGTGAGGACCCGTTCCAGCGGGCCCGCGCGACTCTGGGTTATGTGCTGGCGACGACGTTCGGCAACACCGATGCCGCCACGGCGCTGATCGAACGCGTCAAGCACATCCATTCGTTCGTCAACGGCACGCGCCCCGACGGGGTGGCCTACCGCGCGCTGGATCCGGAACTGATCGCCTGGGTGCACACCTGCATCCCGTGGATGATCCTGCGGTGCTACGAGGAAACGAAAAGGCCGCTGTCCCAACATGAAAAGGATCGCTACCTGGCCGAGCAGGCGGTAATCGGCAGGATGGGTGGCGCCGACTGGGTGCCCACCACCGCCGCCGAACTCGACGAGTACGTAGAGGCCATGCGGCCCCGGCTGTCCGTCAACGCGCAGACGCGCGAGTTCGTCGACTTCCTGATGACGTCACCGTTCTTCCCCGACCTGCCCGACCGTCTCGACCGCGGGCTGCACCGGTTCGCGATATATGCGGGCATGAGCCGGGCGCCGCGGTGGGCACGCGAGCTCATCGGCTTCGACCGGCCGCCCATGGCGATGTGTGCTCTCATGGGGCCGATGCTGAAAGTCGATGCCCAACGGTTGCGGTGGGCGTTCGGTAGACCGCGGTATCTCCTGCTGGCGCAGGACCGCGCTGCGGGAGTGGTCCGGCCGGAAGTCGCCGTGTCGTGATCCGCACACAGCTCATCGAGGTGGTCGGCGGGGCAAGTGAAGGCGGCCGGGTCGACGAAGGCGCCGACCCGACCAGCCAACGCATACTGGACGCCGCACTCGCCGAGGCCGCCGCTGTTGGGCTGCAACGCATCACGGTCGAAGACGTGGTCCGCCGGGCCGGTGTATCGCGGATGACGGCGTATCGCCGGTATCCACGGCGCGACGACCTTGTCGAGGCATTGGTGCGGCGGGAGACGCAGCGCTTTCTCGCCGCGGTGGCCGACGCCATCGAAGGCTCCGACGACCCCAACGAGGGTGTCGCGGAAGCCTTCATCGGGGCGGTGTCGTTCGCGCGCCGACATCCGATTCTGCGCAGGGCCGCGCATGCCGAGCCTGCGCCGATCGCTGATTCCGTCGAACTGCTGACGATGGGCTCGGCGTTCATCGCCAACTACATCCACGGCGAGGCGCCGGGTTCTGCGTCACAACAGGTGCGCTGGGTCGCAGACGTCTTCGCCCGGCTGTTCTTCACCTACATCTCGATGCCGCCGATCGACCCCGATTTCGCCGACGACGCCGAACTGCGCCGGTTCGCGCACGAGGTCCTCACCCCGATGGTGGAACGCGTCGTTTAGCTTGTAAGCCGTGCGAAAATGGCTCCTGCTCGGCGCGGCGATCGTCGTCGAAGTCGTGGCAACGCTGTGTTTGCGTGCCTCCCAAGACCATTCGGCCTGGCTCGTTGTCGTCGTCGCAGGCTACGCCGGGGCCTTCGTGTTGCTGACGCTGGTGCTCCGTGCCGGTCTGTCGATCGGTGTCGCGTACGGGATCTGGGGCGCACTGGGCACCGTGGGAACGGCCGTGCTTGCCGCGGCGATCTTCGGTGACCCTTTCACGTGGCCGATCGGCGTGGGCATCGGCCTGATCATCGCCGGCGTCCTGCTTGTCGAACTCGGTGCGCGCCACACCGACGAGGCCGCGCCGTGATGTGGGTGGCGCTGACCGGCGCCATCCTCTTCGAGGTCGTCGCAACCCTCGCGCTGCGTGCGTCGGAGGGACTCCGCAAGCGGATCTGGATCGTTCCGGTGACGGTCGGCTACCTCGCGTCGTTCTATCTGCTGTGGTTGACGCTGCGGCTCGGCATGCATGTCGGCATCGCATACGGCGTGTGGACGGCCTGTGGCGTGGCGCTCGTGGCGGTGGCCGCGAAGATCCTCTTCGACGAACCGCTCACCTGGCTGATGGCGCTGGGTATCGCGCTGATCATCGGCGGCGTGCTGACTATCGAGATGACCGGCGCCGCGGGTTGAGTGCCACCGCGAGCCCCACCGTCGCCACCCCGGCGAGCGGCACAACGAGCAGCCCGACCCGCAGGCTCGTCGCGTCGGCGATCAGCCCGATGACCGGTGGCGACGATATGGACCCCACGCGCAAGAGCCACGCTACGACCGTCAGCCCGGTCCCTGCCCGGAGTCCGGGCAACTGGTCGGCGGCATGCATTGCGGCCGGTATCAGCGTGGACACGCCCAGGCCCGCGGCGGCGAAGCCTGCGATCGTGCCCGGCACGCTGGGGTACGCCAGCGCCAGACCCATGCCCGCGGCCGTGATGAACCCGCCCACCCTGGCCACCGCGCGTTCGCCGAACCGCTCCACGAGGCGGTCGCCGATCAGCCTGCCGACGAACTGGAAGCCGACCAACGCGATGTAGCCGAATGCCGCGATCGCGCCGGGCGCACCGAGGCTGTCGCGCAAATACAGTGTCGCCCAAGAACTTCCGGAATCCTCGACCACCGCGCCCGCGATCGCGATGAGCACGAGCGCCAGAAGCATCGCATAGATCGCAAACCCGGGCCGCCCGCCGCCGCCTGCGGGCTCCGAAGGGTGATCCTCCCGATCGGGTCCGCGGAGCAGAAACGGGTAGGCGGCAAGGACGACGACGCTGAACAGCACCGCCGAGATCGTCAAATGCGTCGTCCGCGGGATGTGCAGTGCGATCGCGGCCGCGCCCATCGCGCCGCCGAGGATTGCGCCCGCCGACCACACCGCGTGGAACGAGTTGATGATCGAGCGGCCGTGGTTGCGCTGCACGCGCAATCCGTGCGCGTTCTGCGCGACATCGGTGATCGAGTCGATAGCGCCTGCGATGAACAACGCCGCGGCCAGAACCACCGCCGACGGCGCCAACGCCGCGACGACCACGAAGGCAGCGATGCCGATGGTGCCCACCACCGCGACGCGCGCCGACCGGAAGCGGCGGATCAGAGTCGCGGCCGACAGGCCCGCGACCAGTGCGCCGGCCGAGAACGCCGCAATTGCGACGCCGTACACCGCATTGGACAGATGCAGGTCGTCCTTGATCTCGGGATACCGCGGCAGCAGGTTGGCGAAAAGCGCACCGTTCGTCAGAAACAGCGCGGCGGTGGCGACCCTGGCCCGCCGGTCACGAGCAGGCGCGCCGACCCGATCCAGTCGTTCAACCGCCATGGGCGACGACGTTACCGACGAGTCTGAAAACACCGGCGGGTCGGCGTGGCACGCTGAGGCGATGGGCACCGAACCGACGTCGCAAGATCTGTTGGGCCTGTTTCCGCCGGGGTCGAAAACCGACGGCGACGGCACCCTCGTGGTGGGCGGATGCCGGCTCGACGAAGTGGCCGCCGAGTTCGGTACCCCGGTGATGGTCGTCGCCGAGGATGCCCTTCGAAGCCGGGCCCGCAGCTACCTCGACGCGTTCCGCAGCCGCTGGGAGCGCAGCGACCTGGCCTTCGCGTCGAAGTCGTTCCCGTGCACCGCAGTTCAGCGTGTGATGGTCGAAGAAGGTCTGCACCTCGACGTCGCGGGCGGCGGCGAGATCCTCACCGCGATCAAGGCGGGCGCTGATCCCGCGCGGCTGGTCATGCACGGCAACGCCAAGACCGACGAGGAGCTCGAGCTCGCTGTCAAACACGGGCTCGGCCTTGTAGTCGTGGATAACTTCGACGACATCGACCGGCTGGAGCGCATCGTGCCGCACGGACGTCGGCAGCACTGCCTGGTGCGGGTCATCCCCGGAGTCGAAGCCGCCACCCACGCCTCACAGGCCACCGGGCATGCCGGCGCCAAATTCGGCCTGCTGCCCGAGGCGGCGCAGGAAGCGATCGCCCGTGTCGAGCACAGCTCGGTCCTCACGCTCGACGGTGTTCACACCCACGTCGGCTCGCAGCTGCTCAACGTCGAGCAGCTGGCAGCCGCGGTCGAACCGATTGCAAAGCTCGGCACCTTCGACGCCTACGACCTCGGCGGCGGTCTCGGCGTGCGCTACACCTACGACGAGCACCCACCCAGCGTCGACGACTACGCCGACGCGATGGTGGCCCAGGCCCGTGCGCTGCTGCCCGACGGCAGCCGCATCATCGTCGAGCCGGGCCGGAGCATGGTCGCCACGAGCGCATGCACGGTGTACCGCGTCACGACGGTCAAGCGCGGCGTCGTCACCCATGTCGCGGTCGACGGCGGCATGGGCGACAACCTCGAGGTATCGCTGACCGGGCAGCGCTTCGAGGCGGCGCTGGTCGACAGGGTCGGCGGCGGCGGCGAGACGGTCTCGGTCGTCGGGCGGCACTGCGAATCCGGCGATCAGCTCGTCGACGGCATCGCGCTGCGCGACCCGGCGGTCGGCGATCTGCTGGCCCTGCCGGTCACCGGCGCGTACTGCTACACGATGTCCAATCAGTACAACGGGGCTCGCCGCATACCCGTGGTGTTCGCCGCCGAAGGCAACGCCCGGCTGGTGGTCCGCCGCGACACGTGGGAAGACCTGTTGAGCCGCGACGTCGGTTGAGACGCGCCACGCGAAGCGCAACATCGATTAGAGCGGCCGCGAACCGGCAAGATGTTCCCCATGGTCGAAACCCCGCCGTCACTCGGCGAACTGGCCCGCCGCTACGGCGTCGCCACCGAATTCGAGGACTGGACCGGCCGCCGCGTGGACGTGCCGGAAAGCACGCTGGTCGCCGTACTCGAAGCGCTCGGTGTTTCGGCGAGTACCGAGGACGCGCGCGAGGCGGCCCTTGCCAAACATGATCGCGACCACTGGAGTGCCACGCTGCCCCCGGCGATCGTCGGCCGTGTCGACTCCGAATCGTCGTTCTGGGTGCATGTCACCCACGGCGATCCCATCGGCCTGTGGATCCGGCTGGAAGACGGGAGCGTCCGTGCCGGCCTTCGCCAGCTGGAAAACTTGACTCCCCCATACGAATTCGACGACAGGCAGGTCGGCGAGGCCAGCTTCGAGCTACCCGCCGACCTGCCGATCGGCTATCACCGGCTGCATGTGCAGGCCGGCTCGCTGGAGGCCAGCACACCGCTGATCATCGTCCCGGCGTCGCTGGAATTGCCGCCGCGGCTCGGCGCCAAGCGGACATGGGGCCTTGCTACCCAGCTCTACAGTGTGCAATCCCAAAGATCTTGGGGCACAGGTGATTTAATTGATCTAACCGATCTGGCGGTCTGGTCTGCCGCCAGGCACGGCGCCGGGTACATCCTGGTCAATCCGTTGCACGCCGCGGCTCCGACCGCGCCGATGGAGCCATCGCCGTACCTACCCACCTCGCGGCGCTACGTCAACCCGATCTACTTGCGGCCGGAGGTCATTCCCGAGTTCGCCGAGGTGCGTCAACGCGGCCGCATCCGAAGGTCCCGGCTCGAGCTGCAGGAGGAGGTGCGGCGCGCGGACCTCATCGACAGGGACGCGGCGTGGAAGGCCAAGCGCGGCGTACTGGAAAGTGTGTACCGCGTCAACCGCTCCGCAGGTCGCCAGCTGGCGTTCGACGCATACCGCGATCGCGAGGGCCACAGCCTCGACGAGTTCGCGATCTGGTGCGCGCTCGCGGAGCGCCACGGGCCCGACTGGCATCGCTGGCCGAAGAAATACACCAACCCGGGGAGCCGCGGGGTGGCCGAGTTCGCCACCAAACACGCCGAAACCGTCGACTTCCACCGGTGGCTGCAGTGGCAGCTCGACGAACAGCTGGCGGCCGCGCAGTCGGCGGCCGTGCGCGCGGGTATGGAGCTCGGAATCATGCACGACCTCGCCGTCGGGGTGGATCCGAACGGGGCCGACGCCTGGGCGATGCAGGATGTGCTTGCGCTCGGCGTCACGGCGGGCGCACCGCCGGACGAGTTCAATCAGCTTGGCCAGGACTGGTCTCAGCCGCCGTGGCGACCCGACCAGCTCATCGCGCAGGGCTACGAACCGTTCCGCGCGATGGTCAACGCGATCCTGAGGCATGCGGGTGGCATTCGCGTCGACCACATCATCGGGTTGTTCCGGCTGTGGTGGATTCCCAAGGGCGCGCCGCCCACCGAGGGCACATATGTGCGCTACGACCACGAGGCGATGATCGGCATCCTCGCGCTGGAGGCGCAGCGCGCCGAAGCGGTGGTGGTCGGCGAAGACCTCGGCACGGTCGAGCCGTGGGTGCGCGACTATCTGGCCCGTCGTGGGCTGCTCGGCACGTCGATCTTGTGGTTCGAGCTGGACCGCGACGGCGACGGCGGCCCGCTGCATGCACAGCGCTGGCGCGAATACTGCCTGTCCTCGGTCACCACCCACGACCTGCCGCCGACGGCCGGCTATCTGGCAGGCGAACACGTCCGGCTCCGCGCCGAGCTCGGCCTGCTGACCAGGCCCGTCGACGAGGAACTGGCCGACGACGTGGCCGAGCAGTCGGCGTGGGTCGACGAGCTGCGGCGGGTCGGCCTGCTGGGCGATAAACCCGGCGTCGACGAGACCGTGCTCGCGCTGTACCGATACCTCGGCCGCACCCCGTCACGGCTGCTCGGCCTGTCGCTTGCCGATGCGGTCGGCGAAATGCGCACACAGAACCAGCCCGGTACCACCGACGAATATCCGAACTGGCGGGTACCGCTCGGCGGCCCCGACGGCCGTCGACTGCTGCTCGAAGACCTGTTCATCGACCCCCGAGCAGATCGGCTGGCCGAGGCGATGAAGGCGGCCGTGAACCCCCAGATGTAACGCTGAGGCCCTTGTCACCGGTTTCACATTCGTCACGGCTGCGATATCTTCGCAGCGGACCGAATTAGGGAGAGGTCACGTGAAGAAGCTTGTTGTGCTCGGAGCCGGGGCGTTCGCCGCGGGCTCGATCGGCCTGCTCGGCACGGGGGTTGCCCACTCCGAGCCGTTGAATCCGAATTCGGTGAACATGATCGGGCAGCCGTATTACAAGGCGGTCAAGGCCCTGCACGCGATGGGGCTGAGTACCAGCTTCGGCGGTTCGGTCGGAAGCGATCTACCGCAGCAGCAGTGCATGGTGGCCAGCCAAAAGGTGGCAGGCCAGGGCAGGATGATCCTGAATCTCGACTGCACCAAGGAAGCCGCGCAGGAAATGGCCGAGCAGGGCAGTGCTGTCACCGGCGGCGCCTCCGGAGCACCCAACGACGGAACGCTGAGGCCACCCCAAATCCCGATCGCCGCTGCTCCGGCGCCCGCGGCGCCGCCCCCGGGCTAGGCCTGCTCGACCAGGCCCCGCAGATTCTCCAGCGTCTGCGTCATGGTGCTGCCGACCTGACGCGCCGCTACCCGGTCGGCTATCAAGCCGAGTATTCCGCCAGGGGCTTCGTACGTCATCCGGAAGCTCACCTGGGTCCGGCCGTCGGTGCAGTCCCGTAGACGGAACCGGCCGCGCTGGGTAATCCCGGTGATTCCGATCCAGGCCAGGTCGCGCGCCTCGTCGAACTCCACCACCTCGATCACGCCGCCGACGGGTACCGATCCGATTTTCCAGTGCCCGGTGTATCGCGAACCGACGCCGGCGGGCCCCTCGGTCACCTCGTCCCACCGCTCCAGGTTCGCCATGAAGTCCGGATAGCTGGCCGGGTCACTCACCCGCTTCCAGATCGTTTCGCGGTCTGCGTCGATGTCCACCCGCCGTTGCAGCCTCATCAGAACCGCCTCTTCTTCTCGCGAGCGCTCATCAGCCGATCACCGGGAATCGTCGTTCGGCCGCCAGCCGGTCCACCCCGCCCTGAAGGCTGCTGAGCACCTTGTCGTTGATGACGTCGTCGTCGCTTGCGGCGATGTCGGCGGCGTCGATGGGATCCTGCACCTCGATCGCGATCTTCGTCGGCAGCGGAAGTCGCGGCACCATGTCGCTGACGGCGAGACCCCACGGCGGCGCCAAGAGAATGGGCACGCTCTTCAGCCGGGCCAACTTGTCGACCATCAACAGTTTGGCCAGCCACTGGCCACGGTCAAGGAAGAGTGCCGCTTCCTGGCCGCCGACGCTGGCGATCGGCACGATCGGCACACCGGCCTCCCGAGCGAGCTTCACATAACCCTTGCGGTCGTCGAAGTCGACCTCGTGACGCTTCCAGGACGGTCGAAACACCTCGTAGTCGCCGCCCGGGTACACCAGCAACGCCCCGCCGGACTTCAGGGCCAGCGTGGCGTTGTCGTGGTTGGCGGCGACTGTGCCGAACTTTCGCAGCGAGCCCAGTCCGGGCATCGAGACCACGAGGTTGTGCGCCAGCTGGTAGAACGGCCGCTCGACGCCGAAGTACGAGGAGAACGCCAGCGTGAAAACGAAGGTGTCCGGCGGGAGGTTGCCGCCGCTGTGATTGCCGACCAACAACACCGGCCCGTCGGCGGGAATCCGCTCGAGACCGCGCACGTCGGCTCGGAAGTAGAGCGACGCCAACAGCCACAACCCCGGCAGCTGCTCGCGGATGTAGTCCGGGTCTCGCTGGTCGAGATCGGCCTTGGGCACCCGGGAACTCACTTGATGCTTGGTCCACTCGAGAACGTCGCTCAGCCCGGCCATATCAGAAATATTGACAGCGGCCGGTTATCCGAAACCTGCGTTCCCACCTAATGGTCGTAGACTCACCGCAGCACATCGTCGGGGAGGGAGCCGCAATGCTGCGTCCACGCCGTTTCGAGCAGGAAATCGACCCGGGGCCGGTTCAGATCCAGGCACGCAAGGTGCACTTCGACGCCACCGGAATCCCCCTGGACTGGATTCCGGGTCATCCGGTGGCGTCCAACGTCGTCAGCCTGCTCAACGTCGTTTTGCCCGCCGCCGAGCGCTGGTTCGTTCAGACCTACAACGAGGCGCTGCCGCTGGTGAAGGATCCGCAGCTGGCCGACGACATGCGGGGATTCATCGGCCAGGAGGCCACCCACGCCGACGTGCACGAGCAGATGCTGCACGAGTACATGGCCGTCAACGGCGTCGATCCCCAGCCGATGCTCGATCAGATTGAGTTTCTCTTCTCCAGAACTCTCGCGCCGACCGCCTCCACCGACCCGAAGCGCCGGCTCAACCATCTCTGCGACCGGCTGTGGTTCATCGCAGCGATCGAGCACTACACCGCCGTGCTGGGCGATTTCGCGTTGAACTGCGCGTGGGACGACTACGGCGCCGCGCCGACGATGGTCGACCTGTTCCGCTGGCACGGCAGCGAGGAAGTCGAACACCGCAGCGTTGCCCACGATGTGGCCGTCTATTTTCACGACAGCTATTTCGACCGGATCCGCGCGATGACTATGGCGGTCGTGGCGATCTTCGTGTTCTTTCAGCGCACCGCCTGGTTCCTGGTGAAGTCCGATCCCACTACCGACATCGGCTGGTGGCGGTTCAACCGGCTGCGGATGCGGGACTCCAAGCTCGGGCTGCTTCCCAAGTACCGCAAGCTGTTCGGCTCGAACACCGCGATGTACTTCCGGCCCGGCTTCACTCCTGACGAGATGGGTTCGACCGCGCAGGCGGTTGCCTACCTGGCCAACTCCCCCGCTGCCCGCGCGGCCCACATTTGATGGGAACCCTCCACCGCTACCGTCAGGTGCCGCCGAGCATCTCGGGCCGCTGGCGCCACGACGTCGTGCTCGGTCTCGCGGATGCATCGGTTGCCGCGCTGTGGGCGGTCTCGGGTGCGATCAGGAAGATGAGGCCGCCGCCGGAGCCGGACCGCGTCATCGGGTTGACCGTGGTCGACCGGCAGGTGGTGGCCCACGACCAGGACGTGGTGGCCCTCACGCTGGCCTCCGCCAACGGTCAGAGGCTGCCCCGGTGGCATCCCGGCGCGCATCTGGATGTGCACCTGCCGAGTGGCCGGCTGCGTCAGTACTCGCTGTGCGGGAGCCCCGACGACACCGACACCTACCGGATCGCCGTGCGTCGGATCGTCGACGGCGGCGGCGGATCCGTCGAGGTGCACGACGGGCTCACCGTCGGCGCCACCGTCACGACCCACGGCCCCCGCAACGCGTTCCCGTTGACCGTCCCCGGCTACGGCTCGCCTGCACAGCGCGTCCGATTCATCGCCGGCGGCATCGGCATCACGCCGATTCTGCCCATGCTCGCCCTTGCGCAGCGCCTCGGCGTCGACTGGTCGATGGCGTACGCCGGTCGCAGCCTCGACAGCCTGCCCTTCGTCGACGAGGTGACCCGGTTCGGCGATCGGGTACAGATCCGCACCGACGACGTCGGCGGCGTGCCGACTGCGCCGGAACTGTTGGGCGACTGTCCCGACGGCACCACGGTGTACGCCTGCGGGCCCGCACCCATG
>JBKPSU010000145.1:0-25507 GCA_046735135.1 Actinomycetota bacterium
TCACCAGCAGGGTGACGTTCTCCCCACCGTGCTTCTTGACGATCTCGATCGACTTCTTGAGCTGCTTCTGCAGCTCGTCCCAGACCTCGCCCGACCGCGGGTGGATCGTCACCGCGTTAACAATTGTCATATTCCCCGACCACCTCTTCAAGAACGGCTTTAGGCCGTTTAGAAACTGGCGGTTGCCAGCAGTTAATTTAAGCGCGGATGCCGGTGCACGGCTAGTGCCAAAGGGGGGCCCTGAGCAGCCAATGGTCCGTTCGTCACTGCGCGACGGGGTCCTGGGACTCAAGCTGGCTCGGGTTCCCGGGCAGTAGTCGACATGGCGTCGATGGCCGCGAGGATCTGTGGGGTCGTCATTGCCCACCCCGCGTCCTTCGGCGACGGCGCGGGTACGAGCTCTTCATCCGACTTCGCGGCCCCATAACGCAGTTCTACGGCTTCAATGCTGGTCGGATCGATCACATATTCCGATTCGCGCCGACCCGATTTCTCCAGTCGCACATCGCCGTTATAAGCCAGAAGGTTCTCTTTATGACGACGGCCGCCGACCGTCATTCGGTTCCATGTTGCTGCAACCGGTGCGTGGCCTCAGCTAAGAGGTGGGTCAGACGACTTGATCGACCGCACCTGCTCTTCATTTTCTCTAGTTTGGCGTCTTGCTCTCTGAAGGCTTCGGTGAGTGCTGTCAGGCCTTCAGCGAGAAGCTTGGTTGTCGGGTTGTCCGTTGTCCTGGCGACTTCGCGGAATTTATTGCCGGCGGTTGCGGCCCAGGGTGCAGCGTTGCTCATCGGCGAACCCTATCGGGGGGCACGGACAGGGATTCGGTCTTGCCGGCTCGTTGACTGAACCGGCAAGACCTAGGCGACTCGCATTAGCCGGCTAACGAGGGTCGCTTATGTGGTCTGATGCCCAATGCAACGGGGCGGAAAACCCCTCTAGTGAGTGGCCAAATTAGTGCGGGCGTAAGCGATTATGGGCTAGCCCCAGCCATCCATCAGCAGCCTATCGACCGCCGCGCGACTGCGGCCCTCTAGATTCAGCAATCCGGGCAGTTTAGTCACGATCTCACCCGCGACGTCGTGGAGCTTGATGTTGAGCTCCTGGGAACGCCAGCGAAGAACATCGAACGCGGCGTCGTCCTGGATGGTGTAAGTCGCCATCAGCATGCCTTTGGCCTGCTCGATGACGGCGCGGTGGGCAACGATGACTTCCAGCTCTTCGCCAACGGCGCGCTGAACATCGGCTTCAACCGATTTCGTGACGTCGATGTAGAAGCCGCGGGTCGCTACGACCTGGCCCTGCTCGTCGCTGACGATCTCGCCGACGACGACCACGCTGCGCTCATCTCCTGACTTCGTCCGAATGCGGTGCCTACTGCTGAACGGCGCCGCCGAACGCTTCAGCAGCGCCTTCACATGGGCGAGGTCGTCGGGATGCTTGTGACTGAGAACGAGGTCAGTTGTGGGCCGTACTTCCCCGGGCTCGTAACCGTGCATGCGCGCGACCGCACTCGACCACACCCACGAGTCAGTGATGTAGTTGTAGAAGAATCTGCCTACACGCGCTGGTGCCCCGCCGAGCAGTGCTTTATCCAGATCGCCGGGCGCAACCCCATCCGTGCCGGTTTCGGTCTCCGGCGCAAACTTCTCCTCGGGAATCACGCTCTAATCTTTAACACAAGTAAAGTAGCCGCATTCTCTTTAGAACACATGACGAACCGCCGACAATGGCTTGCCGCCCTTTGGTTAGGGCGTGCCCTCGTGGCCGCGGTCGTAGGTGGGCGCGGGCTTGAGAGGCGGTCTCGTCGGCACGCGGGCAGAACCGGCAAGACCTTGGTGCGTGACCGGTCGACCACAGTCCCGCGCCCTCTCCTCCCCCAATGCGGCAAGGGTACGACGCACGAATCATGATCACTGTGAGGTCGCCAAATCCGCCCTTTCGAGATCTCGCGGCGCCGGCCCTCGCATGAAACCCGGAACCGCCACATGTCGGGAAGGGGTGGGGCCGAGAGGATTGTGAGGTGTGGTGCAGAATTCATCGGTTCCGGCAGTGATCTTGGATCGCGGGCCATACCGTTTGCTGCCATGGGGGAGTTCGACACTGCATCGCGAGGCACGAACGTTCGGTGCACCGCGTGCCGACACATTCAGTGGGTGCCCGCTGACAAGACGGCTTTTGTTTGCGAACGATGTGGTGTTCGGTTGGCACGGCGGTTGAGACCGCACGCAGTCTAGAGAACTGGGACTGCGTTGCTCATGCGGTGACCGTATCGGCGGCCACCGACAAGTACCACCGTAATTCTGGGCGTCAGGTTTATGTGACCACGACCGTCCGTTTTTTATCACGCTCCACGGTGAGATTCCCCTAGCCCCCTCCCCGCCGATCTCATCGCACCTCGGGGCATAGGCAAATGCCCCTGGTGCTTTTCCACCACCACACCGGCTCTATCCAGCGGCACGCAGGCTGCGCCGAAGCCGGATGTCGTAGCGCTGGCGGCAGTACGCTCATGCCGTGCCGGAAACGTCATACGCACCCTGCGGTGATCTGAGCCTGGCGTATCAGGTGTTCGGCGACGGGCCTGTCGAGCTCGTCTTTTCCGGGTCGTTCGCCAGCCACATCGAGCTGTACTGGACCGTGCCCGAATTTGTGGCCTTCTTCGAGCGGCTGTCCACGTTCTGTCGGGTCCTGCTGTTCGACAAGGCCGGGGTGGGGCTGTCGGACCCGGTGCCGAAAGTTCGCACGCTGGACGATCGGGCGGCCGAGTTCGAAGCCGTCATGGACGCCGCCGGCTTCAAAAGAGCGGTGCTTTTCGGGCCTAGCGATGGCGGCCCGGCCTCCATCTTCTTCGCGGCAACACGACCGCAGCGAACGCGGGCGTTGATTCTTACCGGCACCGCCGCGTACTCCTTCACCGACGGCTGGGATGACTTGGACCGCGATCCGGCCGAGCTGCGGGCGCGCCTCGTGCCCGAGCTGGGTGAGGTCTATACGCCCTCGGTGCAGCAGCTCGCCCGCTGGCAGGCTCTGGCCCGCGCCGCCGCCTCGGCGTGGGGCAGCGGCGAGGCGTGCAAGGCTCTGCTGCCGTCGGTGCGGTCGATCCGCACGCTCGCCATGGTGGAGCGCATGAGCGCCAGCCCGGGGATGGCGCGCGCGGCGCTCCAAGCGAACTTCCGGATCGATGTGCGGCCGATCCTGCCGACGATCACCGCGCCCACCCTGGTCATCCATGCCCGCGACGAACTCGCTCCGGTACAGTGCGGCCGGTACCTCGCCGACCACATCCCCGGTGCGCGATATCTCGAAGTCGAGGGCAGGGACGACGCCTGGCTCGCCGATCCCGACCGACCGGATCCTGACCGTGATCGAGGAGTTCCTCACCGGCAGCCATGCCGCGCCATCTCTGTCACGTCGGGCTCTGCGCACCGTGTTGTTCACCGACATGGTCGCGTCGACGCGACACGCGGCGGCGACCGGCGACGAGCGGTGGCGGGCGGTGCTGCACCGGTTCGATGAGATCACCGCCGACCTCACCGAACGATTCGGCGGCGCTGTGGTGCAGCACACCGGTGATGGCCACCTCGCTACGTTCGACGGCCCCACGCAGGCCATCCGCTGCGCCGAGGCGTTGCGCGCCGACGTCGAGACACTGGGTATCGAGATCCGCGCCGGCATCCACACCGGCGAGTGCGAACTGCGGGACAACGACATCGGCGGGATCGCCGTACGCATCGCGGCGCGGATCCTCGGCCAGGCCGGCGCGGGGGAAATCCTCGTCTCGCGCACCGTGTGTGACCTGGTCGTCGGCTCGGGCACCGGCTTTGAGGACCGCGGCAATGTTGAGCTGCGCGGCGTGCCTGGCACCTGGCAACTCCCTGGCCGTGGATCGCCACGGCCCGCCGGCCGGATCGGCCGAGGCGCAACTGGTATCAACGCCGACCCCCGGCCCTCGCACCGCGATGCGCCGCTCGGACCGCGCTGTCGAGTTGATCGCACGGCGGACACCGTGGATCCTGCGCGGGATGGCCCGCCTCGCCCCGGCTACCAGTCGCAGCTCAATCCCCTTGGCTGCGAACGCTAATAAGGGATAAGTGTAATGGCGCTAGGCGGGGCCAATCCGGCGGCGCATACACGGTGGCGCACACTTGATCGTGCCCAAGCCACCGTGGACACTTGCAGAGCTGGGTCCGCAGAAGCGATTAAGCAGCGTTAATTGGGTCCCTTGACTTGGCGCAGGCTGCGGCGGTGCTGAGCCGACGCAAGGGTGTAGTAGTCGTGCATTCTTCGGCACCAACACAGCACCGCCCAACGCGGCTCGGCCCGCCACCCGTTGGGAGTTAGGTAGCGGACCGAGAGGGGAGACAAACGCGTCAGGCGCTCACGACTGGCTTGTTCTGGACCCCTAGGTCAGACGGCGGAGGCTGCTATCCGGTTCCCCGTGACCACCCCGTCGATTTTCGTCGGCACCCCGGTGAAGAAACCGGCGTGCGAGTGTCCGTGGCACGACCACTGCGGGCGGGTGCCGGTGTTCGGCATGCGTCTGCGGCACCCGATTACAGGTTTTGGACGCGCCTATTCGTTCTTAGTAGCGTGGCAGTGGCCGCTCTGAGTGCAAACGATCTTTGCGTCGTCAATAGGCACAGGGTCGCCGATGACGTTCCTCCATTGACCGTCGATTTTTACTTGACCTTCGATCTCGCAGACCTGGGCGTCGGCGATGGGTGCGCCGATCATTGCGGATACCGCGAACCCCGCGCTAACCGCGGCCAAGAGTGCAGTGATGGTTCGTGATGTTGGGCGCATATCACGGCTCTTTACGCTGTTGGAGAGTGGCGTATTAGCGGCTAGACCTTGTGCCATGAGGTTCCCCCTGCCCCTTCGGGTTTCCTTCCGACGAGCTGCCGGTTATCTCATTTCGGCTGTGAGCTGGCGCAAAGTGTGAGTATCGGACTACGTCAATTTCCGAACGGGGGTGAGCGGAGAAACCGCGGCGCGGGCTATATCCGAAAGACACGGGGAAGGCACAGGCATTACTTTGTGGCCTAGATACCTAGCTTGAACTGCGACAACGCCAGCTCCCCCGGCTGGACTCGAACCAGCAACCCTTCGGTTAACAGCCGAATGCTCTGCCAATTGAGCTACAGGGGATTGCCCTGCCCGTGGCGTTCCGCCCCGGGCCGAGGGTTGACTTTAGCTTACGTGTGGGGCGGCCCGCCAATACTCTCCCGCCCCGACGCGCACCCGTCCGGTGAGGCAGGATGGACACCAACGCACCGTCGCCTAGGAGGGAGCCCTGTGTTCCGGTATGTCATCGTATTGGGGGTCGGCTATGTATTGGGCACCAAGGCCGGCCGGCGCCGATATGAGCAGATAGCGGGCACATATCGCGCGGTCACGGAGAGCCCCGCGGCCAAGGCCGTGATCACGGCCGGGCGCCGCAAGATAGCCAATCGGGTGTCCCCGGACCCGGAGATGGTGACGTTGACGCCGATCGACGACGAAACCGAGGTGCTGAGGCCGGAGGCGGCGGCCCCCAGGCGGCGCTAGCCTATGCCCTGGTTGATCGTCGTGCCGGGCAGCATAGTGCCGTTCTGATAATTATTGGGTCCGTATTGGCCCCACGGCGTGCCGCCACTGATCGGCTGACCATTCGAATAGCCCAGGCACACGTTGTTTTCGATATTGCCGAAGTGCGCGAGGCACTGGCCCGGATAGGCCTTGTAGTCCTGGGGCGCCGAAGTCGAAATCGCGGCGATGGCCGGTCCCGCGGCCGCTGCAGCCGCGAAAGCGGTGAGGACGATCAGCCGACGAGTCTTTGTCGAAGCCACAACGTGCCTTTCACCAGTGAGCCAGGGGCGTTAACACCATAACGTGTGACGCCTGGTTACGCAGTAAGGTCGTCACCGCTGGCCTGTTCCAGCAGGCTGCGCCGATAGGCCTCCATCGCGACCAGGTCGCCGAATAGCGCGTGGTATTCGTCGCCCTGCTCCACCGGTGACATGCGTTGCAGCTTGGATTTGACCTCGGCGATCTGTCGTCCGACCCACACTTCCTGCAGCCGGGCGAGCACTCCGCTGATGTAGCGCGGCAGCTTCTCGTCGTCGTCCACGCTGACGGACTCCACCCCGAGCTCGTTGACGAGGCTGGCCGCCGCATCCGATCCCGTCTGATGGCGTACCGCTTCGATCCACTCCGCGCCCGAGACCCCCGCCGCGGTGCCCCCGGCCGCCGACATGGCTGTCCGCACGGCCGCGTAGCCCGGATGGGTGAAGCTCTCCACCGTCAGCGCGTCGAACACCGGACCGGCCAGCGCTGGGTACTGCAGCGCCGACTTCAGCGCCTCGCGCTGCGGCCACAGCGTCGGGTCCCGCGGATCGGGTCGCGCCACCACCTTGGCCGACGCGGTCGTCGACGCACGGACCCGCGCCTGGGCCGACGCCTGCTTGCCGCCGCCCCTGGCCTGGTCGCGGACCCGTCCGAGCACTTGAGCAACGTCGTCCCAACCGACCCAGCCGGCCAGCTGGCGTGCGTACTCGTCGCGCAACGTCGGGTCTTTGATGTGGGCCACCATCGGCACACACCGTCGCAACGCGGCGACCCGTCCCTCCGCGTTGTCCAGGTCGTGGTCGGCGAGCGCTGTACGAATTGCGAACTCGAACAACGGGGTTCGGCGCGCGACGAGATCACGCAGGGCTCCGTCACCGGATTTCAGGCGCAGATCACACGGGTCCATTCCGTCCGAGGCGACCGCGACGAACGACTGCCCGGCCAGGTTCTGCTCGCCGTCGAAGGCCTTGACCGCCGCCGCGCGTCCCGCCGCGTCGCCGTCGAACACATAGATCAGTTCGCCGCGAAAGAAGTTGTCGTCCATCATGAGTCGGCGCAGCATCGCCAGGTGCTCGTCGCCGAAAGCCGTGCCGCACGATGCCACGGCCGTCGTCACCCCGGCCACATGCATCGCCATCACGTCGGTGTAGCCCTCCACGACGACCGCCTGATGACCCTTGGCGATGTCGCGCTTGGCGTGGTCGAGGCCGAACAGCACCGAGGACTTCTTGTACAGCACAGTCTCGGGTGTATTGACGTACTTCGCCTGGTTCTGGTCATCGTCGAACAGCCTGCGGGCGCCGAAGCCGATGACCTCACCGCTGGACACCCGGATCGGCCAGAGCAGCCGGCGATGGAAGCGGTCCATCGGGCCGCGTCGCCCCTCGCGTGACAGCCCGGCGGCCTCGAGCTCGTTGAACTCGAAACCCTTGCGCAACAAGTACTTCGTCAGCGTGTCCCAGCCCGACGGTGCGAATCCGCAGCCGAAATGCGCGGCGGTTTCCCCGTCGAAGTTGCGGTCGAGCAGATACTGGCGGCCCGGTGCTGCCTCGTCGGACTTCAGCGCTTCGGCGTAGAACTCCTGCGCGGCGGCGTTGGCGGCCAGCAACCTGCTGCGGCTGCCCCGGTCTCGCTGCACGCTCGTCGCTGCGCCGGTGTAGGTGACGGTGTAGCCGATCCGGTCGGCGAGCAACTCCACCGACTCGACGAAGGTGACGTGCTCGATCTTCTGCACGAACGCATACACGTCGCCGCCCTCACCACAGCCGAAGCAGTGGAAGTGACCGTGGTTGGGCCGCACATGGAAGGACGGCGACTTCTCGTCGTGGAACGGGCAGAGCCCTTTCAGCGAGTCGGCGCCGGCACGGCGCAGCTGGACGTAGTCGCCGACCACATCTTCGATTCGCACGCGTTCACGGATGGCCGCGATATCGCGATCAGGGATTCGGCCGGCCACCGAATCAGTCTAGAGCCGGTTCGAGGCGCTCCAGCCGGCCTTCCGTGAACGACGCGATCTGGTCGATGACCACCCGCAGCCGGGCGCCGTCGTCGGCCGCCGCGTTGAATGCGGGCACGAAGATCGGGTCGAGCGTGGCGGGCGCACCGGCCAACAACCACTCGGCGACACGATGGATGCGGTCGCGCTGGCGGGCCTGCAGCTCCAAATGCCGAGGGTCGGACATGATGAACTGCAGCGCCAGCGCCTTGAGCACCGTCACCTCGGCCCGCACCAACGTGGGAACCTGCAGGTCGGCGGCATAGCGGACGAGCGGGCCCGGTCCAGCCTCCGCGCGGGTCGCGGCGATCGCCGCGGAGGCGAACCGCCCGACCAGTTCGCTGGTCAGCTTCTTCAACGCGACCGACGCGGCGAGCGTGGCGTCGTACTTGCCGACGGCGGCGACCACCGGCAGCTCCGACAGCCGCACGGCAGCCGACACCAGGTCGTTCGCCGACAACCCGCCGCTCATCCCGCTCGCCACCCCCAGCCGGCCCAGCTCCGCGGCGGCATCGTCGTCGGCGAGGACGCGCATGTCGATCCGGCCGGACACCACCCCGTCCTCGACGTCGTGCACCGAGTACGCCACGTCGTCCGCCCAATCCATCACCTGGGCCTCCAGGCACGGCCGGAACTGCGGTGCCCCCTCCCGCATCCAGGCGGCGGCGGCGACGTCGTCGGCGTAGAATCCGAACTTGCTTCGCTCCGCAGTTCGCTGCCACGGGTATTTGGTGACCGCGTCCAGCGCCGCGCGAGTGAGGTTCAGCCCGGCGCTGCGGTCTTGCGCATCAAGGACTTTGGGCTCGAGCCGGGTGAGGATCCGGAAGTTCTGCGCATTGCCTTCGAAGCCGCCGTATGCGGCGGACACCTCGTCGAGTGCGCGTTCGCCGTTGTGCCCGTACGGCGGATGGCCGATGTCGTGCGCCAGCCCGGCCATGTCGACCAGGTCGGGATCGCAGTCAAGCCCGATCGCCATGCCGCGGCCGATCTGGGCCACCTCGAGCGAATGCGTCAACCGCGTGCGCGGGGTGTCGCTCTGACGCGGCCCGACGACCTGCGTCTTGTCGGCCAGCCTGCGCAGCGCCGCGCAGTGCAGCACCCGCGCCCTGTCCCTGGCGAAGTCGGTGCGGTGCTCGGAGCCGGTGCCCGGCAAGGCGGCGCCCTTCGCCGGTTCGACCACCAGCCGCTGCCGGTCGAACTCGTCGTATGGGTTGTCGTTCGTCACCACCGACGCACAGTCTGCCAGGAGTCTTCGCCCGTACCGGGCGGTCCGGCCGTGCGGTCGCACTACATTGGCGATCATGCGCATCGCCCGCTTGCTTACCCTGGTCCTTGCGATTCTGACCGCCGGGGTTCTGTTAGCGCCCGCCGCGGGTAGCGCACCGCCGTTTCGGCTGCCCGGCTACGTCACCGATCAGGCGAAGGTGCTCAGCGGCTCGCAAGTCAACGACGTGGAGCAGGCTGTCGACAAGCTCTACACGGACCGTCAGGTGCGGCTCTGGGTGGTGTACGTCGACAGCTTCGACAGCCTCGGCTCGGCGACCTGGGCCGAAAGAACCAGGCAAACAAGCGACTTGGACACCAACGACGCCATCCTGGCGGTCGCCACCCGAGACCGCTCCTATGCGTTCCTGGTGCCGACGGAGATCGTCAGCGACTCTGCTTCCAACGACATTCGCCGCAATGCGATCGAACCCAAGCTGCGCGGCAGCGACTGGGCCGGGGCAGCGGTCGCCGCGGCCGATGGACTCAACACAGCGAGCGCGCCAGGACCCGGAATCTCGGGATTCGGTGTACTCGTCGCGCTGGCCGTTCTTGTCCTCATCGTGCTGCTGTTGTGGCTGTGGGCGCGCATGCGGAGGCGTAAGAGGCGCGAGGCCGAGTTCGCCGCGGCGCGCCGCGTCGACCCCGCCGATCCCAACGCGCTGGCGTCGGTTCCCATCGACGCGCTCGATGACCTGTCCAGGTCGATCGTCGTGGACGTCGACAACGCCGTGCGTACAAGCGACAACGAACTCGTGTTGGCCGTCGAGGAGTTCGGCGACAGGGACACCGCGCCGTTCAGCAAGGCAGTCGTCGACGCGAAAACTACACTGGCGCAGGCATTCAACGTGCGTCAGATTCTCGACGACGCAGTCCCAGAGACGACCGCCCAGCGACGCGACCTGCTGACACGGGTCGTCGTGGCGGCGGCCAAGGCCGATCGCGAACTCGATTCCCAGCGGGAGGCATTCGCGCAGCTGCGGGATCTGGTCATCAACGCACCGAGTCGGCTGGATGCGATGACCCAGCAGATGGTCGACCTGACGGCACGCATCGACCCATCGGCGCAGGCGTTGGCCGAGCTGCACGGGAAATTCGCCGACACCGCACTGGCTTCCGTCGCGGGCAATGTCGACACCGCCAAGCAGCGACTGACCTTCGCCGACCAGAACATCACGAACGCCCGCAACCTGATCTCGCGCCCAGCGGATCGACAGACCGGACTCGTCGACGCGGTGCGTGCCGCGGAGTCGGCGCTCGGTCAGGCGCGCACGCTGCTGAACGCGGTGGATAGCGCCGCGACCGACATCAACAGCGCGATCGCCAAGCTGCCGCCGGCGATCGCCGACATCCAGAACGGCATCAAGTCCGCGGGTGATCAACTGGCGCAGGGCAATAGCGCACACGCCGCCGAGCTCAGCGCGGCCCGCGACGTTGCCGTCAAGGCCGTCGCAGACGCCCAAAGCAGCGGCAGCGCAGATCCATTGGGCGCATTCACGAAGCTGACTCAGGCCGACGCCGAGCTGGACCGATTACTGGCCAGCGTCGCCGAGGAGCGCGAAGCGGCCGAGCGGCTCAGCCGCGCTTTCGACCAGGCGGTGTTCACCGCGCAGTCGCGGGTGCGGGCGGTTTCGGACTATATCGACGTGCGCCGCGGCGCCATCGGCCCCGAGGCACGCACCCGGCTCGCCGAAGCGGTGCGGCAGCTGCAGGCCGCACAGGACAAACGCGGGGCCAACCTCAACGAGGCGCTCGCACATGCCAACGGCGCGGCGATGCTGGCGTCGCAGGCGCAGTCGATCGCCACCTCCGACGCCCAGGCCGCGCAGCGCGCATACGCCGGTCGCTACGGCGGCGGCGGCGGATCCAATATGGGCGCAATACTCGGCGGCATCATCCTCGGCAACATTCTCAGCGGTGGCGGAATGGGCGGCGGGATCGGCGGAGGCATGGGCGGCGGTTGGAGTTCGACCTCATACGGCGGGTCCGGCGCGGGCGGCGGGCTTGGCGGCGGAGGCGGCCGCTTCTAGGGCTAACCGCCTGCGCCGCGAGCGTGCGTGTCTGCCGGCGACACCCCGCGGAAATGCGACATTTTGCGCACGCTCGCGCAGCACGTCGACGCTCGACACAGAGGCGCTGCGCCGCCGCACCCGCACACCATTTCTACTCAGCTCTGCACGTCGAGCAATTGCGCACTCTGGCCGCGCACGAGCGTGCGCGCATTCGTGAAAAGTGCCGGCGTGTCGGCCGCAGACACGCACGCTCGCGGGAACGACTGGACGGCTAGACGCCCTTGAGCCGCACTGCCAAATAGTCGCATACCGCGTCGATGCCGATGCGCTCCTGCGACATCGCATCGCGTTCGCGGATCGTGACGGCCTGGTCGTCGAGCGTGTCGAAGTCGACCGTCACACAGAAGGGCGTGCCGATCTCGTCCTGCCGGCGATAGCGCCTGCCGATCGCGCCGGCGTCGTCGAATTCGACGTTCCACGACTTGCGCAACTCGGCGGCGAGATCGCGCGCCTTGGGCGACAAATCCTCATTGCGCGACAGCGGCAGCACCGCCGCCTTGACCGGGGCGAGCCGCGGGTCGAGCCGCAGTACGGTGCGCTTGTCGACGCCACCCTTGGCGTTCGGGGCCTCGTCCTCGGCGTACGCGTCGACGAGGAAAGCCATGAACGAACGGGTCAACCCCGCTGCGGGCTCGATCACATACGGCACATACCTGGTGTCGGTGGCCTGATCGTAGAAAGACAGGTCGACGCCGGAATGCTTTGAGTGCGTTGACAAGTCGAAGTTCGTCCGGTTGGCGACACCCTCCAGCTCGCCCCATGGATTGCCCTGGAAGCCGAACTTGTACTCGATGTCGACCGTGCGGTCGGAGTAGTGCGACAGCTTATCCTTGGGATGCTCGTACAGCCGCAGGTTGTCGCGGGCGATGCCGAGGTCGACGTACCACTGCAGCCGGGCGTCGATCCAGTACTGGTGCCACTCGGAGGCAGAGTCCGGCTCGACGAAGAACTCCATCTCCATCTGCTCGAATTCGCGGGTGCGGAAGATGAAGTTGCCGGGCGTGATCTCGTTACGAAAGCTCTTACCGATCTGACCGATGCCGAACGGCGGCTTCCTGCGCGCCGTCGTGACGACGTTGGCGAAGTTGACGAAGATGCCCTGCGCCGTCTCCGGCCGCAGATAGTGCAGCCCCTCCTCGGTCTCGATCGGGCCGAGGTAGGTCTTGAGCATCATGTTGAAGTCGCGCGGCTCCGTCCACTGCCCCTTGGTGCCGCAGTCCGGGCACGCAACCTCCGACATCGGCACCGTGTCGGGATCGTCGATACCCTTCTTCTCCGCGTACGCCTCCTGCAGGTGGTCCTGACGGTGACGATGGTGGCAGTTCAGGCATTCCACCAGCGGATCGTGGAACACCTCGACGTGGCCGGAGGCCACCCACACCTCGCGCGGCAGGATGATCGCGCTGTCGAGGCCGACGACGTCGTCGCGGCTGGTCACGACGGACCGCCACCACTGCCGCTTGATGTTCTCCTTGAGCTCGACGCCCAAAGGCCCGTAGTCCCAAGCGGACTTGGTGCCGCCGTAGATCTCGCCGGACTGGAAGACAAGACCGCGGCGCTTGGCCAGGTTCGCAACGGTGTCGATGATGGACGCCACGGGTCAACAGCGTAACGATGGCCCGCCGCTGGGCTGCGCGGCCGTTGACATGCGCGATCGTGCATGTATTGTGGCTGACATAATGAAAACCATTTCCACTATGGCCCGCGGAGGCGAAGAGCAGAAGAAACTTCCGCGAGCCGGCGACCACCACCAGCGCAGCGCCGCCCCGCCGCCGGAACTGCCGCCGCGAGAAGTCCTCGACACGGCAGGCGACCTGCTTCGCGCGCTCGCCGCGCCGGTGCGGATCGCCCTCGTGCTGCAGCTGCGGGAGTCGTCCCGCTGCGTGCACGAACTCGTCGATGCGCTCGGGGTGCCGCAGCCGCTGGTCAGCCAGCACCTTCGCATCCTCAAGGCCGCAGGCGTGGTGGCAGGCGAGCGGTCCGGCCGTGAGGTCATGTACCGGCTCGTCGATCACCACCTCGCCGACATCGTCGTCGCCGCCGTTACTCACGCCGCGGAGGATCTCGGGTGAGCACTGCGCCCGGCGTGCGCGCCACCCGGCAGCGTGCGGCGATCTCGGCGCTTCTCGAAAAGCTCGACGAGTTCCGGTCCGCGCAGGACCTGCACGACGAACTGCGCCGTCGCGGTGAAGGCATCGGTCTGACGACCGTGTACCGCACCCTGCAGTCGATGGCGGCTGCGGGCCTCGTCGACACCCTGCGCACCGACACCGGCGAGTCCGTGTATCGGCGTTGCTCGGAGCATCATCACCATCACCTGGTGTGCCGAGTGTGCGGCTGCACCGTCGAGGTGCAGGGCGGCCAGGTCGAGAAGTGGGCGGCCGACGTCGCCCGCGAGCACGGCTTCTCCGACGTCAGCCACACCATCGAGATCTTCGGCATCTGCGGCGGCTGCACGCCAACCGCGACATAGCAGTCATGGCTGTAAATCCCGCGAGATCACGACCAGGAATGCTATTTCGCGGGAGGTGCCTAGGCGTCCGGCTCGCCGACCAGAGCCTCGCGCACATCGGCGCCCGCGCTGAGCACCATCACGATCAGCGTCTGCAGCGCCTCATCTGACAACCCTTCGGCGGGAAAGTTGTATCGCAGTGTCACATCAGCGACGCCGCCGCCTACCACCTGTTCGGCCAGCGACACCGTGCCCAGCACCGTATCGTGCGCGAGTCGGGACACCTTATCGCGAATGTCGTTGTCCAGCCGCAGGTCCCACGCCACGATCTGCGTCAGCGACACCATGTCCAAGCCCTCGCCGATCGTCACCGCACGCAGCGAGGCGAACGTGTGCTCGTGGTGCACGGTGAGGGCGCCGTCTTCTTCTTCCTCGAATGGCAACACACCGTCGAGGACAACCCGCAGCCGCTCGGCCAGATCCATCAGGCCCTGCCGAATCTGCGGTTGCGGCTGACGTACTCCTCGCACGCCTCCCACAGATCGCGGCGGTCGTAGTCAGGCCACAGCTTGTCCTGAAACACGTATTCGGCATAGGCCGCCTGCCATAGAAGGAAGTTGCTCGCGCGCTGCTCCCCCGACGTCCTGATGAACAGGTCGACGTCGGGAATGTCGGCGCGGTGCAAGTGCTTTGCGAATGCGGCCTCGCTGATGCGGCCCGGGTTGATCTGTCCGTCCGCGGCCTCCTGCGCGAGCTCGCGTGCGGCCTCGACGATTTCGGTGCGCCCGCCGTAGTTGACGCAGTAGTTGATCGTGATGACGTCGTTGCCGACGGTCATCTGCTCGGCGATGTCGAACTCCTTGATGACGCTGCGCCACATGCGCGGCCGTGACCCGACCCACCGCATCCGCACTCCCATGTCGTTGAGGTTCTCCCGTCGCCGCCGCACGACTTCGCGGTTGAACCCCATCAGGAAGCGGACCTCCTCGGTGCTGCGCTTCCAGTTTTCTGTCGAGAACGCGTAGACCGTCAAGTGCTTGATGCCGATTTCGATGGCGCCGCAAGTGATGTCGATGAGCACCGCCTCGCCCATCTTGTGCCCCTCGGTGCGGTGCAGCCCGCGCTGAGTCGCCCACCGGCCGTTGCCGTCCATGACGACGGCGACGTGCTGGGGTACCTGGTCGGCGGGAATCTGGGGTGCGGCGGCCTTGGACGTGTGCTGTGGCGGGCGGGAGAACCTGCCGTTGCTGTGCGGCGGCAACTCAGGAAAAACGACCGGCCATGACGACTTGTCGGGAAACGTCGGATAGTCGTCAGGCGCCGGAGGCAGCTGTGGGTACGTGGTCTTGGCCGCCCGTTTCATCGCCACGGGTGACATCCTGCCCGAACAGCGACACGCGGTGGTCGGCGACCGCGTGATCGATTCGGTAGACGCGTTCCACCAGCGGCAATGTCCGGAGCTGTCGTTCGAGGTGCCACTGCAGATGCGCGGCGACCAGTCCGCTGGCCTGATTGCGGTGCGATTGTTGCGACTCCTGCGCGGCGTCCCAGTCGCCGTCGTAGAGCGCAGACATCAGATCCAGCACGGCCTGCGGCGGTGTGGTCGATCCGGACGGCCGACAGTGCACGCACACGCTGCCGCCCGCGGCGATGTGAAACGCGCGGTGCGGACCCGGTGCGGCGCAGCGCGCGCACTCGGTGAGCGCGGGCGCCCAGCCTGCGATCCCCATGGCACGCAGCAGGTAAGCATCCAGCACGAGTTCGCGCGGGCGGCTGCCGTCGGCCACCGCCCGCAACGCGCCGACGGTCAGCCGGTGCAGCGCGGGCACCGGAGCGCGCTCCTCGCCCGCCAGCCGCTCGGCGGTTTCCAGCACGGCGCATGCGCAGGTGTAGCGGCCGTAGTCGCTGACGATGTCGGCGGCAAACGCATCGATGGCTTGCACCTGGGTGACGATGTCGAGATTGCGGCCAGGGTGCAGCTGAACGTCGATGTGCGCGAACGGCTCCAGCCGGGAACCGAACTTGCTGCGAGTGCGCCGAACTCCCTTGGCCACCGCGCGGACCATCCCGTGCTCACGCGTGAGCAGCGTGACGATCCGGTCGGCCTCGCCGAGCTTGTGCTGGCGAAGCACCACCGCCCGATCCCGGTACAGGCGCATCCGGCCAGTCTTCCACCGTGTTCTGACAAGGTCGGGAGGCAGCGCCGGATATTCTCGACATTGATGGCACAGCCTCCCCTGCGTCCCTCATCGTTCGCGTCTCAATCACCCCTGCCGACCCTGACCAGCCTGCTGTATCGGCTGGCCAGCGGCAGCGTGACATCGGTCGAGCTGACCAGGCAATCGCTGGACGCGATCGAGGCCAGCCAGCCGACGCTCAACGCGTTCCGGGTGGTGCTGAGGCAGGAGGCGCTCGCCGAGGCCGCACGGGCCGACCGCAGACGTGCCGCCGGACGCCAGGCGCCCTTGCTGGGAATTCCGATCGCGGTCAAAGACGATGTCGACGTCGAGGGTGTGCCGACGATGTTCGGCGCGGCGGGCCGGGTGCGGCTGGCGTCGACCGACGCCGAGGTGGTGCGCAGGTTGCGCGCCGCGGGCGCCATCATCGTCGGCAAGACGAACACCTGCGAGCTGGGTCAGTGGCCGTTCACCAGCGGGCCTGCCTTCGGCCACACGCGAAACCCGTGGTCGCGCAACCACACCCCGGGCGGCTCGTCGGGCGGCAGTGCGGCGGCGGTGGCCGCCGGTCTCGTCACCGCCGCGATCGGGTCCGACGGCGCGGGCAGCGTGCGGATACCCGCGGCGTGGACGCATCTGGTCGGCATCAAGCCGCAGCGCGGCCGCATCTCGACGTGGCCGCTGCCGGAGGCGTTCAACGGCATCACGGTCAACGGCGTGCTCGCCCGTACCGTCACCGACGCGGCACTGGTGCTCGACGCCGCATCGGGCAATGTCGACGGCGATCGGCACAGGCCGCCGCCGATCCTGGCGGCAGAGGCCATCAGCAGCGCGCCGGGGCCACTGAAGATCGCACTGTCGACCAAGTTCCCGTTCAACTTCTTTCGGCCCAAGCTGCATCCCGAGATCCGGCAGGCACTGCGCGTCGTCAGCGAGCAACTGACCGACCTCGGGCACACCATGGTTGCGGCCGACCCCGACTACAACGTCGGCATGTCGTGGAATTTCCTGTCCCGGTCCACGGCAGGCCTGCTCGACTGGGCGGACCGCCTCGGCTACGACGTCATGCTGGACCCGCGCACCATCGGCAACCTGAGGATGGGCCGACTGCTGTCGGAGAACGTGCTGCGCAAGGCCCGCGCCAATGAAGCCGCGACACGACGCCGCGTCGGGTACATCTTCAATCTGGTCGACGTGATCCTGGCGCCGACGACCGCGCTGCCGCCGCCGGCGGTGCACCACTTCGACAAGCGCAACGGCCTGTCCACCGACCGCGCCATGATCCGCGCCTGCCCGGCCACATGGCCGTGGAACCTGCTCGGCTGGCCGTCGATCAGCGTGCCCGCCGGCTTCACGTCGGACGGATTACCGATCGGAGTGCAATTAATGGGTCCGGCGGACAGCGAGCCGCTGCTGATCTCGCTTGCCGCCGAGCTAGAGGCGGTAAACGGCTGGGGGACCAAGCAGCCCACGGCTTGGTGGACCGAATCCGCCGAGGATGCCTGCAGCGGCCGGCTCGCGTAGGGTGCCGCGGCGTGAAGGCCTGGCGCTGCGCAGGCGTTCTCCCGGCGATCGCCGTGCTGGGCGCCGTCGCGGGCATCCCCGCGGCGAGCGCCGACAACAAGCGCCTCAACGACGGCGTGGTCGCCAACGTCTACACGATTCAGCATCAGCCGGCTGCAAGAACGACGTGACGATCAGCCCGCAGCTGCAGTTGGCGGCACAGTGGCACACCGACGACGTGCTCAACAACCGCGAGCTGGACGCCGACATCGGGTCGGACGGATCGACACCACAGGCGCGGGCCGACGCAGCGGGATTCAAGGGCGTCGTCGCCGAAACCGTCGCGATCAACCCGGCGCTGGCGATCAACGGCATCGAGATCATCAACCAGTGGTACTACCGGCCCGACTACATGGCGATCATGTCGAACTGCGGCTTCACGAAGATGGGCGTGTGGTCGGAGAACAGCTCGACCGCTCGGTCGTCGCCGTCTACGGCCAGCCCGCCTAGCGATTTCGGCGCGCTAACCGGCGCTCAGCGCACGGTAGCGCGCCGAAATCGCTCAGAAGCCCAGCCGGCCAAGCTGTTTGGGGTCCCGCTGCCAGTTCTTGGCGATCTTCACCCGCAGGTCCAGATACACCTTGGTGCCGAGGAGTTTCTCGATCTGCGTTCGCGCCGCGGTGCCGACCTCGCGCAGCCTGGCGCCGCCCTTGCCGATGACGATGCCCTTCTGGCTGTCCCGCTCGACGAACAGGTTGGCGTGCACGTCGATCAGGTCGTCGCGGCCCTCGCGCGGGCTGACTTCCTCGATCACCACCGCCAGCGAGTGCGGCAGCTCGTCGCGCACCCCCTCCAACGCGGCCTCGCGGATCAGCTCGGCCATGAGGACTTCCTCGGGTTCGTCGGTGAGCTCGCCGTCGGGATAGAACGCGGGGCCGGGCGGTAGCTGCTCGGCGAGGACGTCGATCAGCACGTCGATCTGTTCGCCCGTGGTCGCCGAGACCGGGACGATCTCGGCGTCCGGCCCGACCAGCTGGCTGACCGCCACCAGCTGCGCGGCCACCCGCTCCTTCGACACCTTGTCGATCTTGGTGACGATCGCGATGAGCGTGGTCCTGGGTGCGACGGCCTTGATCTGGTCGTGGATCCACCGGTCGCCGGGACCGATCTTCTCGTCGACGGGGATGCACCACCCGATGACGTCGACCTCGGAATAGGTGTCCTTCACGAGATCATTGAGCCGCTGCCCCAGCAGCGTGCGGGGCCGGTGCAGTCCCGGCGTGTCGACGAGCACGATCTGGAAGTCGTCGCGGTGCACGATTCCGCGAATGGTGTGGCGGGTGGTCTGCGGCCGGCTCGAGGTGATCGCCACCTTGGCGCCGACCAGCGCATTCGTCAACGTCGACTTGCCCGTGTTCGGCCTGCCGACGAAACACACGAAGCCGGAACGGAATTCGCGGTCAGTCACGGACGTTGCCCGCGCGGTCGGTGACGATGATTCTGGCGTCGCCGGACAGCTCGCGCACGGCGGCCACCCCCTCGTCGTCGGCCGACCCGCCCACCAGCACGGCCGCCTCCAGACCCGTGGCTCCGCTCGACACCGCCGCGGCCACCGCAGCCTGCAGCGCGGTCAGCGACAGCGCATCGAGGGCGACCGGCGCACCTGCATACGTGCGTCCGTCCTGATCACGAACGGCCGCACCGTCACTCGCCTCGGCCCGGCCCATCGCGCCGCGGGCCAGCACAACGAGCTTGGCGTCCTCGCCGTCGAGTTCAGACATCGTCATCCTCCTCCGGCGATGTGGGGCTGACCAGAATTGTGCCGATGCGCAGGCGGCCGCGGTGGTCGGGGCCGCCTTCTGCGCGCAGCCGCAGACCGTCCCACGTCACCTCGGCGCCGGGCAGGGGGACGCGTCCCAGTTCCAGCGCCAGCAGTCCGCCGACGGTGTCGACGTCGAGGTCCTCGTCGAAATCGATGTCATACAGCTCGCCGAGATCCTCGATGGGTAGCCGGGCCGACACCCGATAGCGTTTGTCCCCCAGTTGTTCCACCGGCGCGACCTCGTCGGTGTCGTACTCGTCGGCGATCTCGCCGACGATCTCCTCCAGCACGTCCTCGATGGTGACCAGGCCGGCGATCGCACCGTATTCGTCGACCAGCAGCGCCATGTGGTTGCGGTCGTGCTGCATTTCGTTCAGCAGCGCATCCAACGGTTTGGAGTCGGGCACGAAAACCGCCGAGCGCATCACCTCGGACACCTTGGTGTCGCGGCCGCCGTTGTTCGAGTAGTAGGTGCGCTCGACGAGGTCCTTCAGATAGACGACGCCGACGATGTCGTCGACGTTCTCCCCGATTACCGGGATGCGGGAATGCCCGCTGCGCACGGCAAGTGACGTCGCCTGGCCCGCGGTCTTGTCGTTCTCGATCCACACCATCTCGGTGCGCGGCACCATCACCTCGCGGGCCGGAGTGTCGCCCAGCTCGAACACCGACTGGATCATCCGCCGCTCGTCGTCGGCGACCACGCCGCGCTGCTGGGCCAGATCGACGACCTCACGCAGCTCGATTTCCGAGGCGAACGGTCCGTTGCGGAACCCGCGACCCGGCGTCAGCGCGTTGCCGATCAACACCAGTAGCCGGCTGATCGGCGTCAGCAGCACCGAGATCGCCTGCAGCGGAACGGCCGAAGCGAGCGCGATCGTGTAGGCGTTCTGCCTGCCGATGGTCCGCGGACCCACGCCGATCACCACGAAGCTGACCACGACCATGATCGCGGCGGCGAGGACCAGACCCCAATCCAGCCCGAGGTGCTCGTAGAGGTAATCCACCAGCAGCGCGGTCGCGGTGATCTCGCACGCGATCCGCAGCAGGACAACGAGATTGATGAAGCGTGGCCGTTCGTGGATCACCCGTGCCAGCCGGACCGCGCCTGGCCGTTCGTCGCGCACCAACTCGTCGACCCGCGCGATGGACACCGTGCTGATGGCGGCGTCGATGGCCGCGAACAGGCCACCGAAGAAGATCAGCGCGATCGCGCCGAGAAGCGAACCTATGCCGGTCACGGCTCGTCGAAGTAGCGAGATTTGTCCAGCAGCCGACGATCCTTTTCGGTCTGGCGGTCCTGGTGGTAAGCCTCGACCTGATCGCCCACCCACTCTTCGAGCAGTTGGCGCTGCAACGCGAACATCTCTCTCTCTTCGTCCGGTTCGGCATGGTCATAGCCGAGCAGATGGAGCACACCGTGCACGGTCAGCAGCGCGAGCTCCTGGCCCAGCGTGTGTCCGGCCGCGCGTGCCTGCTGCGACGCGAACTCCGGGCACAGCACGATGTCGCCGAGCATCGAGGGGCCCGGCTCGGGCGCATCGGGCCTGCCGCCCGGCTCGAGCTCGTCCATCGGGAAGCTCATCACGTCGGTCGGTCCCGGCAGATCCATCCATCGCATGTGCAGGTCAGCCATCGCCGCGGTGTCCAGCAGCACCATCGAAAGTTCCGCCGCGGGATGCACTTTCATCTTCCTGATGACGAAACGGGCGACGCTGACGAGTTCGTCTTCCGAGACGTCGAGACCTGACTCGTTGGAAACTTCAATACTCATGAAACTGAATCGCTCCGCTTATCGCCGAGGCCGATTGCCCGAGGCACGGCGCTGCGCGCGGTTCATCAGCCCGGGTTCCTCGAATTTCGCGTAGGCGTCGACGATCTCGGACACCAGCCGATGCCTCACCACGTCGGAACTGGTGAGTTCGGCGACGTGGATGTCATCGATGCCGTCGAGAATCTGAACCGCAGCCCGCAGACCCGAATTGGCGCCGCCGGGCAGGTCGATCTGCGTGATATCCCCGGTGATCACCATCTTCGAACCGAACCCAAGGCGCGTCAGGAACATCTTCATCTGCTCGGCGGTGGTGTTCTGCGCCTCGTCGAGAATGATGAAGGCGTCGTTCAACGTTCGTCCCCGCATATACCCCAGCGGCACCACCTCGATGACGCCTGCACTCATCAGTTTTGGGATCAGCTCGGGATCCATCATGTCGTGCAGCGCGTCGTACAGCGGCCGCAGATACGGGTCGATCTTCTCGCTCAGCGTGCCCGGCAGAAAGCCAAGGCGCTCACCGGCTTCCACCGCTGGGCGGGTGAGGATGATGCGCGACACCTGCTTGGTCTGCAGCGCGCGGACGGCCTTGGCCATCGCCAGATACGTCTTGCCGGTGCCCGCCGGGCCAATGGCGAAGACGATGGTGTGCGCGTCGATGGCGTCCACATATCGCTTCTGGTTCAGCGTCTTCGGCCGGATCGTCTTGCCGCGCCGCGACAGAATGTCCAGCGTCAGCACCTCGGCGGGCGACTCCTCCTCGGTGCCTGTCAGCATCGCGACGCTGTGCCGCACCACTTCTGGAGTCAGCGGCTGGTCGCTGGCCACGATCGCGATCAGCTCGGAGATCACTCGCTCGGCGAGCGCCACGTCGGCGGGCTCCCCAGACAACGTGAGCGCGTTACCGCGGGCATGGATATCGGCCGCCAGAATGCGCTCGAGGGCGCGCAGATTCTCGTCGGCGGAACCAAGCAGGCCCACGACGAGGTCGGGCGGAACATTGATACTGCTGCGGACCGGTGCGGCCGAGTCAGCGTTCGTCTCGCTGGGCGTCACGTGGGGCTTTCTGCCTGCTTTCTGGGGTTCTTGGCTGGTGCTTTGCTGCTCAACACCCAGTTTACCGCCGGGCAGGGACGCATCCCAATGCTTAACCGCCCCGTTTCAGCAGCTCATTGGAGGGCAGATCCTTGTCGAGCACCTTTTCGGCCTGAGCGACACCCGTGACCGGCAGTTTCGACTCGTCGAGCAGGCCGACCTGCACGAGCGCCGAGGCCTGGTCCCAGTAGATCCGCTCGAACGCCACCTTGCCGTCGTCGAACCCCATCACCACGACCACAGGAAGTCGCACGGGCCTGCCGGTCGGAGGAACGCCGGCACGTTCATCGGCCACCGGAAGCACCTGGTCGGCGTCAATCCCAGCGCGCGGTCAGGGCCCCCAGCGCACCCAGCGCGACGGCCGCTGCTGTCGAGGTTCGCAGCACGGTCGGCCCCATCCGCACCGCGGTCGCCCCCGCATCAGTAAGCGCGGTGACCTCGTCGTCGGCAAGGCCACCCTCGGGGCCCACCACCAGCATCAGTGAATGCGCCTGTGCCAGAGGCAGTTTCGTCAGCGGCTCGGTCGCCGACTCGTGCAGCGCGAGTACCGTCGTGTGCACGGCGACGGCATCACGGACCGCCGCGATCAGCTCGGCGGTCGTCACCACGCCCGTGACGGACGGGATGTGCGGGCGACGGGACTGGCGGGCGGCGGCCCGCGCAACCGTACGCCAGCGCCGAAGCCCCTTGTCGGCGCGGCCGATGTCCCAGCGCGCCACACAGCGGGCCGCCTGCCAGGCCACGAAGGCATCCGCCCCTGCCTCGGTGGCCAGCTCGATGGCCAGTTCGGAACGGTCGGATTTCGGCAGCGCCTGCACCACGGTGACCTTCGGGGCGGCGGGTTCGACGGTCCAGCGGTCCAGCACCCGCGCCGACAGCGTGCCCTTGCCGACGTCCTCGATGACGCAGTGCGCCATCGCGCCTGCGCCGTCGCCGAGGTCGAGGAGCTCGCCCGGTCGGATCCGCCGCACGCTGGCAGCGTGGAAGCCTTCGTCACCGTCGACGACGGCCAGCTCACCAACGGCAGGCAGGATGCTGACGTAAAAAAGCGCCGCGGACATCGCCGCGGCTAGCGGCCGGTGAAGGTTTCGCGCAGCTTGCTGAACAGCCCGCCGCCGGCGCCACCGGTGGTCTGGGTGGACCTCACCTCGGCGGCGTCTCGGGTGCGGTTTTCCTTCAGCTTGTGCAACAGCTCGATGTCCTGGTGGTCGAGCCGCGACGGAACCACCACCTCGATGTGTGCATGCAGATCGCCGCGCACCCCGGAGCGCAGATGCGGCATGCCGTGACCGCGCAGTGTCGTCACCGAGCCGGGCTGGGTGCCCGCGGCAATGGTGATCTCTGTCGGTCCGTCGATGATCGCGTCGACGGTGACCGTCGTGCCCAGCGCCGCGTCGACCATCGGCACCGAAATCGTGAAGTGCAGGTCGTCGCCGTCGCGGACGAAGATGTCGTGCTGTTTTTCGTGGACCTCGACGTAGAGGTCGCCCGCGGGGCCACCGCCGGGACCGACCTCGCCCTGGGCCGCCAGCCGCACCCGCATGCCGTCGGCGACCCCCGCCGGGATCTTCACGCTGATCTCGCGACGGGCCCGCACGCGGCCGTCGCCGCCGCAGCGGTGGCAGGGGTCGAGGATGACCTCGCCGACCCCGCCGCAGACCGGGCATGGCCGCGACGTCATGACCTGCCCGAGCAGCGAGCGCTGGACGGTCTGGATCTCGCCCTGCCCGCCGCAGGTGTCGCACGTGGTCGGCGTCGACTTGCCGTGAGTCCCCTTGCCCTGACAGAGGTCGCACAGCACAGCGGTGTCGACGGTCACCTGCTTGGCCACGCCGGTGGCGCATTCGGAGAGGTCCAGGCGCATCCGCAACAGCGAGTCGGCACCAGGCCGGACCCGGCCGATGGGCCCGCGCGATGTGGCACCGCCGCCGAAGAAGGCCTCGAACACGTCGCCGAGCCCACCGAAGCCGGCGAAGCCGTTGCCCGCGCCACCCACCGACTCCAGCGGATCGCCACCGAGGTCGACGATGCGGCGCTTCTCCGGGTCGCTGAGCACCTCGTAGGCGACGCTGATCTCCTGAAAGCGGGCCTGCGCCTGCTCGTCGGGGTTGACGTCGGGATGCAGCTCACGGGCCAGCTTGCGGTAGGCGCGCTTGATCTCCGAATCACTGGCGCCCTTGCTCACCCCGAGCAGGCCGTAATAATCGCGTGCCACTCCCTGACCTTCCCCTGCCGCTGTGCTTCTCGCGTGCGCGGCGCTTATCGGCTGCCTAAGACTTCGCCTATGTACAGAGCAACCGCTGCGACATTAGCGATAGTTCCCGGATAGTCCATTCGTGTGGGTCCGAGCACACCCATGCCGCCGTAGACCTTGCCCATACTGCCGTAAGTGGTGGTGACCACAGAAGTGCCCGCCATCTCCTCGGCCTCGGTCTCGTGCCCGATGCGCACGGTGACTTTGCCCGCCTCCTGCTGTGCTGCCAGCAGCCGCAGCACCACCACCTGCTCCTCGAGCGCTTCGAGGACCGACCGCAGCGACCCGCCGAAGTCGGCGGTGTTGCGGGTCAAGTTGGCGGTGCCACCCAGCAGCAGCCGCTCCTCGCTGTGCTCGACCAGCGATTCCAGCAGGACCGTCGCCGACCGCCCGATCGCGTCACCGATGCCGCCCGAGCCGTCCATGTGAACGGCCAGATCGGACACCGCAACCGACGCCGCGGCGAGCCGCTTGCCTTCGAGCGCCTGGCCGAGCATCTCGCGCAGCTGGCCGACCTGATGCTCGTCGATGGTGTCGCCGAGCTCGACCATGCGCTGGTCGACGCGGCCGGTGTCGGTGATCACCACGAGCAGAAGCCGGGCAGGTGTCAAGGCCACGACCTCGAGATGGCGGACAGTCGAGGTGGACAGTGTCGGGTACTGCACGACCGCGACTTGCCTGGTCAGCTGAGCCAGCAGCCGCACCGCGCGGCGCAGCACGTCGTCCAGGTCGACGCCGGACTCGAGGAACCGCAGGATCGCGGAACGCTCGGACGTCGACAGCGGCTTGATGTCCTCGAGCCGGTCGACGAACTCACGGTAGCCCTTCTCCGTCGGGACCCGGCCCGAGCTGGTGTGCGGCTGGGTGATGTAACCCTCCGCCTCGAGAACGGCCATGTCGTTGCGCACGGTCGCGCTCGAGACGCCCAGGTTGTGCCGTTCGACGAGTGATTTCGAGCCGATCGGCTCCTTGGTTGAGACGAAGTCCGCGACGATGGCACGTAATACCTCGAACCGACGGTCGTCGGCACTACCCATTGTTCACCTCCTAATCTCGTCCATTTTACGGTTATCAGCAGGGGCTAAGCCTCATCACGGCCTGCGGGCACCTGTTCGCGTGGCGGATCGCCCAGTTGGACTGACACGAAAATTGGGTGACCACAACGGGTGACCTGGCTGGGTGGTGGGTTAGGCGGATTCGGTGAGTGGTTCCAGAGTGACTCGGTAGCCGAGGGATTCGAGTTGGTTGATTGCCCGGGATTTGGTTCGGGCGGGCT